>BQJC01000001.1:300000-600000 GCA_021604505.1 Nitrospinaceae bacterium | reverse complement strand
CCTCCTTTGCTGACATCAAAATCCGTGGCAATTATGAGGTGATCGGCGACCTGGAAAAGCTCAAAGGCGCTCAAAGTATTGAGCTAAAGGAGTTTTTCAACTTTTCCTGCGGCCATTGCTACCGGTTTCTGGAAACCTCCAAAGGGCTCAGGGAAGAGTATAAGGATAAGTTGCACCACAAAAAATTCCCGATCTATTGGGGTAATCAAACCCCTTACCCATCAATGGCTTACTTCATTACCGACGGGCTGGGAATGGAAGAAAAGTTCACTCAGGAGCTGTTTGACACCAATTTCAAGCTCAATATAAATATTTTTCAGTCAAAAGTGATCAAATTTCTGGCCAAGGACCACGGCATTGAAAAAGAGATGGAAACCGGGATGCAATCCCCAAAAATCAAGGCAAAAGTCCAAGAATGCCTGGAGTTAGCGAAGAGATACAATGCCAATGAAACCCCGACGCTCATCATAAACGACGTGCTTAAGGTGACTCCGAGCATGTCTCAAGGCAGTGTGGACGACATGACAAAAAATTTAGACCTTATTTTTCAAGACGTTTTGGGGTATAATGAATCATCAACAAAAAAATAGCCGCTTGGCCGGTTGTTCATTTCACTCACTCAGGGCTGTTTTTTGAGGCCTGAATTGGGAATCGATGTCTATGTCCAGAGCAATCAATAAGAGACTTGTAGGTGGAATTGCTGTCGTTCTATTGACTTTTCTTTTTGCTTTCCCCGCAGGTGTGCCCAAAATGGGGAAACTCATGGTTCCGGATGCTCATGCCGGCTTTTTTAACAATGATCTGGAACTGTTTGACGAAGTCATCGATTTAATCGCTGAAAAATACGTCTACCCCCCTAATTTCAAAAAGTTATTTTCCGTCGCCATTGAGGAAATGCTGACCGCCGCGGGCCAGGACAACCTGGTTTTTCGAAAAACCTCAAGCGGCCAGGTGATCCAGGGCCGAAATTATGAGGTGCAATACGACCTGAATTACGACCAGTCGCACGACATGGCCTCTTTCAAAAAGGTATATTATTTTCTCCTGGATGAATCACGGGGAAGGTATTCAAAACAAGACCTTGAAACCGCCGCGGTGGTGGGGATCATGAATTCTCTGGACCCTTATTCGCAATACCTGGATAAAAGCGCCTTTGATAAATCCATGCGCGACACGGAGGGAAAATACGGAGGGCTGGGCATGATCGTCACTCAGAAGGACGATCAACTCATGGTCATTAAAACCATGAAAAATGGACCGGCACAGCGGGCTGGAATTCTGGCTCAGGATATCTTCACCAAGGTGAATGGGCAGATTGTCCGGGGAATGGAAATCCACGAACTGGCGGAAACGCTGCGGGGGTATCCCAATACCAAAGTGACCCTTTCTCTGGTACGCCCCAGTGAAAATAAAGACCGCACCTACACTCTGACCCGGGAAATCATTTCCATAGAAACGGTAAACTATCAGACTCTCGATGATGGGATTGGCTATCTCAAAATATCGAGCTTTTCAAAACAAACGAACGATCAATTAAAAGAAGGTCTGGCTCAGGCCAAAGCCGACGGCGTCAAAGCCTTCATCCTGGATTTGCGGGACAACCCCGGCGGTTTGCTGAACCAGTCGGTCAAGATCGCCAGCCATTTTCTGTACCGGGGCCGCATGATCGTCTACACCCAGGGACGGCGAAAGAGCGACTACAAGGAATACCGCGCCCAGTACAAAAACAGCCTTTTGCATATGCCGGTGGTGATCCTGGTCAACCGGCACAGTGCCAGCGCATCGGAGATCGTTGCCGGCGCCCTCAGGGACTCGGGAAAAGCGCTGATCATCGGGGAAAATTCCTATGGGAAAGGTTCGGTGCAGACGATTTTCCGGATCAGCGACGGGTCGGGCCTCAGACTCACCACCTCCAAATACTTCACGCCTTCCGGAATCGATATCACCGAGCACGGCATCGTCCCGGAAATAAAGATCGTCAAGGAAGTCGACCTTGGAGAAACCCTGGGAACGGAAAGTGTGATCCTCGGCAAGAAAGGAACTCAGACCGCTTCCATTCAACTCCAGGAATCGGACCTGAGGAAATATTTCAAAGAAAATGAGGGGAAAAAGGTGGAAAATGACGCGAGTCTGCAATTCGCCCATATGCTTCTGAAAAACCTGACGATCGCCAACAAAAAGCAAACACTTGACAAAGCCAGGCAAATTGCGGCAAATATTCATTATTAGAATACAGGTTTTAACTTTTGCCGCTATTTTGGAGTTTTGTCCATGAACATCATCAACATTGATTATGAAAAAGGAACTGTAGAGAGCGATTTCTACGTCTGGCAAATAATATCAAACAACAATAATAAGTTTCTCCTTCTCCAACGCGAGGACAACGGCAGGTATCGCGCCGCGGAAGCGGATGTTAAAAAGAAACACCTCTGGGAAGTCAAAGAAATTTCTTACCACGGGCCTAACGGGGAAAAGTTTTTCTACGACGAAGAATCGGGGGTCATGGGGTTTTAAAGATCGTTCGGGGATTATGTGCTGGTAAACCAGTCAATAAAGCTGGAGAGATTTCAGGTGGACCAGGGTTTTTTTCAATTCCTCTTTCGTCTGATCCGACAAAAAATTACCTCGTAGATCCAGTTCCTGCAGTTTTGGAAACGATTTCGACTCCGCAAAAGCCACCGCTCCCGCATCCCTGATTTCGTTCCATCCCAATTCTATTTCTACCAAATTAGGGAAGTTCTTGTTCCTGGCAAAAATGACCGCGCCGTTATCGGCAAGGAAGTTATGCCTTAAAATAAGGACTTTCAGTTTGGGAAGCGGTGGAAATTCAGCAAGAATTTTCGCGCCATCTTCGGTGATATCGTTGTACCGCAAATCGATTTTCGTGACTTTCGATAACCACTTCTGCTGACCCAATAGTTTCAGCCCTTCGTCCCCGATTTTTTTCCCTTTCAAATTGAGGTATTTCCCTCCCCTTTTTAAACCCTGTTTGAATACATTTTCAAAATCGATGGATTTTTTACGGTCAAGAAATTGGGCATGCCCGTGAGCCATGGGCCAGCACAGGAAAAAAACCAGTAGAAGGGTGATAATGGGATTAGATTTTTCCCGAATGTTGGATCTCAATTTTCAGAATCGTCCTTTGCAGAGTTTTGGCTTTGAGTTTCAAGGTCATCCCATCCGGAAGCATCTTCATCGTCTTCAAAATCTTCCGGGTACATAAAGTCTTCGATGTCATCAATGTAGAGCCGGCACAGACGGGTCCGCGATTTATTTTCCAGCAACGCTTCCAGGCCCTTTCGCCGCACCCGGTTCGAGGTCAGGAAAAGATGCTTCAATTTGGACAACGTTTTGGATTCGGCTATGGCAATCGCACCTTCATCTTCTACCAGATTGCCATAGAGACTCAGCTTTTTCAATTTCGACATATTAGGAGAAGTGGCGATCGCCTTGACTCCGTCGTCACCGATCACGTTGCCATAAAAATCAAGATCGGTCACATTCTTAAGATTCTCCGAATTGGCGATTGCGATCGCTCCCTCGTCACTGATGTTGTTGTTCGGCAGACTGAGCCTGGTGACCCTTTTCAGGCTTTTGGATTTGGACAGGGTGACGGCGCCCTTGTCGCCGATGTTTTGATTGCTGAGATCCAGATGCTTGCGGTCCGGAGTTAAAAACTGTTTGATCAAATAATCGACACTGGCCACTGGAACCCCTTTTTAATTCATAAAAAGTAGAATCGTTGTATTGCAGATCAAAGTATACCACACAGGCTGTTTTCTTCTAAAAAGCCTCTCGAAAGAATGTCTATAAACCCCAATAGCGCGCCGTGAAAAGCAGTGCGATCAGGACCATGCCCCAGTGAACGTCTTTGGCTTTACCACACAGAACCTTCATTATTGGATAGGCGATAAACCCTAGAGCCATCCCATCGGCAATGCTGTGGGTGAGGGGCATCCCGACCAGAACCAGAAAGGCGGGAAGGGAATCATCCCATTGCCGCCAGTCGATTCTGTTCAGATTCCTCGCCATCAGGCACCCCACAATGATCAAAACGGGAGCGGTGATGGGATAGAGAGTGGTCTTTTCATCCACATTCACTCCCCCTCCGATCATTTGCGCAAGGGGCGAAAAGAAAAGCGCCAGCAGAAAAAACAGCGCCGTGGTCACACTCGTCAGACCTGTCCGCCCCCCTTCCGCCACTCCCGCAGCGCTTTCAATGTAACAGGTCACGGTGGAAGTCCCCATCAGTGAACCTGTTGTGGTCGCCACCGCATCGGGCAATAACGCCCGGGAAGCGCGCGGTAATTTTCCGTCCTTGAGAAATCCTCCTTGCTGACCCACACCCACCAGGGTCCCGGCGGTATCAAACAGATCGACAAATACAAAAACCGCCGCCACCGTCAGAAGACCAAGGTCCAGGGCTCCAGGAATATCCAGTTTCATCCAGACAGGCTCAAGGCTCGGGGGAGTGGAAACCAATCCACGAAATTCGACCATGTCAAAGGGAATCGCTAAAATGCTGAGGGTCAGCAACCCTATCAAAATAGCGCCATTGACTTTTTTCTGCAGAAGGGTCCCTATGAGAATCAACCCAAAAATAGAAAACAAGGCCGGCAGACTCTTAAGGTCTCCCAATTGCACGAGAGTTTGCGGGTGAGCGGTCACCAGCCCTCCCTGGGAAAAACCGATGAAGGTGATAAAAAGCCCGATCCCAACGGCAATTCCGCATTTCAGAGGGCCTGGAATGATATGGATCAACGCTTCGCGAACTTTGGTGACGGTGAGTAAAATAAGAACCACACCGGAAAGAAAGATGGCTCCCAAGGCCGTCTGCCAGGAGATTCCGAGACCCATCACTACCGTGAAGGTGAAGTAAAAGTTGAGGCCCATCCCCGGTGCCAGGGCAATGGGATAATTGGCCCACAACCCCATGATCAGGCAACCGATGGCGGATGAGATGCAAGTGGCCGTCATGACGGCTCCAAAATCCATACCGGCCTGCGACAACACCGCAGGCTGGACAAAAATGATATAGGAGGCGGTGAAAAAAGTGACTCCTCCGGCCCTCATTTCGGTCGCGATGTCGGTTTGATTTTCGCTCAGCCGGAAATAACGGTCCAGGAGGCGGGTCAGGCGGGCCATTTTAATTTTTAAGCAAGGGTTTCAACGGGAACGGAACGGATGGTGGTTCGCCGATCATGAGTTATCAAAGAAAATGCTTTTCGACCAGCGCCACTTCATCTTGCCTGGTTTTCACTTTACCGTCCACTCGGGCGTCCCGTAGGTTTTTGAAAACCGTCTGGAAGATGGGACCGGGTTTCACCCCCATGCGTATCAGATCGTCGCCTGTGAGAGACAATTTACCGAGATCGTGATACTGAGTGAGATAAAGGGTCGCATAATTATTGACACGGTCGTCAGCCAAAAGCGTCAACATGAAAATAACCGCCTCCGCGGACAGCTGGGAAAAAATTTCGTAAATTTCCCCCGGCGCCATCTGTTTTTTATTAGCCAGCCGCTTGACGGCTTCCCTGCATGTCTCCACATCGTTTTCCAGACGCTTTCGCAATCGCATAGGAAGACGCAGGCGCTCGACGGCCAGTTGGAACGCACTTTTATCCAGATCGTAAAACAAACCCATAAAATAGATGAACCAGGCTTCCGGAAATTTTACAAAAGGCACCATTTTGGCCCAGGACAACACCTCGCCCACCCGTTCCAGGACTTTCACCCTGGAAACATCCGCAAGCATTCCGGGGGAAATAAATTGAAACAGGGAAAACTCCATCATGCGCCGAATGCAGGACACCGGATTCCCTTCTTTTAAAATCAAGACAAGTTCGTTTAAAAACCGGGAACCGCTCAACTTGTCGACCAGCCTTTTTTTAACGGCGGTCTTCATGAACGCCTCTGTTTGCTTCCCGATTTGAAAACCGTGCCGCTGTTCAAACCGGATGGCACGGAAGATCCGGCAAGGATCTTCAATAAAACTCAAATTGTGAAGCACCCGGATCATCTTGTCCTTAAGATCCTTTTCGCCATTAAAATAGTCCATGAGCGAAAAGGCGTCTTTTCCCGTCAACTGTATGGCCAGGCTGTTGACCGTAAAGTCACGGCGAAACAGGTCTGCTTTAATGGAACTCTTCTCAACCGTCGGAAGCGCAGCGGGATGTTTATAAAATTCCATCCGGGCCGTGGCCACATCGATGCGGAACCCGTCCTCAAGAATGATGACGGACGTGCCAAACTTGGCATGGCTTTTCACCCTTCCCTGCAACAGATCCGCCAACTTTCTGGCAAAGCCAACCCCATCCCCTTCGACCACAATATCGACATCCAGATTGGGGATTCGCAGCAAAAGATCGCGGACGAAGCCTCCGACGACAAAAACCGAACAATCGTCCCCATCGGCCACCTTGGCAATGGATTCAAAAAGATCCATCAATTTTTTATCCAGGCGTTCTTTCATCAGGCTCTTGACATTTTTATGCCCTCCCCTTCCCTTGAACCCTGCCGGTTTTCCGGATTTTTCATCGAGAATCAGATCGCCCTGCAAGACGCGGAGCAAATCTCCCCGGCTGACGACCCCCTCAAGTTCACCGGTTTTTACGTCCACCACGGGAATGAGTTTTTGTTTTTTTTCAATGACCATGGGAATGATGGTTCGAAAATAAGAATCCGGAGCGGTGACTGAAAATTCCCGGATCATTAAATCATCGGCGCTGGTTTTGCCCAGTTTGTGGTGCAGAGCCTTCTCCACAATTTGCCGGGTGATCAACCCCACAGGCACTTTTTTTTCCATCACCGGAAGCGTATTGAGGTTAAACAGCGTGAGCGTTTTTTCAACTGTATGAATCGAATCCGATTTTTTAACGCTGACCACCGGAAAATGCATGATGTCTTTGACCCTGCAAAGCGGCTCTACTTTCTCTTCAAGGACACTCAACAATTTTTCCCTGGCCTGCACCAGAGTCATCTCCCGAACACTGGCGGACGCCGCATTTGCGTGCCCTCCGCCGTCAAACTCCCTGGCCACCTGAGTGAGATCGACGGCTTTGTTGCGGCTTCTGCCAATGAAATAAACGCGCTTGTCCATGCGAACGAGCACCAATAAAGCGGAGAGGTTTTCCAAATCCATCACCCGGTGCACGACATAGGCCAGATCTTCTACAAATTCTTCACAAGTGACCATGGCGAGTGCGATCTCAACTCCATTGATATTCAAAAATTCGATATTGCGGATGAGTTCGTTGAGCACATCCACCTGTTCCTGGTTTAGCCGGGATTGAACGTAGTCGGCGACCACATTCAAGTCAGCACCCGATTCAACTAATTTTGCGACTGCATGAAAATCTTCCGGCGTGGTGGATGTGGATATCAGGGAATGCGTGTCTTCGTAAATCCCCAAGGCCATGAGTGTGCTTTCCTCGCGGGTTAAAGCGATCTGGTTTTCGGCCAGGATTTCCGTCAGGATCGTGGTCGCCGCGCCTCTTTTTTTTACGATGGACTTTACAGCTCGCACTTCCGGTCCTGCATCGGGATGGTGGTCGAATATGTGAACCTCTACGCCTGGTTTATTGATTAAAGATTGAAACACGCCAATCCGGGCCGGGTTCTGCGTGTCCACAAGAATCAATAATGAAACCTGGTCAAGATCGATTTCCTTGATCCGGGAAATCTCCAAAGCGGGGTTCACTTCCTGCAAATAACGATTCACCATTTTTTCGGCGGAACCGGAAAAAACCATTTTGGCCTCCGGGTACAATTTCTTCGCCGCTACCATGGAAGCCAGGCAGTCAAAATCGGCATTCAAATGTGTGGTGATCACTTGCATTTATCAATGGCCAACAAAACACTACTAATTAAAACAAATAGTTGTTTAGTTTGGATCGGGATTCAATCCAATGGTAATGGGGAACTGCCAAGGCATTCTGGCGATATTCAGCTTGAATATATTTTAGCATCTTGACACTCGCCGGGCGGGTAAAATCTTTGAAAGTGTTGAAAAAAGGCTTATTTAGAGTGCTGGGAAGCGGGATTGGGCGATCGTGTGCCAAATTGGGAAGTAATGCGTCACCTGAATTCTCCTGCCAATCATCAAGGGTTCCCGGTGCGCTGAACCCGCAGTATCGTCTGAAAAACTATCTTTCGAGGCAATGCGCATATCTTGTTGTCGCATGCCCTAAACTCGATGTGCCCTAAAATGGGGTAGGTGCCGGGTTTTAGATGACCCGGAACGACCAGATTCCTTCGAAACCGAATAACTGGATCCTTATGAACTTTTACCACTTTGTCCAGAGCCCCGTCCAGGGTGATGACGGGTTCGGGTTCGACCCAAGGGGTTTGCGCCAGAAAGACGCTTTCACTGAAACGAATTTGCGTGGCCAGGGTTTTATCCTGGCTTTGGGGCTTCAGGGAATAAATGTGCCAGCCTTCGGACAGCTTCACCTCCAAATGCAGATCAAAATCCTCATCCGGTTTGACGGTTGCAGGAACGGTGGAAGCGGCCACATCGACATTGTGGTTATTATTCCTGGATTGGGAAAACTCGTGAAAGGATTGAAAAGCAGACGCGGAGGAAGTCAAACAAAGCAAACCGGCTATCACCAGCAGGTAGAGGCTCGCGATTTGGCTCAATGTAGTTTGGGAAAAAGAGCGGGTCAAGAAAATATGGGTCCCTCGCATGAGCACGGACTCCCCGCAGGTATAGAGAATAGGCTGGAATCGATTCAGATCTTAGCGGACCAGTTTTGCCTCGGCACGCGATAGGGCGAGATACTTTTCGATGGCTTGCACAAACTTGTCCTGGGAAACCGCACCGGAAAACATCTCTCCTGAAACTGTCCCGTTTTCCGGATCGTAAAGTCCCAAAACAAATGTTGGCGTGCCCTGAATGCCCAGCCGAACCCCTTCGCGTATATCCTCCGAAACCCGGTTTTTGTATTTCCTCTCACTCCAGCAGGTCTGAAATTCTTTTAAATTTTTCACCCCGGCCTGCCTGGCTAATTTCAAAATTTCGGTCTCTGTGAGCGTCTGAGAGTCGTCGGATTTTTCATACAATATCGATTGCAGTTCCCAAAATTTATCCTGATCGCGCGCGCATTCGACAACTTCCGCAAGATTTCTTGCCTCCTTGTGAAACGGCAGAGGAAAATGGCGGTAACCAAACTGGACGTTTTCGGAATAGACTTTACGCAAACTCTTGAGAGTCTTCTGGACCCGCTTGCAAAAAGGGCATTGAAAGTCCGAATATTCAAGGACAAAAACCTTCGGATTTTTTTTGGACGCTTCCTGGTTCCACAACATGGCGCTTCCCAACCCCGCGACTACGCGAAATTCACTGGGAGGTTTTAAATAAATTTTGACCCATTTTTTTTCGATCGCATGTTGGTATTTTTTATTAATGTAAGTGTCCCGGTAAGCTCCTTCGAGATATTCACGAATCTCGTCCCGCATTTTTTCAAAGGTTCCCAATTGCTTCACGCCAGGGGTGGTCTCGTAAAAATGGGTGATCTCTTTTTCAGTCACTTCGGGAATATCGTCTTTTAAAAATTCGGGGTGCTTTATAGCAAGCTGTTGGAGTATTTTTTCCTTTAGAACTCTTGTCTGCATGTTATGGAGCTGGGACATGGCGTCATGAATCTGAGCATTTTTCAGATCATCCATCATCAGGTACTCACCGTCAACGGTGGCCACAATGGGGTTGTTGGTGTAGATCTGAACCGGGGCGGGATCGGCAGACAAATTTGCCGAAGAAAAAACAAACACAATCGCAAACAGGAGGGAAGTAAGGAGTCTACAGCCCTGCATGATAAAACTAAAATCTTTAGTGGTCACAATCCAAAACCGCTTTCGAATCAATATTAAACGTCGATCTCAAAACTTCAATCCCGAAACCCGGAATTATTATGGAGACCAAAAAATATTTCCCATCGGCCTTGCCGACATGAATGACTATTTTAACGACCGGACAAAGGTGCAACTTTTTTCTTCAAAAGGCTTCACACATATTATCCCCTAATTTATGCAGGCTTCGCAAATGGATTGTGGTTTTATTTCCCCCCGTGTTTTCGCGCCAAAAAGCTTAAAAAAACGGCCAAAAATACGCGGACCGGGTTTACTGAAAATCAGCCGGCGGTGACTGAGGCTTCTGGATTGAGAAATTTGTGGCAGTTTTCCGCCAATTGCAGAAACGCTTTGGTGGCGGCAGAATCGGGTTTCGACAAAACCACCGGCTCTCCACTGTCCGAGCATTTGGTGATTTCCAAATCCAGCGGGATTTTGCCTAAATAAGGAAGTACCAGTTCCTGCGCCAGTTTCTCTCCCCCACCTTTTTTAAATACGTCGATTTCTTTCTCGCAGTGAGGACAGGTCAGGGTGCTCATATTTTCAATAACACCCACAATAGGAACGTTGCTGTCTCTGGCAAAAGAAATCATCTTTCTAGCGTCCAGGAGAGCCAAATCCTGCGGAGTGGTGACGATGACCGCACCATCCACTTCCCCAATAAAGTCGATGATGGTGATCTGCTCGTTTCCGGTTCCGGGCGGGAGATCGAAGAGCAAATAATCCAGATTTCCCCAATTGATATTGCCCAGCAATTCTATGATAAAGTCGTATTTGACCGCATCGCGCCAGGCGATGTGCATGTTGGGGTCTTCGATCAGAAACCCTAAGGATGCGACTTTGAGCCCGTTGCGGGTCTCGTAGGGATCGATCCCTTCTTCTGTCGATTTCAGGCGGATATTCTCGGCGTTTAACAGCTTTGGAACATTGGGACCGTGTAAATCGGCATCGGCGAGCCCCACCTTGTAACCTTTTTCAGCGAGGGCGATTGCCAGGTTCGTCGTGACCGTGCTTTTCCCCACGCCGCCTTTATTACTGCCGACAATCAGTTTGAATTTGATATCGTTCATCCGCTTATTCACAAGCCAGCGGTTGTGTTCGTTCTTATCGGCTTTACAATCCGTATCATTATTGAATTCACACATCTCACATGTGTGAAGGAGTCTACATTCTCCTGTAACAACCATCACAACCTCCTATATGTTCAAAAAGCCAGCTGGAATAATTGATGATGCTTTTCCAACTGTTTGATTATTCTTTATTATGCGTCGAAATCACTTAGGTTAATAATCGAGGTTATTTAACAATCATTTTTATGTCAAGGGAAATACGGCAATTTTTAATTTCAAAGTAGGGTTTCTGGCCTCCTGCTTATATTCTTTACCCGAAAAGCAGAAAACCTGCTTAATTATTAGATGCGCCAAATATCACCGCGAACCGTTTTTAATGACAATATGTGCAACCCCTTCCATATCCTTAAAACGATATTTTTCCTTAGCACCACCCTTTCAAACTTTTTTCTATTTGCATGAGAGCAAAGATAACTCCCTCAAATCTTTCTTCCCTTATCACTCATACTGAGGAGAGTTTCCTTCGTCCTTTTGAAACCAGTCGCTAGAGCAGAAGTTCTCGATTGAGAAAACCGAAAACGGGCCATTTTTACTGGTTTCTTTTCGGAAAAGAATTTCATAATATACGTTATTGCGTCTAAATTATCGGTCCAAATATACATTTTAGTTAATCGCGTTTGGAGGTTCCAATAACTTTTTTTTAAAGGAGTCTTGCACCATGTATAAATCGCCTTTTAAGTGGTTGATGACGTTGATTGCTGTTTTTGGTGTTTCTTCTCTGGCCTATGCAGGAGGAACGGTGATGATCACCTCCCCAAATGACGGCGACACAGTTTCGAGTTCGGTAAAAGTCTGTCTTGCCGTTAAAGGCCTAGAAGTTGAACCTGCTAAAAAGGGGGTCAATGAAGGCAAAGGCCATCATCATCTTTTAGTGGATGTTGACCTGCCGGAAAATCTAAAGGAACCTATTGGCAAAGACGGAAACCACATTCACATGGGGGATGGCTCCAACTGCAAAAAAATTGAATTGTCTTCCGGTAAGCATACCATTCGGGCCCTCTTTGCCAAGGGAAACCATGTGCCTTATGACCCTGCGATTACAGATAAGATAACCATCACTGTAAAATAGAATTTCTAATCATTCAGATAAAGATTTGCTGCTCCCTTGCAGATTCGGAGCAGCATTTTTTTATCCGCTTCCCCGTGGCCCCATCCCACCAGAACACAGTATTTCACCCCAAGCCGTTTTTTCACCCCCATAAAGTCTTTTCTTTCAATAGAATTGAAAAAAATTTCGCTATCCATAAAGGGTGTATTAGTGGTTAACTTCTTAATATTTTTGAATTTAAAAGGTTCCTTTTGCAAAAGATATTTTATAGTATGAGCTATTGCATATAAATTAAGGTCCAAATATACGATTGAATCAATCGCGTTGGAAGGCCCTAACAATCCTAATTTACCTAAGGAGTCTTGGCACCATGCAAAAAATTTCTGTTAAATTTCTTACACTCTTGGCAATTCTTTTTGTTTTTGGCATTTCTTCAGCCTGCGCCGGCAATTCCGTTAAAATCACCGAACCCCCTAATGGCGCGGCGGTTTCTGGCCCTGTTAAAGTATGTTTGGAAACGCATGGCGTTACGGTTGAGCCTGCTAAAAATGGCACTAATGAAGGTAAAGGCCACCACCATTTGTTGATCAATGTTGATCTTCCTAAGGACCTCAGCAAACCCATCGCCAAAGATGCTCAGCATGTCCATATGGGCGATGGGTCCACCTGCAAAGAGCTAAAGTTGGACGCCGGCAAGCACACGATCCGGGCGCTGTTCGCTAAAGGAAACCATGTCCCTTACGATCCTCCGATCACAGCAGAAATTCAAATTACCGTAAAATAGAACCCTTAGGTCTTCTAACGATCGAATGCCGTCCCACCCGGGACGGCATTTTTTTGCCCGCTCTTTGAGCTTTTATATTCGTCTACCCAAGTTTACAAGCTCGAACTTTTGGTTATAGAACCTTTCTAAAACCTCTTTTTTCAATGGAAAACTAAACCCGCCTGGCACCGAAATGGGTTGTAATCCACGTTCTTAGCTTATAAAATAATTTTATCCAAATTGTTTTTTCACACAAGCGTCCGGAAACTCTAGACCTTGATCTGTCAGACGGCGGATCTAAAAGCATTCATTTACCATGGAGAAATCACTTCTTAAGAAAATCATTGTCTTCGCCGTTTCCTCGCTTTTGTTTTGGAGTCTTTGCTCTCAGGCTTTCGGCCACGAGGTCAATAAAAACGCCATCGTCCTGCTCATCTGTAAGGACAGAACCGGAAACACGCTCGGTACGGGAACAGGTTTTGTCGTCAAGCCGGAGGGAATCCTCATCACCAATTATCATGTGCTCGTGGATGCGGCTTCGGTGAATGTGGTTTTCGCAAACGGCGATCAGGTTCCTGTTCAGCAGATATTAAAAATAGACCGCATCAAGGACTTTGCCATCTTGAAAATCAAGGACGGTGTTTACTCCACTCTGGAAATCGGGGACTCTCGGAAGACTCGGGCGTACGATTATTCCAGCGCGGTGGGGTATTTGTCCCAAAGCGTGACTGAGGAAGAAGGCCGCCCCAAAGGCCTGCTTCTTCAGACCTATGGTTTCATCCTGGGAGTTCACCCTCAGGCCCACCCCGAGTTTTCCTATTTGTACACCTCTTCCTCTTTCGGACCTGGATTCAGCGGCGGACCGGTGCTGGACAAAGACAATAAAGTGGTCGGTATCGCCACCCTGGAGGGCCGCGGTATCAATCTCGCGCTTCCCATTCATGAGATTCGGCCTTATCTGAACAATAAGAAGGCCATGACCTTTGACCAGCTGTTACAGGAAGACCGCGATTCCAAGGAGGCTCTGTATTACCGGGGAAATTACGCGCTTTACGGTTTAGGGGATCTCGATCTCGCGGTCACCCACTTTCAACAGGTACTCAAAAAGGATCCCAATTTCGTGCTGGCGCTTTATGACCTTGCCGCTGCAAAACGCGATCAAGGCCGGATTGAAGAAACCATCTCCGACTATGAAAAGATCATCAGGATCAATCCCAATTTTCCGGAAGCGCTGTCGAACCTGGGAGGATTTTATTTCCGTACCGGCAACCTGGAAAAAGCCGTGGAGAAATTTCAAAACGCCGTTCAGGTTTATCCTAATTTCATTCAGGCCCTTTCCAATCTGGGAGCCGCTCTCAACAAGGTGAACCGGGCCGCGGAAGCCCTTCCTCACCTAGAAAAAACCATACGGCTCGATCCGGAATTTGGCATCGCCTATTACAACCTTGGCAATTCCTATTTCGCTCTGGATAGGCTTACAGATGCACGAAAGGCTTACGACAAGTCCGTGGAACTGGGAGTGGACTTTTTTACTTTGCATTGGAAACTGTTCGAAACTTATCACCGCTTAGGGGAAAACCGGGAAGCTAAAAGTCAGCTGGAAATCATTTTACGGATGGACCCGGAAAATGCGAAAGCGCAACAAGAACTCGCCAAGCTGTCCACTGCCCCCGCTAAATAACCGGATGGCGTTTAAATTTTCCCCAGCACTTCCACCACCACAGAAAAAACAGCATATAAATTTTCAGGGGAACATTTGTCCAGGGTGTCGGTCATTTTGTGCCAGTAGGGGTAATCGAAATCGATCAACAGGACCGAAGGAATTCCAAGCCCGATAAACGGGTAATGATCGTCAAAGATAGTGTATTTGCTTTTGTTGATAAACTGAGGGACGTTCATTTCCTTGGCGACGCCAAAAATCAGGTCCACCAGCCAGGAAGCGCTTTTTACGGAGTGCGTTTCTCTAAAGATTTCGAGGTCCCGGTCTCCCACCATGTCGATGATGATCACGCAATAGGGCCAGCTGTCGGGACTGGTTTCTCTCAGTTGAGCGGCGTAATGGGTGGATCCCAATAAATTTTCTCCGGAACCCTTTTTGCCATAGTCTTCCCCATCGAAGAAAACCAGCTCCACCGACCTGCGGTCCTGGTTCTGCTTCAGGTATTCCGCCAATGCCAATAGTACCGCAGTTCCCGACCCACCATCGTTGGCCCCTAAAATCGGCCTCGATTGCAAAGCGGGATTCGATTCTTCATCAGCATAGGGCCGGGTATCAAAATGGGCGCCAATTAAAATCGGAGGGCCTTTACGTGTCCCTTTAAATTTCAAACGAAAGTTGGACATCTGTATCTTATTTCCATCGCCTGAGGGAAAAAAGAATTTTTGCTCTTCTCCAACATCCGCATACTTCTCCCCCACCCGCTTAATCAATTCCATTGTTTTGAAATGGCCGGAACTGCCAGGGTTTCTAGGACCAAACCCGGTGAGCGTTTTGAGATAGTTCCAGGTTATCTGGGAGTAATCCTGTAATTTTTGCGCTTCAGCGGGCCTGGAGTCGGAGGCTCCATGAAACACAATGATTCCAATCAACAAAACCTGTCGCCAAATTCTTCGCATATAATTTTTCCTGTCCAATGAGGTTGATGAGTCAGGGTTTGATCCGTTTTACATACCATTGAGCGCCTTCATTGGCACGGACAGCTTGAAAATAGTCTCTCAATATCTGGCTGTGATCAAAAACCAACGGACCCGGCAAAGAATCCTCAAAAAAAACATCAGCGCGCCGAGCGTCTGTCGCTCCTTTTGGGATGCCTGAGGATCTGGCGACAAAAACCGTGGAAATATTGTGCTGGCGTGAATCCCGCTGTGGGTCTGAATAGGTGTGAAATTGGCTGAGTAACTCAATATCCAGAGATGTTTCCTCCTTGGCTTCCCGGACCGCCGCCTCTTCCAAAGATTCTCCATAGTCCACATAGCCTCCCGGTAAGGCCCATCCATGCGGAGGATTGGCCCGTTCGATCAGGACAATGGCGTTTTTCCCCAATTGAATGATGATGTCGACTGTAGGGACGGGATTCCGGTATTTCTTCATGGTTTTACCCCAAAAAACGTTTATTTTACCCCAATTTCAGACCCGGAGGCCGATTTCCTGATGTAAAACCTTAATAAATTCTCTTGATTGTGGAAATGGAAGCCTCCCGCCTTGACAAACCGTTAGATAGTCGCTACTTTAGATAAAATCAAGAAATTCAGATGCATTTATTTGCGGCCTGGGGTCTCAAGTTTCCCCGCTATTGGCCGATAGATAGGAATGCAAGGAGGCATTTAGTTATTGAAAAATTCGCCTCTTTGGGGTGACAATTTGGCAAAATTATTGTAAGCTATTGAAATAATTGGTTTTTTGATTTTTTTGAGTCGAGGTTGAAGCGATGGAAATTCCTGAAATAAAAAATAAAGCCATTCAAAATAAGATTAAGGTCGCCAATAAGGCACCTGTGGCTAGTGGGAATAAAGATTCCTCTTCATCCTCCACTCCGGTTCAGGGATCGGACAAAACGGCTTTTTCGGCGGAGGCGGTTGCCATTCAAAGCGCCATCAACTCTGTCAAGGAGGGGCCCAATGTATCGCAAGCTGAAAAAGTCGCACGTATCAAAAAAGAAGTCGAAGAAGGCCGTTTTCAGGTAGACAGCCGCGAAGTCGCCGCCAAATTATTAAAAGATATCATCACCGAGTCCATTTCCCTCGGCTGACGCAAAGCAGATCCTCTGACTTTTCAGTCCTAATCTCCTCATTACAATCCATTGCCCTGGAAATATCCTTGAACGGGCATTCAGGTCCCGCAAACCGCGAAACAATGCTATGGGAACCTTCCTCCTGTGATTAGGTCCTTAAATTGCGCGTTTATTTGGGATGGGTCGAAACCGTGGGCGCAGGCAGGCTGGAAAGGTACTGGTTGAGCTGGTCAATCAATTTGTTTGCATCCATGCCGTGCATGAGGGCTCCGTTTTCCAGGGTATCGAAATTGACCGCAAAGCATTGGCTGCAGCTCATATTCAGATCCGTAAAAAACTTGACGGCATCGGGATAGGCACTGATTATTTCATTGATTTTAGTGTCTTTTTTTATAATCATACGGCGCCTAATTTACTTGCCCGGCATATCTGGGTATGTTAGCATTTACGTTTTCTTGAAACAACGTTTTTTGCAAGGAGTGTTTGATGTCCAAGAGATGTGACGTTTGCGATAAGGGTCCTATGTATGGCAATAATGTGAGTCATGCGAATAACAAGACACGGCGCCGTTGGAACCCCAACCTGAAAAAATTGCGCGTCGTCTATGAAGGAGCGGTCCGGACGATGAAGGTCTGCACTCGCTGTTTGAAAGCGGGAAAAGTCGCTAAAGCCAGTTAGTCTAATTGACCTGCAGTTCCAGGTCTTCAGCCACACTGCCGCCTGCCTCCTGGTTTCCAGACAGATTTTGACTCAGGTTTTTCTTCTTATTGTATTCCTTAACCCTCTCCAGATGAATGATACCGTCTACTTTTTTAACCTCTCCCAGGGTCCGGTTGAGTTGAGCCAGGTCCTCAATTTCTATTGAAAGGTCAAAATACGCTCGTTTGTGAGGACCCTGCCGTACGTTGGCTTGAATGATGTTGATATCGCATTCGGCCAGAACGCTGCTGATATTGGCCAATAACCCGGGCTTGTCCTCGGTGACGATGGATATTTTCGCGGGAAAAATGGTTTTCTGACCGGTATCCCATTCCACCTCTACCAGACGTTCCGATTCCTCGCTCAACTGGCTGATGCCTGGGCAATCGATGTGATGAACCGTCACTCCCCGGCCCCGGGTGATGTAGCCGCAGATTGGGTCCCCAGGAAGCGGATTGCAACACTTGCCGACGCGCAAAAGTATATCGTCGTTAAAACATTTGACCTTGATCGCGCTTTCACGGGTCTTTTGATGAGGCGCCTTGTCCTTCAGCTTAATGCGGGTGGACTCGTCCTTTCGCTGTTTTTCCTCCAGCTTTTCTTTCGGTAGAAGCTTTTCAATCACGGAGTGAACGGACACTTTGCCCATTCCTATTCCCGTAAAGAGATTATTCAATTTATTGTAACCGCAGGAATGAATGGCTTCTTCCAGCGCCTTTCCTTTCAGGACGGAAGCCGGGGACAAACCATAATCCCGTATTTCCTTTTCCAGCAATTCCTGCCCCAGACGAAGACTTCTCTCCCGCTCCTGACTGTTAATATAATTGGAGATTCTGCTTTTGGCCCTGGAGGTTTTTACAAACGACAGCCAATCGCGGTTGGGGTGTTGCTGTTTGGACGTTGTGATTTCGACCTGGTTACCGTTTCTGAGTTTGTATCTCAAAGGAGCGATCTTGCCGTCCACCTTTGCGGTTGTGCAGTGGTTGCCGATGTCCGTATGAACCGCATAGGCGAAATCCACTGGCGTGGCGCCGTGCGGAAGCGCAATCACATCGCCATCGGGAGTGAAAACATACACCTCATCGGGATACAGGTTAACCTTAAAAGCGTTTAAAAACTCCTTGGGATTCTTGAGTTCTTTTTGGTGCTCCAGTAAATGCCGGACCCAAACCAGTTGACTGTCTGTTTTTTTGCTTTTATTTTTCCCTTCTTCTTTATATTGCCAGTGTGCCGCAATTCCTTCTTCACAAACTTTGTGCATTTCGTGGGTGCGGATCTGGACTTCCACCCGCTCACCTTTAGGGCCAATGACGGTGGTGTGGAGGGATTGGTACATATTGGGCTTGGGCATCGCAATATAATCTTTGAACCTTCCTGGAATCGGCTTCCACAAGGAATGAACCAAGCCTAAAACGGCATAACAGTCTTTTATGGAGTCGGTCAATACACGCACTCCAATCAAATCATGGACATTCTCAAAAGTGATATTCTGTGCGACCATTTTTTTATAAATACTGTAATGGTATTTTGACCGCCCGCAGACGGAACCCGAAACTCCAGCCTCTTTCAGTTCCCCGGTGATAATTGCACAGACATTTTTTACGAAGCTTTCCTGCTGTTCCTTGCCCTTCGCCACTTTTTCGTCAATCGTTTTATACTCTTCCGGATGGAGATAACGAAAAGCGCCATTCTCAAGTTCCGACCGCAACCAGCCGATTCCCAATCGATTGGCCAGTGGAGCATAAATGTCCAGGGTTTCGCGTGCGATTCGGCGTTGCCGCTCTTCGGATAGAGACCCTAAAGTCTTCAGGTTGTGAGCCCGGTCGGCGAGTTTTATTAAGACGACCCGGATATCGCGGGCCATGGCAAGAATCATCTTGCGGTAATTTTCCGCCTGGCTTTCCTCACGGCTGGAAAATTCCATCTTGCTGATCTTGGTCACGCCATCGACCAGCTGATAGATCTCCTCACCAAACAGATCTTTAATTTCTTCGGAAGTGGCCAGCGTATCTTCAATGGTGTCGTGCAACAGCCCGGCGGCAACGGTCTGCTCATCCATCTTCAGACGCGTCAGGTTGAAGGCAACATTCATGGGGTGAGAGATATACGCTTCGCCGGATTTTCGACTTTGACCGCGATGGGCTTTTGCGGAATACAGGTAGGAATCCAGGATAACGTCTACATCCGCTCCCGGATGGTATTTCAATACGGCGTCTGTCAGATCCTGAATGCTTAAGCCGGTCATAGGTTGCGTTTCACCCCAGACTGCGTAAATCGTTTAAAAGTATAAACTTCCAAAAGTCAACTATTTTAGGGATAGTTCATCTCAGTCTAAGAATACTTCTCCTTCCCCACCTCTGTCAAGAATCTTTCCTTGGTTTCCCCGGTCAACCTGATTATGATGATGATTTTTCGTTCCTGGAAGTTATTTTTCCTCTTACTTTGTTGGCTGGAATCCCATTTATATTCCGGGCCTTTTGAATGCTATCCAACGCTTGTTCTAAACTGCCAGTTTAGGTGATTACGAAAAACCCGGTTAATTTTTATCTTCTTTTTATCACATGAAAGAAACTCCAACGAAAAAACTATCTCTCGACGATCCGCTACAATACATCAAAGGAGTGGGACCGAAACGGGCTATTCTGCTCGAAAAAATCGGTCTCAAAAGTATCGAAGATTGTCTGTTCTTTCTTCCCTTCCGCTATGAAGACCGGACCCTGGTCAAGAAAATAGCGGATCTTGTGCCCGGCGAAAGAGTCACCTTCCTTGGGCAAATCGTCATTGCCGAAACGCAACGCATTGGCCGGCGAAAAAAAATCCTGGAAATGCTGATCAAAGATGAGACCGGGAGTATTCCGGCAAAATGGTTTCGATTTCATGAACCCTACATGCTGGCAAAATATCCCATCGGCTCCTTCGCCATCCTGTCCGGTAAAGCAGAATCGAACAAACGCCTCGGAACAGGCCTGGAAATCATCCACCCGGATATGGAACCCGCTGAAGTGGATGGTAAAGATTCTGCGGAGCTTGGCAAAATCATTCCCATTTACCACTCGACGGAGGGACTTCCCGTAAAGATCCTGAGGGCGATCCTGAGTCGGGTGGCCGAAGCGTATGCCGGTTTAGAAAAGGAAATTCTTCCGCAGGAAATCCTCCGGCGGCACAAATTCCCATCCAGAACCCAGGCGGTTTTGCAGGTGCATTTGCCTTCGAAGGATGTCTCTATCAAAGACCTCGACCGTTTTCGCACTCCGGCACAAATGCGACTGATCTTTGAAGAATTTTTTCTCATCCAACTGGGACTCGCCTTTAAAAGAAATTTCATTCATAAACCCAAAAGCATTTCAAAAGCATTCACAACCCGCGGCCCTCTGATCCGAAAGTTCATGAAGCTTCTGAAATTTGAGCTCACTCAGGCACAAAAGCGAATCCTGGGTGAGATCATGGACGACCTGGAATTGAACCAACCGATGAACCGCCTCATTCAAGGCGATGTGGGAAGCGGAAAAACAGTGGTGGCCCTGATCTCCCTTCTTACCGCGGTGGAGAACCAGTCCCAGGCCGCCTTGATGGTCCCGACGGAAATCTTGGCCGAACAGCATTTTCTAAACATCCAGCCGTTTTGCCAGCAACTGGGAATATCCATTGAGCTTGTGACCAGCGCTTTGTCCGCCAAGGAAAAAAAAACCATTCAGCAAAAGATTGAAGCAGGGAACATACAGATCATCGTTGGCACACACGCCCTCATCCAGAAAACCATCCAATTTCATAAACTGGGGTTAGCCGTCATTGACGAGCAGCACCGATTCGGCGTGCTGCAAAGAGAAGCCATCGGCAAAAAAGGCGGCCATCCGCATATTCTGGTCATGACCGCCACCCCGATTCCCCGGTCGCTGGCCCTCACTTTGTATGGCGAGATGGATGTTTCTTTTCTGGACGAATTTCCGCCCGGCAGACAACCCATTGCCACCCGGATCTTCTCCTCGGCTAAACGCAGCCAGGCCTATGCCGTCTTACGCCAGGAAGCGGATAAAGGCCGGCAGGGGTTTGTGGTTTGCCCGCTCATCGAGGAGTCTGAAACCCTGGATTTGAAAACCGCGATGGAGGTGCAGGAGTCCCTGCAAAAGGATTATTTCCCCGACCTGACCATCCGCCTGATTCACGGAAAAATGAAGAAAGAGGAACGCCAGCAGATCATGACCGACTTCCTGAAAGGCGAGATCCACGTCCTGGTCGCCACCACGGTCATCGAAGTGGGAATCGACGTGCCTAACGCCACGCTGATGATCATTGAGCATGCGGAACGATTCGGGCTTTCCCAGTTGCACCAGCTTCGCGGCCGGGTGGGACGGGGCCGGCACGCTTCGCAATGCCTGCTGATCGCCTACCCTTCCCAGTCCGGAGATGGCAAGGCGCGTTTGGAGGCCATTCAAAAATCCAACGACGGTTTCGCGATCGCCGAAGAGGATCTTAAAATCCGCGGTCCGGGGGATTTCATGGGAACCCGTCAATCCGGCATGCCCCTTCTCAGGGTCGGAAACCTGATCCGCGATATCAAAATTCTAGAATCGGCAAGAAAGGAAGCTTTTAATCTGATTGACCGAGACCCGCGCCTGGAAAACCCCGAACATCAGGACCTCAAACAAACCATGCATCAATACCTTGGCGACAAACTGAGTCTTTTGAACATCATCTGACCCGCCTGCTTTCTCTAATATGATAACCTGATGCCTTTGCCAATTGAGTCATGAAAGTGAACGATGCGAACCACCCTGGGCGATAAAATACTGATCGTTTGTTTTATTTTCCTGAATGTTTTTCTCTTTATTAAAATGGGGAACGGAACTGCCGGAGACTGGGTTGTCATTGAAGTGGATCAAAGAGAAGTTTCCCGTTATCCGCTTTCCGATGACCGCGTGGTCCCTGTTAAAGGCAGGCTGGGCATCACACAAGTCAAAATAGAAAAAGGAAAGGCCCGCATCCTCCATTCACCCTGTAAAAATAAAATCTGTATCAAATCAGGCGACATACAATACGCCGACCGATTAATCGCTTGTCTTCCCAATCGCGTTGTCGTGCGGGTGATCGGAAAAAATCAGCGCGGAGTCGATGCAGTCGTTGGATGATATGAACTTAATTAAAAAAATACTACTGATGGTGTGCGGGGCGTTTTTATTGCCGGGAGCGTTGCCCGGCCTTTCTGTCGCTCAAAAGCCCCCTCTTCACCACGAGATGACGGCGACCCTGGACCCCCACCAAAAATTCGCCAAAATTCAAGACACCGTGACGGTCCACTTGAATGAACAGGAGGATTTCATCCTGCAATTCGTTCTGCACGCCAATTTTTGGCTGGGTGAAATTAAAATCCCTGACAATAAAGACTTTATCATTGAAACCACCCGCTCTTTGACGACAGGTGATGACATCCCGCTCACCAAGATATCTATTCGAAAAATCACCGAAAACCCCTGGCCGAAACTTTTAAAAATCGAATTTAAATATGAGGGGGAAATCTTCGACCCTCAAAATCCGCAAAACGTGGAAACCTCCGGGGACGGAATTTTCCTTTCCGGAGCCAGTTACTTCTATCCGCAAGTCCTGACCCAAAACGACGCCCCGGACCTGATGACCTTTCAACTCACAGTTTTGACCCCCGAACGCTGGAAGGTGGTCAGTCAGGGACGAAAAGTGGAAACAACCAAAAGCCGTCAGCAAGTCGTCTGGGAAGCCATCCATCCCATGGAGGAAATCTTTCTGATCGCAAACCGGTACGAAGAGTACGAGAGACGGCACAAGGACATCTTCTTTTACTCTTATTTATTGGAAGGCAACTCAGACCTGAACAAAAAATATTTTCAAGCGACTCGAAAATATCTGGATTTCTATGAAAAACTGCTGGGACCCTACCCTTATCCCAAGTTTGCCCTGGTTGAAAATTCAGTACAAACCGGATACGGAATGGCCTCCTTCACGTTTTTGGGGTCCAGGGTGATTCGCTTCCCGTTTATCCTCAACACTTCTTATCCGCATGAAATTTTGCACAACTGGTGGGGAAACAGTGTCTACATGGATCCTACAAGCGGCAACTGGGCGGAAGGGCTCACCGCCTATCTGTCGGATTACCTTCTTATGGAACTCGAGGGAAAAGGCGATCAGTACCGCTTGCAACAATTGATGAATTTTCTGAGCTACGTCAATCCGTCCAACGATTTTCCTTTGATCAATTTTAAATCACGTACCGACATGGCCTCGCAAGCCATCGGATACGGAAAAATGTTCATGATGCTCCACATGCTGCGGCTGCAGGTGGGTGATGACATTTTTTTACAAGCCTTGCGCGAGTTCTACAAGGATCACAAATTCCGTTTTGCAGGGTTGACGAGTTTGCGGCAATCGTTTGAATCCGCTTCGGAAATGGATTTAGCCGGCTTTTTTGATCATTGGACGTATCGCAAAGGCGCTCCGGAATTAGAACTGTCTTCCGCGGTCTCCACATTTTCAGGCGGCCGGCATCAACTGCAAATCGAAGTGCAGCAAACCCAATCGGGTCCGGCGTTTCCTCTCAGCCTGCCCATAGCCGTCTGGACCAGGGGCTCCCGGGTTCCAACGATCACGCAATTTGACATGCGGACCAAGAGCCTCAAACACACCTTTGATCTCCCTGGACCCCCCGGCAAATTGCTCATCGACCCCTACACGGAAATATTTCGAAGCCTCGACCGGGAAGAGATCCCCCCTTCTCTTGGGCAAACCTACGGCTCCCGCCTCCCGTCAAGGATTCTGCCGAGCCGGGAAAAATTCCCAGATGTCCTTTTGGGCTATCACGAGTTTGCCCTATCCCTGGCGGAAGACAACAAAACTTCCGGTTATTTACTCGACGACGCTGAATTCAGCCCCGTTCCCAATGGCGGTCTCTGGGTTTTTGGGCGAAACAACACTTACGCCCAGTCTCTAAAACCTCAGTTAGAAAGTTATGGGGTGAAAATTCTGGAAGACCAGGTGGTGATAGAAGGAAAGTCGTTTCCGTGGGAGGATCACAGCTTCGTATTTACCGTACAGCGGCCCGGCACGCTAAAAGGTTCGGTCACCTGGGTGATTGTCAGCTCAGGCGAAAGCATTCCGGGCCTGGTCCGAAAACTGCCTCATTATGGAAAATACGGTGCGCTGGTTTTCAAAGGAGATGAACCTGAAAATCGGTTCAAAAGCATCTGGCCGTTTCAACCTTCCAGCCTGACAAAAATTTTTCATCCGGGAAACTACTCGCTTCCTGCCAAACCGCCCCTGGTGAATTTCAAGCCCAACTAATTTCGCCATCCGCCCGCATAAAATAATACGGGCGGAGACTTGGATCATTGGGAAATTTTGACTAGCTTGATATTGAAAGTGAGGGCTTTGCCTGCGAGCGGATGGTTCATGTCGAGCGTAACATTATCAGCGGTGACTTCAGTGATGGTTGCGGGAATTTGTCTTCCATCCGGGGTTCCAACGGCGAGCATCATCCCCGCTTTCGGTTCGTGGCCCTTGGGAAGCTGTTCGCGGGGAACGATTTGCGTCAATTGAGGATTGCGGTCGCCATAGGCTTCGGATGGCTGAAGTGTGAATTTCTTTTCCTCTCCCTTTTTCATACCCATCACAGCCTGATCGAACCCGGGAATCACCTTTCCGGAACCCACTTCAAACTCCAAAGGGGTTTTATGTTTTTCGGAACTGTCGAATACGGTGCCATCATCAAGGGTGCCTTTGTATTCCAAAGTGACTTTGTCCCCTTTTTTGACGGCTGAATTGCCGTCCGCCAATGCCTGGGAACTTCCCCAAAAACCCGCGAGTAAAAATACTGAAATTTGAATCAAGGACAAACACTTTGCATGAATTTGCATATTTCACCTATAATTTATAATTCGTAACTGGGTATGTACCTCAAATGTATCACACCCCCACTTTATGTAAACCTTTAACCGTTTCAACGAAGATTAATATTTCTTTAGAACCCGCTTCCCGGCCAAACCCTCAAAGAAAAAAATTCTCCGGTTAATTTTCTTTTCTCTTTTCCTCCCTTTAATTTTACAAATTTTCCGGGAAAGAAAAACGCTGGTCATATAACTCTTTGATATATTTATATCTTTTTGCAGTTCACCTTGCTTCCCTGTTCCGAAGAGTTTTGCGCCGGGATTCCCTGTCCCGTTATATTAAATTTTATTAATGTTGCGTTAATAATCTTTTAATTTCCGACTCCTATAATTGGTTCCATTACTTTCTCCTCCTCTCTAGGGAAGAGGTCCGCTACCACGACGGACCTCTTCCTTTCTTTCTATCAGAGAGCAAAAGGCATACTCAATAATTAACCGCCATCCCCTTTGGCATTTTTTTTATCCTTGATCAGGTGCAATGATGAATGATATCCGCGTTTATGAAGTTAAAATTTTCGACCGTTCGGGCAAATTAAAAAAAGTGGTTTCTCAAAAGTCTCTGATCAAACGTTCAGATGAAAAGTTCAAGGCAGGCTCCGCTCCGCTGAGAAACTACAAAAATAAAAACACTAAAAAATTGAATTAGTAAAACGGGTCAACGCCCAAGATAAAAGAAAACCCTCTTCGCCTGTGGCAAGGCAAAGAGGGTTTTCTTTTTCCCAATCAACGAATTCGGTTGAGAACCGCTAAGACATCCTGAGTGCGGGGAAGGGCTAAAAGCCCGTTATTGTAAGGCGTAAGTGCACCCCACCCGTTCTCATCGATCTCTTCGTAAATCTTCTGAATCCCTCCGATATTGGTCTCTGCCTCTGTCTGCAACCCATCCCGCAAGCGTTTCAAAATCCACCCGCAGGTTTCCAGTTGGCCCTCTTCAACCAGTTGTTCCACATAGCGGGTGTCCACTTCTGTCACCCCAAAAGTGAGCGCCAGGAGGCCCTGAGTCTGAATCACACAATCTTTTCTTCCACGCCTGAAATTTAGTATTTTTGGATCGATCCGCCGGGAAACCACCTGCTGAAAGGGAAAAGACGTTTCATTTCTCCTCTGTCCTGGACGGGCGTCCTGTGCGATTCGTTTAGCCTCAGAGGTCACCAAACGGGGTTTGAATGCTTCCATGGCAATCACCTGGTGCGCCGGCGAAAAATAATCGCCGCTTCCCCCCATCACTAGCAGAGTGCTGATACCCAGGCGGTCATGGATCTCGCCCACACGGTCGATAAAAGGAGTGATCGGTTCCTTGTCGGCGGCGGTCAATGCCTGCATCCTGGCATCACGGATCATGAAGTTGGTCGCGCAGGTGTCCTCATCCAGCAAAAGAAACCCGGAGCCCGCTTCCAGGGCTTCCAGGATGTTCACAGCCTGCGAGGTGGAGCCGCTGGCGAACTGGGTGGAAAAGTTTTGAGTGGATTCGACCCCTGGCAGACGATTCATGAACCCTGAGACATCCACCCCGCGGACCGCCCGGCCGTCTTCGGCGCGGATTTTAACCGCGGAATTCAGGGTAGCGACCCTTTCCCGGCCATCCCCCGCCACATGAGGATACACCGCATGCTGCAACGCTCTCAATAAGGTGCTCTTGCCGTGGAACCCGCCGCCGACGACGAGAGTGATTCCCCTGGGGATGGGCATTCCGGCAACCCGGCCGGAATGGGGAAGGTCCACCACTTCCGACAACCCTTCCGGCGCTTCAAATTCTATCCCGCCCTGGATAAGGGGTTTATCGCTGACGCCGGATTCGCGCGGCAACAGGGAACCGTTTGCGACAAATCCCACCCAGTTTCTTTTTTCCAGCTCTGCCTGCAGAGCAGTGTGATCCGCAAGAGTGTCAAGGGAACGCTGAAGGCAGGACAAATCGAGAGAGGAGGCTAAAAGGGATTGAGTCCAAAGAGGCGATAATACCTCCGAAAACAACCGCAGACATTCTTTTGCCAAAATCGTCCGCCCCTCAGCGGGCAGACCGGCAAACACGATGCATTGGAGCCGATTGCCCTCGATGATAACCGCACTGCGTTTCAAGACTTTTTGGCTGGGAACCTGAACCCGGACCTGCCCACTCTTTCCGGAACCGCGTATCTTCACGCGCGTTTTACCGATATTCTCATGCAAAACCCTGAGCAAATGATCTTCAAACGCCAACCGCTTCAATTTCGTCTCATAGAACGATTTAGAAAATCCTGCCTGGGTCAGGTCAACGGCCACCGAAATGCGCGAAGGGAAGGCAAAAGGGTCCCCCTGGACATGCTCGAACACAACCTCGAAAGGGGGAAATGGAAAAGATTTGCCCTGCAGAATTTTATAGGCCTTATACCCCCGGCCATCGACCGACAGCAACAGGGCCTGAAGCGACTCGGGTACCTCGAGGCTCATTGCACGGGTCCGCTGTAGTGGCCGGCAAACCCTGATGCGGAAATACCCACCGGCAAATACTTTATGGCAATCCGAGCAATGGCATCGCGGTAGGATAAATCGAGCGATTCCTGCGCCGTTTCGGCCATGGCTTCCGGCAGTTTGGTTTTCATGGTTCTGGAACCGTCCGGGGTGCCGTCGCCTTGAATAAAATGATCGATCACCACCGCCGTGATTCCCATCTCGGACAAACGGAAAAAAAAAGCCTCTGGAGCGATCATGGGGTAAAGCGGCGAAAGGCAGGCCACCGTTGAAATTCCCGAATCCGAAAGTTGTTTGAGGGCATCCATTCTCTCCTCCAGTGGGCAGGGCGGCGGCGGCAAACCGTCCAAACGGTCCCGGTCCCCTTCAATGGACAGGTGCACACGAAGATCACATAACCGGGACAGAGTTTGAATCCGTTCCACATCGTCCAAAAGAGATGCGGAATGCGTTTGCAGGGTCAACTGATCTGGCGGAGCCTGGTGCATGGCTTCCAGCAACCGGCGGGTCACGCGGAATTTTTTTTCCACCGGCTGCCAGGGGTCCGTCGAACTGGAGAAAAAAATCGAAAAGGAACCCCGATTTTTTTGCGCCCAGCTTCTTTCCTTTTCTACGGTGCGCAAATAAACTTCATCCGCATTGGTTTTGACATCGATAAACCTCCCCCATTCCCTTCCCTTGACGAGCCATTGATTGAAGCGTACATAACAACCCTCGCCGCAGGCAGAGCGCCCAAACCCGCACCCTACATACGGGTTCAGGGAATGCGAACTCACCGGTTTTAAGTAACCGGAAGTGCGCGTGAGTATGGTTTTGCAATGAAATTCATTGACCTTCATGCGCTTGGACGAAAAGTGGCGTTTACCGGCCCTTCGGACTCCCTGGACCGCTGTCCGGCCACCACTGCCCCCACTTTATGGAGGATACGTTGCGGCGAAAATTAGGGGCCGGATAATAATACGCTTCATAGGCCCCGGATTTGGAATTTGCTTCGACGGTGGACCATTGGTGGCCCGGAAACTCCTCCAACTCCAGCAACCAGATCTTCTGGTCATCCTTTTTGCGCAACACCAGATAGCCTCGTTCCTGATTATAAGCAAAACTTCCAAAAAGCGTCACCGTTGTGCCCGGAGGACCATCGAGGGTCAGGGTGTACATTCCCTCGCAAAAATAATAAGCAAAATCCCGCCGCATATCGGCGATATCCTCGCCGGAATCGACGTAATAAAGCTGATCGCAATCCCTGGATCGATCGTCTATCGCGGGACCCGTATCAAAGAGTTGTTCTTTAGAAAGCATCAACTCCTGCTTGGCAAAAACGACAGAAGAATGGATCAGGAAAAGCAATACTCCTAAAACCAATACTTTGATTCTCATCATAACCTCCTTCTTGAAGCCGGTTGCAATGGGCGAAAGAGAGAGCGGACAGGAAGGCAAAGCCTTCCAAAACCGCCGGATGCTTTTGGTTCACCAATCCGGAAATTTTATCAAAAATAGGATTGCAACAATTGATTTTATTATAGTAGGTTTATCTTGCCCCCTAAAGGACAAGTTTGGCGTAAACTGATTCCGATTGATCAAAACGCTCAACCGCTAAAAATGGGAAAAAGCTCTCAACTGAAAAAAATAGATCCCCGATTGACGGTGTCCGGCATTTTACTTGCCGCGGCCATCTTCATTTTGGACATCCGGCTGCCCCTGGGTATTGCTGACGGAGTTCTTTACGTCGCTCTGATCCTCCTTGGCTTACGATCCCGAAGCACGGCCTATATTTTCTGCGGGGCGGTTTGCGGGACGGCTCTTATTTCGATCGGGTTTTTCTTTTCGCCTCCGGGCGGAGAACTGTGGAAAGTGTTCGCCAACCGGGCACTGGCCGTGTTCACCCTCTGGATGACGGCCATCCTTTGCCTGTGGCAGGTGCGCGCCGAGAAAAAACTTCAGGAAGCCAGTGAGGAATTGGAACAAAGGGTTAAAGACCGGACAGCCAAGCTTGATGAAACCAACACTTTATTGCAACGGGAACGCGAATTTGTCGAGTTGCACAAGGACATCGCTGTGGCTTCCAACGAGACCGCTGCCATAGAAAAAACCCTGGAGTACACCCTCGAACGCATATGCGAGCATGCCGGCTGGCCGGTGGGGCACTTGTACCTGACTGAGACGCGAAATTCAGAACACCTTGTTCCAACGGACATTTGGTACATGGAAGATCCGGACCGGTTTGAAACCTTTCGCCAAATAACGGAGGTGACTCCCTTAAAACCTGGCGAGGGACTGCCCGGGCGAGTGCTTGCCAGGGGAAACCCGGCCTGGATCATCGACGTGGCCAAGGACCCAAATTTTCCACGCGCTCATCTGGCAAAAGACATCGGCGTTAAGTCAGGCTTTGCGTTTCCCATTCTGATCGGTGAGGAAATTGCCGGGGTGATGGAATTTTTCTCCATCCAGGAGGTGGAACCCGACAGCATTCTGCTGGAGATAATGGCGCAGATAGGAACTCAGTTGGGCCGGGTGCTTGAAAGGAAAAGGGCCGAAGAAGATATCAAACGGTCGCACGAACAATTGCGTAATCTTTACCGCCGTCTGGAAGTGATTCGCGAGGAGGAAAGAACCCGGATAGCCCGTGAAATCCACGATGAACTGGCGCAAGTGTTGAGTGCCATGAAGCTTGAAGTTTCGCTCCTGGATAAAAAATTGCAAAAGGAAAACACCTACCTTCAATCCTACACCCGAATGATGCTGGAATTGATCGACGGGACTATCCAGACGGGTAAAAAAATGGTTATGGATTTGCGTCCGCCGCTACTGGACGACCTGGGTCTTTTCGATGCCATTGAATGGGAAGCCAGGGACTATGCAACACGGATGGGAATCGATTGTGAAGTGGAGCTCAGCGAACATGGCTTCACTCTGGATAAAGAGAGGTCCACGACTCTTTTCAGAATTTTTCAGGAAGCGTTGACCAATGTGATGCGCCACGCGAAAGCCGATAAGGTGCATATCCTACTACAAGAAGAAAACGGTCTCATCACGCTTCGGATAAAAGATAACGGCATCGGCATTTCCCAAAGTCAGATTTCCAATTTGAGGTCCCTTGGCCTGCTGGGAATGCGAGAACGGGCTCTTGTTTGGGGAGGCAAAGTGGATATAATAGGAATTCCAAATGAGGGAACCACGGTTTCCATCTATCTCGATCGGGAGGCTCCATGACCCCAACAATACAAAAAGAATCTCAAATAAAGATCCTCATTGCGGATGACCATCCTCTTTTCCGACAAGGTCTGAAACATACGTTTCTGGAAACAGAAGATATCCGTGTGACCGCGGAGGTTGAAAACAGCGACGATTTGGTCACCCAGGTGCAGAGCCACCCGCAGGATGAATACACCCTGATTCTCCTGGATATCACCATGCCGGGAAAAAGCGCTCTCGATGTACTCAAACAATTGAAACTCGAATTCCCCAAATTACCGGTTCTGGTATTGAGCGTGCATTCAGAGGATCAATATGCGGTGAGGTTTCTCAAGGCCGGCGCGGCGGGTTACCTGACCAAAGAGAGCGCCCCCGATCTACTCGTGGAAGCCGTTCGCAAGGTGGCCCGAGGGGGCAGATTCGCAAGTCCCCGAATCACCGAAAAGCTGGCTTTCGATTTCGACAGCTCGACGAAATCCTTGCATGAATCCTTATCGGATCGCGAGTATCAGGTATTCTCCATGATCGCCGATGGAATGTCTCTCACCGAAATCGGCAACCACCTTTCTCTGAGCGTTAAAACCATCAGCACCCACCGCACGCGCATCCTCGATAAAATGAAAATGAAGAAGAACGCTGAATTGATCCATTATGCGATCAAAAATAACCTCCTCTAGACTTATCTTTCGGTTCCTTCGAGACGGCTTTCCGCTTGCCGCCCTTTCTAATATTTCCCCGCCGACTTTTTAAATGGTTTTCCATCCCCTTAACGATATCCCTACCCAATTCAAGCCATTTTCCTACACTCAAGAGCGTATTTCCTACTGCAAAACCAGACATCGACCGATACCGAAGGGAAATTAATTGACCTAAACTCCCCTTGTTTAAAATTCCTTTTTAAATAACGAATCATTAGATTTGAGGAACCCATGGCTCAATCTAAACCTATTTCGATCGTTCTTTTAATCGGCATTCTGTTGCTTGGCTTCCCATATGGAGCAGTGGACGCAAAGGTGCCGAGCATCTCTCTCAATAAGCCCACCGAGGGAATGTCCAGAATTACCATTTCCAAAGACACGCCCATAAGAGTCAGCAACGATTTCAGAACCGCGCTGTACAACCTGATAATCGTAAAATTTTCCTCAGGAAAAAAAATGGTGAGTATTGATGAATTCCTTCCAGGTCAAACCTTCGATATGGAATTCGTTCGAGAAGGAACTTACGTGATTTGCTATTCTCTGCATCCCAAAACCGAGTCCATGAAGGATGCTTGCTTGCAGGTAAATGTTGGGGCTCAGAATCAGGCATGAAAGCTCCCCAAGGGGGGAGCCAAACATGAAGTTTTTTGTTAAAGGCCATATCAGCCAAATGTATCAGTCACCTTTTGAAAGGAGAAATAGAATGAAAAAGATCCTCCTGCTAACCGCGATTTTTATCGCCAGCCTCAGCGTTTCGGCATTTGCGGGTCAAATCAACACCGGCCAATCTGCCAGCTGTAAAGACGCCAATTCTATCGACATCTCTGTAGTCAAGACCGCTCAGGAATTCAAAGACAAATTCGGCTACACCACCAACGACCGTGGCACAGCCAACCTGGTTGTCTGGAAATCCTCCAACTACACCACTGTTCCGATCACCCTGGGACCGAACGACGACCATCGCAGCATCAATGCCACTGACCACGGAAAAACCGGTATTGAAGTTATGGGTACGATGGGTCCGGCTAAAGTGGCTCTGACGAAACAGCCTTTTTTCAGCCGTGGAGATTCCATTGGTGATATCAGCGGCACGGTAAAAATCACCAACACCGGCACCGTTCCGGTAACTGTTGATTGTAAGTAATTTAGCTAGGGGTTTTACCGCGAGTGAGACCCAAACATTGGGAAACCGCTGGTCCATCAGGGCCGGCGGTTTTCTTTTTTCTGAAACTTCCAACGTTTGCCAGAGAACCCCTTCCAAATTCAAAATGCCCCCCAGTATTCTCCAAACAGACAAATATTATCTGGGTTTAAAATCCGTGCTGGTATGCAATTATAGCTGAGTGGGGGGCTTAAAACTCAACCCTCGAAAGTTGAAGGGTACTTTAAAGCTGAGAGCGGTAGATGAGGAGGTTCATCAAGCGGCGGTAGCGGTCGTCACCAAAAAGCTCCGCGTCGTCCTTTTGCAAGCCGTAGGAGCCCAACATTTCAAAAATCCCCGGTCGTGAGGTCTTTTTGGCGACAGAAACAAAGTACCTTTTTTTCTCTAAGGCGATATCCTTGCTTTTCAGATTTTGATTGTTCTTAACGATGACCGCTTCCTTTCATTCATAACAAAAAGAGTATCCGCTCCATTGAGCACGAACATTTTTGCGTGTGTATTTTAGTAAGGAAGCAATTGTTATACCATTAAATGAAAGATCATTTCAATTAACAAAACCTTTTATTTGTATAGAGATTTACTAAAAACAAAACCGTTCAATCAACATTCCGTCAATATCTTCCTGAAAAAATAATGACATCGCCGGTAATTTGACAGTTTCTCCCAAAGGTTTTTAAGAAATAGCTTAATATTCATCGAGGGTTTTGGTATTTTGAATGGCTGTTTTAAAAACAAGGCATCGTACTGTCACTATATAAAATAAAAAGGAAAACAAAGAACCATGGACGCCAGTGTTAAAGTACGATTCGCCCCCAGCCCGACGGGGTTCCTTCATATCGGCGGTGTGCGCACCGCTTTATTCAACTGGTTGTTCGCCCGGCATCACGGCGGAAAATTTGTCCTGCGCATCGAAGACACCGATGTCTCGCGCTCTACCGAGGAATCCATCCAGGAAATTATCCAGGCCATGCAGTGGTTGGGTCTGGATTGGGACGAAGGCCCTTACCGGCAGATGGAGCGGCAGGATATTTATAAGGAAAAAGTGGAGGTCCTGCTCAGGGAAGGAAACGCCTACCGCTGTTACTGCGCTCCTGAAGACTTGGAAACCCGGCGTCAGGAAGCGCAAAAAAAGGGATTGAAACCTAAATACGACGGAACCTGCAGAAACCGCACGGATCGGCCTGAAAAACTGCCGTCGGTGGTTCGTTTCAAGACCCCGCTGGAGGGAACGGTTGCTGTCCACGATCTGCTTCGCGGCCAGATCATTTTCGACAATCAGGAACTGGACGATTTTATCATTCAGAGAACGGACGGCACTCCGACTTACAATTTTGTGGTGGTCGTCGATGACGCGGACATGGCCATCACGCATGTGATCCGGGGAGACGATCATCTCTCCAACACTCCCAGACAAGCGCTCATGTACGAAGCGTTGAACCATCCCCTGCCGAAGTTCGCGCATATCTCCATGATTCTGGGAGCCGACAAAACCCGGCTCAGCAAACGGCATGGAGCCACTTCGATCCTCGCTTACCGTGACATGGGATACCTGCCCGACGCCGCCATCAACTATCTGGTCAGGCTCGGATGGTCGCACGGGGATCAGGAAATTTTTTCAAGAGATGAACTGATCCAGCATTTTTCTCTGGAAAACATCACCACCTCGGCGGCGGTGTTCAATCCGGAAAAACTGACCTGGGTCAACCAGCAATATATACAAAAAACGCCCCCGCTTGAATTGGCTCCTCACTGGGAACCGATTCTCGTTCAGGAAGGTCTCCTGCCTAAAGACCACGGATTGAGTCTGGAAGAAATCGCCAAACCGATTCCATCCCTCAACCAACGCGCCGAAACCTTGGTGGAGATGGCGTTCAAATCGGAGTTTTATTTCAAAAAAGAATTGCAGTTTGACGAGAAAGCCCGCGCAAAATTTCTGACTCCGGAGGCCAGGCCCAATCTTCAATTGCTTGTTTCCAGGTTGTCGATTTTAAACGATTTTTCTGAATCGACTTTAGAAGCTACTTTCAAGGAAATCGTCGAGCAGGAAGGCATCAAACTGGGCAAACTGGCCCAGCCGGTGCGCATCGCTCTGACCGGAAAAAAAGAAAGCCCCGGCATCTACGAAGTCTTATCCCTTCTTGGCCGCGACACGACCCTCTCCCGTCTCAAGGATGCCATTACCTGGATCGATTCTCTTTAATTTTGCAAATCCCCCCAACCCCCTTTTAAGAAGCGAGCTTTGCATAACCCGTCTTTGCAAGAAGCGTCGTGATATCTCCTCATTAGTCTCTGTGCCCTATAGGGTAAATCCAGAGACTCTGGATCGCCACGCCGCCTTGCGGCTCGCGATGACGTATTGGATAGTTTAGGGTAAACTTCATTAAGATTCTCGACTTATGCGAAGGTCTCATTTAAAAAGGAGAATTACTACTCCCGCATCTACGAAGTACCCGTGCCGGGCATGAAAGCTAAGGAAGGAATATCATATACCCCTGCGGGGCATGAAGGCCAGGTTGAATACCACAGGGGTCGGGGGATTTAAATCCTCCAAATTCCACCAGTGAATAAGATGGCTGTGTAAGGTAACGGCGAACCTATCCGACACACAGTCTCATCGGTGCACGATTCGATGCATCCCAATTATTAATTTAATGATATCTTGTTAGAATATTGTTTTTTCCTTTAAGGGAGGTTTTATGGCAACCTTGAAAGAGGTCAAGGCATCGGATCTTTTTGTGCAGGCTCTGGAAAAGGAAGGCGTAAAATATATCTTCGGCGTTCCTGGGGAAGAGAATCTGGATTTTATGGAATCCCTGTGGAAATCGAAGCAAATAAAACTCATTGTGACCCGGCACGAACAGGGCGCGGGTTTCATGGCCGCAACCTACGGAAGGCTGACCGGAAAAGCCGGGGTTTGCCTTGCAACTCTCGGCCCTGGGGCGACCAATTTAGTGACCCCCGCCGCTTACGCGCAACTGGGCGCCATGCCGCTGATCATGATCACTGGACAAAAACCGATCAAAAAATCCAAACAGGGCCGCTTCCAGATCGTGAACATCGTCCGGCTCATGGAACCGGTCACCAAAATGGCCCGGCAAATCGTCCATGGCAACACCATTCCCGCCCTGGTGCGGGAAGCGTTCCGTATCTCCGAGGAGGAACGCCCCGGGGCTGTGCTTTTGGAACTTCCAGAAGATATCGCCGCGGAAACAACCGACGCCCCTCTTTTCGAGCGGCAAGAGCGGCGCTATGCCACTGCGAGAGACACTGTGATCGAGGAAGCCGCCGCATTGATCGGGCATGCGAAGCACCCGTTGCTGTTGGTCGGGGCGGGAGCCAATCGAAAAAGAGAGTGTCAGGCGCTCAGCGATTTTGTCAACCGTACCGGTATCCCGTTTTTTAATACCCAGATGGGAAAGGGAGTGATCGACGAGAAGCATCCCTTGTTTCTTGGCACCGCCGCTCTGTCTTCCGGTGACTACCTGCATTGCGCCATCGACTACGCGGATCTGGTGATCAACGTGGGGCACGATGTGGTCGAAAAACCGCCGTTCTTTATGGAATCCGGCGGAAAAAAAGTCATTCACGTCAATTTCAAATCGGCGGAGGTCGATCAGGTTTATTTTCCGCAGGTGGAAGTGGTCGGCGATCTGGCTTCCTCGATTCACCTGCTGGGCGATAAGCTGGGCAAAGTCGAGGCTGATTTCTCTTATTTCATGCGGGTGAAGCAGGAAATCGACACGCATATTCTGGAAGGGGCAGATTCGCCTCGTTATCCGGTGATTCCGCAGCGGCTGGTCGCGGACATTCGAAAAGTGATGCCGGATGACGGCATCGTGGCGCTGGACACCGGCATGTACAAAATCTGGTTCGCGCGCAACTATCAGGGCTATCACCCCAACACCATTCTGTTGGACAATGCGCTTGCAACGATGGGAGCCGGGCTTCCCTCAGCCATGATGGCGGCGATGCTGAATCCCGGAAAACGAGTCATGGCCATTTGCGGCGACGGAGGACTCATGATGAACTCACAGGAGTTGGAAACCGCAGTGAGGCTGAAGCTCAATCTGGTGGTGACGGTACTCAACGACAACTCCTACGGCATGATACGCTGGAAGCAGACGCAGATGGGGTTTCAGGATTGGGGAATGGAATTTAATAACCCGGATTTTGTAAAATACGCCGAATGCTACGGCGCGTGCGGCCATCGGGTGGAAAGCACCGAGGGACTGACAGAAACCTTCGAGAAAGCGTTTACCGCCGGAGGCGTGCATCTGGTGGAAGTGCCGATGGATTATTCTGAAAACACCAAAGTTCTGATTGAAGAACTGCAACAGAAAGTGTGCCTGATATGAACGACGCAAAGGGAAAATCGGATGTACTGGAGGTATTCAACCCTTACGACCATAAACCCATCGGTTCGGTGCCGCTGACCTCGTGGGAGGAAGCGGATAAGATGCTGGAGACCGCAAGCCGTTTGTATAAAAACCTCGGCGCCTGGCTCCCGGCCTACAAGCGCATTGAAGTATTGAAAAAAACCGCCGCCTTAATGCAGGAACGCTCTGAAGAGCTGGCGTTTCAGATCGCCAACGAAGGCGGAAAACCGCTCATCGACGCCCGTATTGAGGTCGCGCGCGCCATCGACGGTGTCGGGCTTTGCATCAAGGGTCTCGACCACATGGCGGGCACCGAAATACCGATGGACCTGACCGCCGCCGGAGCGGGTAAAGCGGGGTTCACGTTCCGCGAACCCATCGGCCCGGTGATTGCGGTGTCGGCGTTCAATCATCCGCTCAACCTGATCGTGCATCAGGTCGGCCCGGCGATTGCCGTGGGCTGTCCAGTGATCGTCAAACCGGCAGGCGTCACGCCGCTATCCGCAAAGGCGTTCGTGGACATGCTTTATGAGGCGGGACTGCCTGAAGACTGGTGCCGGTTCGCGGCCTGCAAAAGTTCCGTCGCCGAAAAACTGGTGACCGACCCGCGCACCGCCTTTTTGACCTTCATCGGGTCCGGGAAAATCGGCTGGATGCTGCGCAGTAAACTGGCTCCCGGAACCCGCTGTGCGCTGGAACATGGCGGCGTGGCGCCGGTCATCGTCGATGAAAGCGCTGATATCGATGCCATGATTCCGCCTCTGTTGAAAGGCGGTTTTTATCACGCCGGACAAGTCTGCGTCTCGGTGCAACGCGTGTTCGCGCCGAAAGCCATGGCAAAAGATATCGCCGAACGTCTGGCGGCCGGGGCATCGAAACTGAAAGTCGGCAACGCCATCGAAGAAAGCACTGAGGTCGGCCCCCTCATCCAGCCTGCAGAAACGGACCGCATTTCCGAATGGGTTCAGGAGGCCGTTCATAACGGAACTGAGGCGCTTTGCGGAGGCGAAAAATTAGGCGACACCACCTATGCACCGACGGTTCTGCTCGATCCTCCGGCCAATGCAAAAGTCTCGACCGAGGAGATATTCGGCCCGGTCGTGTGTGTGTACGGATATGACGATATCGATCAAGGCATCTCACAGGCCAATGCCCTGCCCTTCGCGTTTCAGGCAGCGTGCTTCACCAACCAACTGGACACCGCCATGAAATGCGTGCGCGAACTGGATGCGGCCACGGTGATCGTCAATGACCACACGGCGTTCCGCGTCGACTGGATGCCGTTTGCGGGCCACCGGCATTCCGGTTACGGCATCGGCGGCATCGCATACACCATGCACGACATGACGCATGAAAAGCTGATGGTCCTAAACGGTTTCTATCCAAAAGCCTGACTATGTTTTCTCGACCGTCACGGATACCGGAACCGGGTTAGTGACAATATCGAAAACAGGTGAATTTTTTGCCAGCTGCTCCAGCAGTTTTGTGTCCCCGTCCGATTTCACTTTAAAGCTCACCTTGATATCCTGATAGCCCTTTCGGACGTCTTTTCTGATTCCCAAAAATCCCTGCAAATCAAGATTGCCTTCCAGAGTGGACTCCACCTCTTCAATCTCGATTCCCTGGGAAGCCGCGTGGTACACCATGGTGGTGGTCATACAACTTGCCAGAGCTTTTAAAACATATTCCACCGGATTGGGACCGGCATCCTGGCCGAGAAGAATGGGCGGTTCATCAGCGTCAAGAACGAAAGGTTCCGTCCGGGTGCTGTCTTCCTCACAGGCTCCATAAAACTCCTTGATGGTGGTGCGGTTATGACCACCCTTGATCCACTGATTGGTGGCGCGAAACTGAAATTTCCCGATCTCCGGTTTACCTTTTACCGCACCGATGGTTTCGAACAATTTGGTGACGTTTACGCCGTTGACGATTTTTTCCTGTTGAGTTGTGGGCTGAGTCATTTTCCAGTCTCCTTCATTTAAATACCTGTTTCACCTGGGATTAACTAACTGGTGAGTTAAATTCCCCTCAAAAAAATATTATTGAACCAACTTCTCCACCTCCGAAATGGCCCGGTCGATGGGCCAGGGTTCCCGGTACTCCTGACTTCCCATGATGGCCCCACCCAGGATCAGGTAATATGCATCCGCGATCCGGTCCGGGTCCAGATTCTTTTTCTCAGGGTCGGAGTTTTTTAAATCCAGAACTAATGATTTGATCGTATCGCGCAAGGAGTCGATATAGGTTTTTGCCTCCACGATGATCGGGTTGCCGGGGTCGGGAATTTCGGAAACCATGTTGAAAAACCCACAACCCCGGTATCCTGACGACATGAGTGCCCTCTTCAACCAGCGGATCACGGCCATGTAACGGTCGTGAGGCGTTTTCTCCCATTCGATCGCTTCGATGAGGGAATCCGTTTCCCGTTGGTGCCGTTCCTTGAGATAGGCGACGCAAAGGTCTTCCTTGGTGGAGAAATAAGAATACACTGTGGGTTTGGAGATTCCTGACTTTTCGATGATCTGATCCACCGTGGTGCTCTGGTAGCCCTGTTCATAGAACAACTGATAGGCCGCATCTAGGATCTTCTGCCGGGTGTGGGATTGTTTCCGCGTTTTCATGCGGCAAGGATAAACTTAACTAACTAGTTAGTCAAGTTAGAAATGCAAAAAAATCCTCCCTAAAGGGAATTGGATAGGATAAATTTGATTAATATATCATTTTGATATATAGTGTAACCGGGACTGGGGATTCCCGGTCGGCAAACGGCTCTAACCTTTTGGGTTGGGGCTTTTTGTTTTTATGGGAAAATTTTTAACCCATAAACCCAACCAGGCCCTCTATAAAACTTCTTGAGAATAATGTCGTAAGCTAAATCCTTCCTTTTCGGGTCCAAGACATATCTGGCGATGGGGTAAGCCGCCAAATCCGCTAATTGTGTTCCAACAATATTTCTTTTTTTTGGAATAAACCTTAAATTAAATTTAATTTTTCTAAACTTTTCAGCAGAATGATAGGAAGTTCCATTGGAACTTATATCAAAGAAAGTGGCTTTTAATGCATTGTCTTCATTTTTCCCTCTGGCTTCCGCAATTATGCATACCTCAGTTTGCCCCTTCTCATCTAGGAGTGGAAGCAACCTCTCCAAAGCAAAAGTCAAACTCAAGTCATATGGATTTTCTGGGTATGTGTATTTGTTTTTATGTTTTACTTTATCTATTGCAACAGAAATTAGATGGTAATCATTGTCATCCATAATTTCATTTAACCTGTTAAAAAATTCCTCTTTTTTTTCTGGATCAGCTAGGCAGGCAAAATCTCCTTGGGCTTTTCGTATATCTCGTGAATGAAGTATAGCTCCCTCATGACCACAGAAATCTATCTTCAACTTATACACGGCAGGGATAATTTTATTTATATATATATCTTCGTCACAAACAAACATCACCATGACGAAAACGGGGAAATATTGATCTATGGATTCAAGAGAGTGATCACCTGCCTCATCGAGATATACTGTTAAGGTCAATTTCCCTACCTCTAAATATTAAAATTAAATGATACCCAACAATTAGAATAATACCTGGAAGAATAAAAAGTAAAAGGCAAGTCTCTTTGTGAACACATTATTTTCAGAAAATTTTCTTTACTTTCCCCCACCCTTCTTGACAATCTTGGCCCAGGCGTCGCGCAGGGTGACGGTGCGGTTGAACACGGGTTCGCCGGGTTGGGAATCCACTGCATCGACGGTGAAATAGGCCAGGCGCAGAAACTGGTAATAGTCCCCCGGCACGGCTTTGATGAGATGCGGCTCGAGCTTGCACTCTTTTAAGACTTCCAAGGAGCCGGGGTTGAGGCATTGGGTGAAATCGGGGTGTTCTTTTTCATTGCCGGGATCGGGCGTATCGAACAGGGTGTTGTACAGTCTCACTTCGGCGTTGACGGCGTGCTTCACCGATACCCAGTGAAGCGTCCCCTTGACCTTCCTCCCGGCTGTAGCGCCGCCGCTCTTGCTGTCGGGATCGTAGGTGCAATGCAGTTCGGTGACCTCGCCCGTTTGGTCATCCTTGATCACGCGCTCGCATTTGATGATGTAGGCGTGCTTGAGCCTGACTTCGCGTCCCGGCCCTAATCTAAAAAACTTTTTCGGCGGGTCTTCCATGAAATCTTCCTGTTCGATATATAGCTCGCGGGAAAAGGGAATCTTCCTCGTGCCGGCGGACGGGTCTTCGGGGTTGTTCTCGGCTTCCAGCTCTTCCACCTGGTCTTCGGGATAATTGTCGATGATCACTTTCAAGGGTTTGAGCACCGCCATGACTCTGACGGCGCGTTTGTTCAGGTCTTCGCGGATACAATGTTCGAGCAGGGCAAGGTCGGCCGTGCTGTTGGCCTTGGCGACGCCGATGCGGTCGCAGAATTCACGGATCGATTCCGGGGTGTAACCGCGCCGCCTGAGCCCGGACAGGGTCGGCATTCTTGGATCGTCCCACCCTGTGACATAATTCTCGTTCACCAGTTGCAGGAGCTTGCGTTTGCTTAGTACCGTATAGCTGAGGTTGAGACGGGCAAACTCAATTTGTTTTGGATGATAAATTTTTAACTGCTCGAGAAACCAGTCGTACAAGGGACGATGGTCCTCAAACTCCAGAGTGCAGAGGGAATACGTCACGCCTTCGAGGGAGTCGGACTGCCCATGCGCCCAGTCGTACATGGGATAGATGCACCATTTATCGCCGGTGCGGTGATGATGGGCCTTGAGAATGCGGTAGAGGACCGGATCGCGAAAATTGAGGTTGCCGGAAGCCATGTCGATTTTGGCGCGCAGGACTTTGGCCCCGGTTTCAAACTCTCCGGCCCGCATGCGTTGAAATAAATCCAGATTTTCTTCAACCGTGCGGTTACGGTAGGGGCTGTTTTTCCCTGGTTCGGACAGGGTTCCGCGGTACTCGCGAATCTCATCGGCGTTCAGATCGTCGACGTAGGCCTTGCCGTCTTTGATCAACTGCACCGCGTAATCATAGAGCGGCTCAAAATAATCCGACGCGTAGAACAAACGGTCCTGCCAGTCGAACCCCAGCCACTTGACATCTTCAAGGATCGACTTCGCATATTTGTCTTCTTCTTTGATGGGGTTGGTGTCGTCGAGCCTGAGATTGCAGAGCCCGCCAAACTGCGCCGCAAGGCCAAAATTGAGGCAGATGGATTTTGCATGGCCGATGTGCAGGAATCCATTCGGCTCCGGAGGAAAGCGGGTATGGACCTTTTTTCCTTGGAGTTTGTTTGTTTTTAAATCTTCTTCAACGATGTAGTGGATAAAGTGATGCGGAGAATCGTTGTCGTTCAAATTAAATTTTCCTTTCTGTTGATAGCGGTGGGGATTTCAGGCCAGCCATTTTAACATATCAAAATTTAGAAGCGGTGTAGCCGGGTTTTCTCAGCGCTTAGGGGATTTCGTGAAAAAAAACAGATGGCAGGGGTAAAATTATACGGCTGTCAGGGGTTATGGCAACGATGCCATGGGAGCGTTGATCAGCAGCAGGTCAAATCAAATCATCATTGACCTGCTACTGAGAGTCAATGAGAGGATAAATCCGGAGGCAGGTGTTCTTCCTGGGCGTCCTTAAGATCATCGCTGGAAGAGTCGTCTGACGCCTGTTCGCAATCCCACCCGGACGCGGACAAATCCTCCACGAACACGGCCAGTTTTTTCTCGCAAAAACCCACTTCGTTTGCGGCCCGCCAAAGGACCTGACCCATGCCCGGCGCTTCGGGACCTTTGTAATAGCGAACTTCACAGGGAACCGCTCTGTCTGGTGCAAAATACTGGACCTCAACGCTGCGTTTCATTTCTCCATTCTTACACGAGGATTTTTCGCCAACGCGCGGCGACTCCTGGCCCAGGGCATGGGTGAAAACACCTGAGATCATGAAAGAGACGACGGTCAAGATGGGAATTATTTTTTTGATCGGTGTCATCGATTGCATCTCCTGATTGGTTTGCATGAATTTCATCGTGCTAAAATCTGTGTCCGGATGGTTTTTTTTAACAAAGAGCTTATGGATTGTGATTTGTCAACCGCCAGTCCTGGGCGTCCTTCGGAAACTTCGGGCAATGGTCACTTTTCCCCTGTGCCCAGGCCACGATGGACTCGTTGACGGTGTCGTAACCGCGCATCGCCCGGTAAACCGTCACCCTGGTTTTTTTAGCCGAGATGGCCTCGATATCCGCCAATAAGACGTAATAGCCGCCTTCCGGCATCCTCTGGGCGGCTTTTTTATCCAGTTGCAAAAAGGTTTCTCCCTCCGTTTCACTGGTCATGAAGGATTCCGCCCGATACCTTAGGGACTCCGGCCGGGCATCCGGGGTATTTTCCTGTATTTTGGAAAGGGTGACTTCAAAACACCGTTCGGCGTTTGTTTGAACTGCATTGAATGCAGGAAGAAAGGGACGCTCCACTTCATATTCTTCGACTTGAATCCTGGAAGGATTTGAGCGAACTTCCGCGCGTAACTCCTCAACACTCATTGGCGGCGGGGTCACAGCGCAACCCGTGAGAAACCCCAGTGAAATCAAAATCAATCGTTTTTTCATACGGCTCACCATCGTTTGCAAACAGGAGCAAAAATTCAACAAAAAAGGTCCTCTTGCAGATTATCGGCTCTGTTTCTTCTATATATTAGCAATTTTCCTGGATTAATGACTTTTATATAAGCAAATGAGATGCCATTTGAAATGCCTTGAATTTCCATCATTTACAATTGCTTGAAACCACGAACCTGTCAATTTTTGTCGGTTTTTCAATTATTTTTATAATTTTTCAGACAATTTGAGCGCTGACTTTATAAGGCAGAAGCCCCGGTTTATCCTCCCAAACAGCGGATTTCTCCACTCGTGAGGCTCTTTTTACACTCAATTCTTCACCATCTCATCTATGGCCCACGGGGCCGGCTTTTGAACCGCTGAACATCTCCCCGTGGGGTCATTTCCGATAAAGAGCATCCCATTGTTGGCGTGTTCCACGACAGGTGCATGGCAAGAGGGGCGGCTCGTCTATCAGATTGCGGGTGCCGCAAAAACAGGACGAAATCTGGTCCGATGAAGTGAGCAATGTCAGCAGAGAAAGAAAGCGAGTATCTAACGGGGAAAAACAGAAACGGTCAATAACGCCTCCCTGAAAAATTCTACAGGCAAAATATTCCCTATGAAGATTGGAACGGCGAGTGCGGTGGTTTTAAAAAGTTTAAGGATCGCGATATTACCGCAACTGGCTTCCCTTGTTTTTGAGCGTCGCCACCGCGCCTGTCTCTTTCACGGTTACCTGCCAACTGTAAATTGGAAGCATCCGATTTGAGACCGCTTTCGCGAACCGTATCCTGCGAGGAATAAACCAAATTGGGAACCATCAACAAAACCAGGCTGAGTGCAAAAAAAATTTGAGAGGAATAAAGAACCGTTGATGGAGTCGAATTCGTCGGCCCCATCCATGCGGCGGATGTGAATTGAACCCTCCAGCCTCTTCAATAGTGGAGAGCTGGGTCAGCTTTTATTGAATGGGGCAGTTATAGGTTTCCACAAAAGTCTGAAAAAAAGGGGATACTGGCTGAAATCGTATCCCCCCTCATTATTTGGTGGCGGTGCAGGGACTTGAACCCCGGACGCTACGGATATGAGCCGTATGCTCTAACCAGCTGAGCTACACCGCCTTTTATGTATTCATTCCCCCAAGCCGCCGGCTCGGGTTTTATAACTGATTGATTTTACTTGGCAGGGTAAAAAAGTCTACCTGCTTCTCATTTTGCTGTCAATAAAATACCATTTTAGATAATTCAGGCTTTGCCTTTCCACCGGCGGACGTCTTTCATGTATTTTTCGCGGTCCATTTCTTTATTCGATGGAAAAAGTTCCATCAACGGCTGCGGGAACCTTTTGTCTTTAGGATAGCATTCGGCACTCCCCTTCTCCACCCGGTAAATATTCTTGAAGGTCCGGTATTGCGCCGCTACGCCGACGAAATCCCAGCTTGTTTGCTTCTCGATCAATTTATAGAACTCGGAATAGCCAATCCCTTCATACAGATTGATCTTGCCGATGCTCCCCTTCTGGATCACGGCGTCTTCGCCGCCAAAATCGATGCTCCAGATGTCCGATCGATTTTGGCCAAACACTTCCAGTTGATAGACGGTTTTCCATTCCACCCAGGTCTGCACATTCTGGTTTTGGATCAAAAGATCCACCATTTTGTTTTCGATATAATCGGTGACGGTCTGTTTTTCTTTTTCCCGCTGGGAGGCGTCGGTCGTCAGCGTTCTTAAGGGGTCAACTTCCATCACCGGTTTGAATTCCACTTTGTGCTCGTCGTTTTCAGCCACGCGGACGAAATCGGATTCCTGTCTGAGAATCTTCACTTCATCTGGAGCGATCTCGGCCACATCGCCCGGATAGAAGGTACTGCTTGCGATTTCCGGACAAAATTCGCGCAGGTCGCGCAGGAACTGTTCCTGAGTGGCCGGAAAGGAGTATCGATTCAGGAAATCGAATTCGTCCTTGTAGCGAAAGCCGGCGGAACCGGGAACGGCAAACTTGGGTCTTAGCGCCGCCGCCACCATTAAAAACGAATTGTACTCTTCAAAGGGGAGTTCCAACGCATTGTGAAAGGTAAAGTTTCCTTCCAATAGCGGCAGGTAACGGACGTGCGCCAGATCGACCTGCCCGTACAACTGGTGAATGTATTGAATGATCTTTGGAACCACAATGGTGTCCACCTGGTTCCACACCGTCACTTCTCCGTCATGCACCAGCAGACCGTGTTCGGGAAAATAATCCTGCTCGTTGAGCGAAGGCGTCGGCGTCAGGGTGAAATTCTTGATCTTGATGGTTTCGAAATCGGCGACCACCCGCACGTCCTTGAACTCCAACTCCTTGAGAACATCCAGCAGGATTTCATCCTGGGGAGCGAGCACGACGACATCCGGCGACAAGATTTTTTCATTTTTTGCGAGGTACGCCAACGTGCGAATATCGAAATGGTCCTGATGGCGATGCGAAAGATTAAGGATATCCACCTGCGGGATCTTGTCCAAATCCAGGTCGATGCTCGGGCAATGCACGTTGAGTTCTTCCCAATGCAAATCGAACAGCACCGGGTCGGAAATCAGAGTGGTGCCTTTCGATTGAATTAAAAGGGTCGCATGCCCGATCAGAGTGGTTCTCATGGCCTGAAATCTTGCTGAAAAGTTAAGTGTGTAAAATCCGTCAAGCTACCCCAATTACCGGGAGAACTCAAGGACTATTGCGTTGTATAACAAGAGGAAAGGCCGTCCGCATTTATTCTCGCGGCGATATTGAAAGGATTCGGGGTTTTTTATTGACAGGACCCAAGCGTCCACGACATTATAAGGCCTTAAATTACATCACAATTTCACTTCACCGGAACGAAACCATGGAACAAACGATTCGCTTTGAAGAAGGTAAACTCTGTCCTGTAAAAATCGAGGGAGACGGGGGCGGGCTGTCCTTTTCCCCCAACGGCGACATGCTTCTCATAGGCCGGTTTCCCGAGCCGTCGAAAGCGCAGATCGAAGCGTGGGGCGGCAAGTGGCGGGCCAAGCTGTGCACGGAATCGGAGTTTCCTTCCATCCCCATATTCGCCGTCGGCAGTGAAGACTGGATTCTGGAAACCCCCTGCAATCCCACCCAGCAGGAAAAGGAAGCGCCGGGGTTTTGCGAAGCGCTTTACGCCAAGGACGATACGGAAATGGTGGCGGTGCTGGTCGATTCGACCAACGATATGATCGTCAAAATCAAGTCGGTTCCGCTGGATGAGATGTTCATCGAGCGGCTGGTGCTGTCGTGGAATCCCTTTCGCGGCCCGGAGGATCAGTACAACAAAACTTTCACCCCGGAAGCGTTCTCAAAACGCATCGGCGAAATATTCAAAACCCGCTCGCAAAAAGATATCTGGATGAGTTCTTGGTAATTTTCAGGTTTCTCCATCTAATCGGTGAAAAAACTTTTTAGTCAATTTCCAAAAATCTTTAATTCGAATTTTTCCCCTCAACCGAATTCAATAATCAAAAAATTTGTCGTTGTAGTCTCATTAAAAATTATGTGAGAATGCATTTTATTTTTAACCTCTCCTCAGTTTGTTTCGTTAATCATTTCTGATTTTTTCTCACGAATTCTAGGGATTATTGAATGGTGGCAAAGCAAGTATCCTTGCAGGTCATATTGGTTTTTCTTATATATTTAGGCTTTGGTTGTTTCTTAATATATTTACTGGAAAGCAAACGAGAGTTTGAATCCCGCACGGTAGCCACTCTCATGGCCACCTCACATGCCAAATCTCTTGAAAAACAACTTTCCCGCTCCCTGTCATCCACCTTTGCTCTCGCTGCCATTCTAAAACGGGATAAATCGATCAAAGACTTCGATGCCCTGGCTGAGGATTTGATCGATCGCTATGGCGGAATCTCTACCCTGGAATTGGCGCCTAAAGGGATTGTCGGCAAAATCTTTCCCTTGGAGGGACACCAAAAAGCCATCGGACATGATTTAAATAAAAACCCCTACGCGTTAGCCGCTATTCAGTCTAAACAGCTAACATTAGAAGGCCCAAAAGACTTGATAGAAGGGGGGGTCGCGGTGGTAGGGAGATATCCCGTATTTCTACAAAACAGCAAACTCGGCAAGGAAGAATTCTGGGGATTCACTACCGTTTTAATCAAACTGTCCAAACTACTCGAAGGGGTGGACGGTGACGGACTGATATCAAAAAATTACCATTTCGAACTATCACGAGTGGATGGAGGAACCAACCGAAACATTGCCTTTGCAAAATCCAGCAGCAATATTTCAGCAAACCCGGTATCTGTCGATATCCTTATTCCAAATGGTAAATGGATATTATCAGTGGTTCCCAAGACCGGTTGGCATTCGGCCTATTATTTAATCATCGAAGGGATATTGGTCCTGATTTTCTGTGGCGCATTATCATTATTGAGTTATCGAAATTTTCGCAAAAATGAAACCCTTGCAACTACAAACATAAAATTAACTCAGGAAATCCATCAGAGAGAAAAAGTAGAGATGGAACTATTAAGGAGTAATCAAGCGTTGAATGAATTTGCGTCCATTGCCGCGCACGATCTACAGGAACCCTTACGGAAAATAATTACCTTTGGGGATCGTTTAAAAACCAAGATTAATGAAAGGGATAAACAGGGAAATGATTATTTAGAAAGAATGCAGAATTCCGCTCTAAGATTAAGAGCATTGGTAGAAGATCTTCTTCAATTCACAAAAATAGAGGCTAAAGCCCGGCCTTTTGATTCAATAGATCTTAAAAAAGTGATTGAAAATGTGCTGGACGATTTGGAGACTCGAATCAAGGAATCAAAGGGGGTCGTTAATATAAGCAGCCTGCCAACGATACAAGGAGACCCGGTGCAAATACATCAGTTGTTTCTGAATCTGGTTGGAAACGCTTTTAAATTTTATAGAGACGGAATCCCGCCCGTTGTCAATCTGGACAGCGCTAAAAGTGAAAAAGGGGGGTGGGAGATCTTTGTAACAGACAATGGAATCGGAATTGACGAAAAACATGTTGATCGAATTTTCAAACCTTTTGAACGCTTACACGGACGAAGCACCTATGAAGGGACTGGCATTGGACTATCCATTTGCAAGAAAATCGTGACCCGCCATGGCGGGCAAATTGCGGTCAAAAGGCAATCCACGAATGGAATCACCTTTCAAATCACCCTGCCTGAAACGCAAAATAAGGAAAGGAATTAAATAAAATTAGTTTGAGGTGCTCCCTGGTTATTTACAGTTAAAAACTCACTTCTCATATTCGGCGTCATCGAGGTCTTCTTCCTCGTCCACTTCGACGATTTCCTCGATCTCTTCAAACTCTTCTTCATCTTCTTCATCTTCCTCTTCGACTTCTTCACGCTCGAATTCCGGGTACTCGAGTTTGAGGAGAAATTCCGATTCGCCTAGGGCATAGAACCCGTCGTCGCTGTATTCGTTGCCGTCGATGTAGAGACGCAGAAGGTTGCTCATGATTTCCGATTCGGCGACGGCGATCAGCCCTTCATCGGTGGCGCCGCTGTATTCGATCATCAGGATTTCCAGGTTGCGAAACACTTCTGAACTGGCGATCAGCTTCAACCCCTCATCGCCGATGCGGTTGCGGTCGAGGGATAGCAGGGTGAGGTTCTTCAAATAGGGTGACGCCGCCAGGTGCCGGATGCCTTCCGTCGTGATGCGGTTGAGCTCCAGATAGAGCTTGTTCAGGCTTTCCAGGTCTTCGCAATGGCTGATGGCTTCGCATTCCACGTCGCCGATGCCGATTTTGCTGAGATCAAGCACGGTTTTATCTTCGCTCAAGTGGTGGCGGATGCGGTTTAAGACAAGAAACTCGGCCAACGCCTTTTTACCCACTTCGGTGACCGGGTTGTCGGAAAGATCCACCGATTGCAGATTTTCATATTCCTTGCTTTTTGCAAAACTCAAAACGCCTTCGTCGGTGATGCCGTTTTTCCGGATGTCGAGATATTCCAGCTTGGAAAGCTTGGTGGACTGCCCCAGGTGCTTTAAGCCTTCATCGCCGATTTTATTTTCAGCCAGACTGAGCGAAGTGAGGGATTGCAAGTTTGAGCCTTCCGCAAAATGCCGGGCGCCTTCAGGCCCGATTTCGTTCCACGCCAGCCTGAGAGAAGTGAGGCTGGGGAACTTGTCGGACTGACAAAGGGATTTAACGCCTTCATCACCGATTTTATTCTTGTACAGCTTGAGCGATTGCAGATTTCCCAAGGTTTCAGAGGCGCCCAGCGCCTCGGCGGCCTCGGGGCCCAGCTTGTTGCCGCTGAGGGTCAGACGGGTGATCTGCCTGATGGTTTTAGACTTCGCCAGCGCCTGCACCCCTGCATCGCCTAATTTGACAAAATTAAAATCAAGAATTGTATAATCCCGGCTTAGATTGAAGCCGTTGCGAATGATTCCTTCTATGTTGTAAAACTTTTTCATTCAAATACACCTGTTGGGTTTCAGTTTATTAGTTTCGCTCATGGACAAAGCCCGACCAGGCCTGGAAACATTCAATCGTTCCAGGATATGTTGTCCAAAAAATTTTTCAGGCAGGTGAAGTAACCACCGTCCCTTGCCATCATCATGTCGTTGTGGCCCACGCCTTCCAGAATCTTCAATATTTTGACTTTTGCTCCCGCCTGCCGGTAATTGAGTTCCGCTTCTTGTGGAGAAATCAGAAAATCATCTTCCCCGTGCATGATCAGAAGAGGGCATTTTATGTTTGCAATTTTCTTGCTGTTATTAAACAGCGCATCCTCCTCAGGGGTGGTTTGATCGATCCGCAAGCCGCGCCGTTGCACCAACGGGATGGGGTCGGCATATCCGCTTTCGATCACACAGCAGGCGATTTCATCCAGGGTGGAGCACAACTCGATGGCCGGGGCGCTCCCCAAAGAGCGGCCCATGACACAGACACTGGGCAGGATTTTTTTGTGCTCCTTTAGATGGTTGTATATCACCGATGCGTCTTTCAAAGTGTTCCTGAGTGATGGACTCCCTTCGCTTTTACCGTACCCGCGGTAATCGCAAACGACCATCTCTCCACCCAAAGCGGTGAATGCCCCCGCCAACCCGTCATAATCCGAGACCACCTCGCCGTTGCCGTGAAAAAACAACAGGCTGAACCGGGCTAAAGCCGATTCATGACGCCGGACATGAACGTGGATGTTTTCCTCCACCTCTACATATATATCCTCAGCATCCGGTGGGGGAGACATTGAATCCTGCCGCGGAAAAAACAGATTTTCATTAAATTCTCTGGAATCGAATATGGAACCCATCATACCCTCATAGCAAACCGATCTGTATCATTGATTGTATTGATAATAATATACTTAACCCTTGGCCGTAACTTTTCCGAAAATGATTGAATTTTAATTTTTTTCATGCAAAAATATCGGCTTCCAAAACGGTTCTCGTCTAAAATTCAACTCATTTTTTTGAGAACAACCACACCTGATGGCTGTCCCGGTGTGCAAGTGTAACCGATAAAATCTTAAATCGAAGGTGAAATCAAATGTTACTGGAAATCGAACCCATTGAAAAATTATTTCAGTCCCTGGAAAAAAATCACGCCGATGCGCGTAAAAACCTCGGCCGCGGCCTCACGATCGTTGAGAAAATTCTTTATTCCCATATGGGACCCACCGACTACTCCAAGCTGGAACGGGGTGGATCCAATATATATCTGAATCCTGACCGCGTTGCCATGCAGGATGCCACCGCACAAATGGCCATTCTGCAGTTCATGTCGGCCAAAATGCCCAAAGTGGCGGCACCGACCACTGTCCATTGCGACCACCTGATTCAGGCCTATACCGGGTCCATGGCCGATTTAAAAGCCGCTGAAGAAACAAACAAGGAAGTTTATGACTTTCTGCGCTCCGCCGCAATGAAATACGGCATGGGCTTCTGGAAACCCGGTTCCGGAATCATCCACCAGGTGGTGTATGAGAACTATGCCGTTCCCGGGACCATGCTGATCGGAACGGATTCCCACACCCCCAATGCCGGCGGTATGGGGACCATCGCCATCGGTGTCGGCGGCGCGGATGCCGTGGATGTCATGACCGGCCAGCCTTTTATGACCAAAATGCCAAAACTTGTCGGCATCAAACTCACTGGCAAAATGAGCGGTTGGACCGCCTCCAAGGATATTATCTTAAAAGTCGCCACCATGCTCACGGTTAAAGGCGGTACCGGAAAAATCCTGGAATATTTTGGAGATGGCGCACGTGCATTGAGCGCCACCGGCAAAGGAACCGTCACCAATATGGGAGCGGAAATTGGAGCGACCACTTCCATCTTCGGCTACGATGACGAGATGGACCCGTATCTCCGGGCCACGGGACGCGCTCCGATCGCCGATCTCTGTAAAAAATACGCGGAATACCTGAAGTCCGATCCGGAAGTGGAAGCCAATCCTGAAAAATACTACGACGAGGTTTATGAGATCGATCTTTCTACCCTGGAACCGCACATCGTCGGACCACACACCCCGGATCTGGGAAGACCGGTTTCGTCCATGAGCAGTGAGGTGGATGAAAAGGATTATCCTGAAAAACTTTCCGCCGCTCTCATCGGGTCGTGCACCAATTCCAGCTATGAAGATATGACCCGCGCCAACAGCCTGGTAGAACAGGCCAAGGAGGCCGGATTGAAAGTTCAGTCTAACTTCATGGTGACGCCGGGTTCCGAGCAGGTCTACGAGACCATCAAGCGGGACGGAATTTTACAAAACTTTGAGGATGTCGGAGCGGTCGTGCTCGCCAACGCCTGCGGCCCCTGTATCGGCCAATGGAAACGCGACGATATTAAAAAGGGTGATAAAAACAGCATCCTGACCTCTTACAACCGGAATTTTGCCAAAAGAAACGACGGCAATCCGGAAACGCTCGGCTTCATCAGCAGTCCTGAACTGGTTGTCGCCATGGCGTTTTCGGGTTCGATGAAATTCAATCCACTGACCGACACCTTGAAAGACAAAAATGGCAAAGATTTCAAGTTTAAGCCGCCGGCAGGGGAAGTGCTCCCTTCCAAGGGCTACGCTTCCAAGGACAGCGGCTACGAAGCGCCCACCATGTCGGGCGAGGTGGTTATCAGTCCATCCAGTGAACGGCTGGCGTTTCTGGACCCGTTTCCCAAGCAGGACCCTGTTAAGGATTATCAGGACATGCCCGTTTTGTTCAAAGCCAAGGGAAAATGTACGACAGACCACATTTCACAGGCAGGCCCGTGGTTGAAGTTTCGCGGCCATCTGGACAATATCAGTAACAACATGTTCCTCGGCGCCACCAACGCTTTCACCGATGGTACCGGAACAGGAAACAACCCGGTCAACGGCGATCAAAAAGGCGCTGAGCTCAACCAGATCGCCCGCAGTTTAAAAGAAAAAGGCATTGGCTGGGTGGTGGTTGCCGACGAGAATATCGGTGAAGGTTCGAGCCGGGAACACGCGGCTATGGAACCCCGGCACATGGGCGGACTGGCGTTCATCGCCAAATCCTACGCGCGGATTTTCGAAGCCAACCTTAAAAAACAGGCGGTGTTGGCTTTGACCTTCAGCAACAAGGATGACTACGAAAAGTTCCGCGAAAAAGACAAGGTCACCCTGGAAGCGCTGGATCAGGTGGCTCCTGGAAAACCGATCACTGCCACCGTCACACATGCAGACGGGTCCACCGACAAATTGTCACTGAATCACACGCTCAACGAAAAGGAGATCGGGTGGTTCCATGCAGGGTCCGCGCTCAATTTTGTGGGACAACAAAAATAACCGTCTTTTTAAAGGACGTTTATAAAGTTTCAATGGAACCCTCTCCCCTTTTGGGGAGAGGGTTTTCCTTTTGGAAGTTTATCTCCGCTTAAATGAAACCACGGTGACGTCGTCGTGTTGAGGCGTGTCCTGGGAAAATTCTGCGATCCGAGTCATTAATTCGGCGATCAACCTCTTCGGATTATAGTCCTGAGTTTTTAATATTTTTTTAAGCCGCTTCAGGCCAAACAGCCTGCCCCTCGGGTTCTTCGCATCCAGAAGCCCATCCGAAAAAAGACAGACACTATCTCCCGGCTTCAAGGGAAACTCAGTTTGCTGGTAAGCCGTTTTGGGGAGAACCCCTAAAGGCGGCCCGCTTGCGGGAGCCGTTTCATGCAATTTCATCCCTTTCTCGGAAACGATCAACGGCGGGTGCCCTGCATTGGCCGCACACACCACGTCGTTTTTTAAGTCGAGAGATAAAAACAGGGCGGTGGTGAACATGGGTTGCCGGCGGGCGCGCTCATGCAATATGCTGTTGATTTCCATCAATACTTTCTCAGGCTCGTTTTTCGATTGAAATACATGGCGAAAATCGCTCATCAAACGCGCCATGTGCAAGGCCGCAGGAAACCCTTTTCCAGAAACGTCACCCAGGAGAATTCCCATGTGGTTCTTGTCGAGGGGGATGAAATCAAAAAAATCTCCGCCCACAGCTTTTGAAGGCAGTGTATTGCCGGCAAACAAGTATTTTTTGTGGGTGGGAACCGATTCCGGCAAAAAACTTTCCTGCACGGACCGGGAAAACTCAATGTCCGTTTCCAATTTCTGATTATCCAGCAACACCTGATGGGTTTTGGCATTGAGGATGGCAAGCGCGGCATTGTCGCAGACCATTTGGAATAAAGAAAGATCCTTGGCGGTGAACGGCAGTCCCTTTCCCTTGCGGCGAATGACGGAGCAGGAGCCCAAAATTTTTCCTTCGGCTTTTAGAGGAACACACAGGAAGGAACCGAAGGGAATTCCGGTGCGTTTTTCATATTGGCTGATTGCAGAAGGATGGTCGTGGTAATTCTCAACCAGGACAGGCTGCCCGGTTTGGGCTACCGTTCCATTGATCCCGGATCCTAACTTCATCCGCTGCAACTCTCCCAGGCTTTTAATCAGACTGCCTTTCCCACTCACTGCCAACTGAAAAACAAGATCCCCGTGTTTTTCGTCGAGAATCGCCAAAGAAGCAATCTCGGCACGCATTACTTTTTTAGCGATCTTCATGATTTTGCTCAACAACTGATTAAGATTTAACTCGCTATTTAAAAGCGGGGTGATATTTAGAACCGTTTCCAATTGCGAAACCCGTTCGCGGCATTGGACCATTTTAGGATGAGGGTTCGAGGGGGGTGTCATTGCAAATTTTATAGAATCCAAAAAGTTGAAAGGATTTACTTGCTGTTAAGCCCGTTTTTTGAGGGGAGCATTCGGGTATTTTAGACCCTTCTTTACCTTGAGTAAATTTTAACTATTCAATATTTGACAGATTTTTAAAAAATCGGCTCCCCTCCTCTTAAACACATCTGATCACATTAGAAGAAGGAAGGTTTGGCGGGAAATAAAGCGGAGTTTTTACCTGGGGACCTTTTTGTTTATCGATTCAAGGAATTCTAGTTCCAACTCTGAAGGGAGGAAGGTCTTGTCTCCTGATATCGGCTGCATGACTTCAGTCAACCGCCCAAATAAAAACTTATTGCGACTGAATTCTTTTCTCTTGAGAAAAAATAATCCGATAATATCATTGTCTAAAACCTGGAGTAGGGTGATATCCGGTTCTACAAATTTTGCCCGGTCGACAAAAAGGTCCACTTCATCGGGAATGGTATACCCCAGGACGGCGGCATTAATCACCTCTTTATCAGGAAATTTTTTGTCCAGCATAGCTGGATAAGTTTCATGATCTCCCATATAGGGACCGTATGTGAAGGAATCTCCGAGGATTAAAATTCGCTGTTTTTCCTTTGGGAATTTCAAATCGTAACTCATTCGAAATCCCTGGGAATTTGTAATGGCTCTGAAAGGTTTCGCTTCCCAGAGTTTCCAAAATTTATTTTCATTAGGCACCAGGTCCCCCAATAACCTGGGCCGATTTTCGAACTGAAAAGAAGAACGATGATCGTCATACCTGGTTATCAATGGTTCCAGGGCTTCAACCACCAGCTTGTTTCCAAACCGGGACAAATGACCGTTTTCGGGAAGAAGGGTAGGATAATCCACCGGCCATTTCAAAAACTCGTCCGTCAGATCTAAAAATTCAATTGTATATTTTTGAGTTAGTTCCCTGAAAAAATTTCGAGTTTTTTTATTAAAAGTTTTGGTTCGGTAATTGTCAGAAGGTATGTACAAAACGATTAACCTGGAGTTGATCTTTTTTGTTTCATTCACCAACAATTTAAAATGCGTTTCGTATGAATTTTTTAATTCCTGAAAAAGGAGTTTGCCCTCTTTGGAATACAACGCCTCTTCCAATCCAGGCGGGATGGAAAGGTCAGCTACTGTTTTTCGCGCACGGAATTTTAACACTCCGAGTTTGACTCTGGCGTAGGCATCCACGAGGCCCAACTTATACGGACTTTCCAATTGATATAAAAAAACTCTCAACCCCAATTCCAAAACGATGACCAGTATGATAAGCGGTATCAATGAAAAACCCAGGGTTTTCATAACACCGAAAGAACGTTTATTGGCCATGATAGATTCGTTTGATTTCAGGTTTCGACATTTTGAGGAGAGATTTGAGTCCCCTCCCCAACATCACCTGCAATCAAGGAAGTTTGGGGAGAGTCCAAGGGGAATGTTGGAGCGAGCCCAGGAGCTGAAAATTTAACTTCAGGCTGTTTTTTAAGGGAGTAAAGGGTTAAAGAGTGTGCCCGTAGGCTAAGCAAGAGAAAAAAAAACCGGCAGGACCAAAGTCCTGCCGGAATCTTCCATTCTCTAACTACTTTGGTATCACGTTTGCGGCCTGCGGACCTTTCGGACCGGCATTTTTTTCAAATTCCACTTCCTGGCCTTCTTTTAGGGTTTTGAACCCTTCTCCCTGAATCGCCGAAAAGTGCACAAAAATATCTTCACCTTCTTCGGACTCAATAAAACCATACCCTTTTTTATCGCTGAACCACTTTACTTTGCCACCTGACATAACTGACCCCTCCCCCTCGATAACAATTAACGGCCCACGAAAAATCAAAGAATTTGTCAAATACCATGAGAAACGAGGCTCTGTCAAGCAAATCATTCGGAAATCCGAATACTCGCCATAAATAACAATAATTTATGAGAAGGAGGGTTGACCGTCTTCTCGGACTGGAGAAACCGCATTTATTTTGTTTTTCCAAAAGTCCGGGAGCTATATACTGCTGTGCAAAATCGAATTCAAGAACATCGAAACGCATGACGGATTCAGAGCTCTCTGTAAAAAATTTAAAAGTTTCATTTAACGGTCCTAAGGGAGAGTTAACCGCTGTAAACGGAATCTCCTATCACCTGAACCGTGGAGAAACTCTGGCCATTGTCGGGGAATCGGGTTGCGGGAAAACGGTGAGCGCTCTTTCCATCCTGCGCTTGATCCCCTCGCCTCCCGGAAAAATCGATTCCGGGAGCATTCGCTTTGGGTCCAGGGACCTCCTGAAATTACGTTCCAGAGACCTCCAGGATGTTCGGGGCCGGGATATCGCCATGGTCTTTCAGGACCCGATGACCAGCCTCAACCCGGTTCTGACTCTGGGCGATCAAATCATGGAACCGCTTCTCAGGCACACCACGCTGTCCAGAAAGCAGGCCGGGGAAAAAGCCGTCAATATTTTAAACTGGGTGGAAATCCCTTGTCCCGCCGAAAAAATGAATCAATATCCGCATCAGTTGAGCGGCGGCATGCGGCAACGGGTGATGATCGGCATGGCTCTGTCCTGCTCTCCCCGGATATTGATCGCGGACGAACCCACGACCGCGCTCGACGTCCTCATTCAAGCGCAGATCATTGACTTGCTGCAAAACGTCAAAGAACAAACCGGGATGTCGATTCTCCTGATCACGCACGACCTTGGCATGGTCACTGAAATTGCCCAACGCGTGCTAGTGATGTATGCGGGAGAGATTGTCGAATCCGGGCCGACCGACTCGTTGTTTCACACGCCCCTGCATCCTTATACACTCGGTTTAAAAAATTCCGTTCCGCAACTGGGCCGGTCAAAAGATCTGCTCACTGAAATCCCCGGCAATGTTCCTTCCTTGAATGCGCTCCCTTCAGGATGCCCCTTTCACCCCCGCTGTCCCGAGGTCATGGAACGCTGTAAAACAGAAAAACCCAGGCTGCAGGAAGTCTCCGGCGGACGCGAAGTGAGTTGTTGGCTGCACGAAAAAAAATCATGACACCACCTACGGAAAAACCCACCCTGCTGGAAGTGGAAAATCTCAAAAAATATTTTGCGGTTCGCGGGACCTTTCCGGATAAGAAAAATGCCACGGTACGCGCAGTGGATGGAATTTCGTTCGTCCTGAAAGAAGGTGAGACGTTGGGGCTGGTCGGCGAAAGCGGGTGTGGAAAATCCACAGCCGCCCGTGCCATTCTCAAACTGGTTGAACCGACTTCGGGAAAGGTTCTCTATAAAGGAAAGGATCTGATCCCTCTTTCTCACAAGGAAATGCAGCCTTTAAGACGAGAAATGCAGATCATCTTCCAGGACCCGAACGCGTCTCTCAATCCCCGCAGACCGGTGGGAAGCATTCTCGAAGAACCTTTCAAGATCCACCGCATTGAACCAAATGAGAGAAAAAAACGAGTGACACAGCTTTTAGAGAAGGTCGGACTCCTACCTGAGCATGCGCAACGTTTTCCGCATGAATTCAGCGGCGGTCAATTGCAACGCATCGGCATTGCACGGGCGATCGCTTTGAACCCCCGCTTGATCGTCGCCGACGAGCCGGTCTCTTCCCTGGACGTCTCGATTCAAGCGCAGGTGATCAACCTCATGCAAAACCTTAAGGAAATGATGAACATTTCTTACCTGTTCATTTCCCATGATATGGCCGTTGTGGAACATTTCTGCGACCGGGTGGCCGTTATGTATCTGGGTAAAATCGTGGAAATGGCAGCCAGCGACCGACTCTATAACCGTCCTCATCATCCTTACACGGAAGCTCTGCTTTCTGTCATCCCAACCATCGAATCCGGAAAAAAGAAACAGCGGCTTTTGATCAAAGGAGACATTCCCAGCGCCGCGAATCCGCCATCAGGATGCGCGTTTCACACGCGCTGTCCGATCAAGGAAAAACAATGCGAGACCACCGTCCCGGAACTTAAAGAAGTGGAACCGGGACATTTCGTGGCGTGTTTGTTGAAATAATTCGGTTTTCCCTAAAAATAAGTAAAGAAAAAAAGTGCTCATGCTCTACTCGATTGATTTTCATGGCTCTCGACTAATACTCATTGCCCAAACTGGCGCTGCCTCTAATAATAGACCTTGTTTCGACATAAACTTTACTCTATAAATGTCCGCATAAATGGAAATCTTTAAAATAGGGGTTATTTAAAAATAACATTGAATACCAGACACTATTTTCTTCTCCAATTCGGGATTAATTAATGAGGCAAATGTATTCAGCGGTAGCTATTTGTATTTTACTTTTAGGTTTTTTTGGTTGTGCAACGGTTTCGGACGAACTGGAGCCGCAAGAAGGTCCCATATCTCAGTCTGAGCAACTAAAGGCTCAAGAGAAAATCAGTGCACCAGCGGAGAAAACGTATAAAAGAAAAATTGCGATCATCAGGTTCTCTAATGAAACCAATTATGGAAGGTCTTTGCTTCTCGATGAAGACCTCGACAAAATAGGAAAACAAACTTCGGATATGTTAGCCAGCCGTTTGATTCAGTCGGGACGGTTTCTGGTGTTTGAAAGAGCAGATTTAAACAAGTTATTAAAGGAAAAGGAAATTTCCGCCGATTCCAATAAATTGATAGGTGTAGACACGGTGATTACGGGATCGGTGACGGAGTTTGGAAGATCGATTGAAGGAAAGTCCGCTTTTTTAAGTTCAACGAAAGTCCAAGTGGCTAAAGCAAAAGTCGATATTCGCCTCGTTGATGTCAGTACCGGCCACGCATTTTATTCTGCCATCGGTTCTGGAAAGGCCACCACAGAGTCTGGAAAAGTATTTGGTTTCGGGAGTAATGCTGAGTACGATGCCACCCTGAATGATAAGGTGATCGCTTCCGCTATTTCAGATGTGATCGACAAGCTGGTTTCAAATTTAGAAAAAAGACCGTGGCGAACTGATATTTTAGAAATTGAGGGTGAGCAAATTTATATCAGTGGCGGGAAACTGCAAGGGTTAAAAATAGGCGACCGACTCAAAATAATGGCACACGGAAAACAGGTTAAAAGTCAGCAAAGCGGGTTTAACATTTCTCTTCCGCCCAAAAAAGTTGCCTCGATCCAAATCGTTAGTTTTTTCGGTGAAAATGAAACCAATGAGGGCTCTGTCTGTTTATTGGTAGAAGGAAATCTAGACAAATCGATGATCAATAAACTCTATGTATCTGGGGGGAAACATGACAAGTAAACTATGGCCTATAGCACTGCTTTTCCTCTGGCTCATAGGTTGTAGCTCCATGCCGGAAACAAGAATCAAGGCAGCTGATTCGCGACCCCGGTTAGCGATTCAAGGGGCTCCAGCAAAATCCTTGTTGTATGTAGATGATGTGATGGTCGGTCAGGCAAATGATTACAATGGAGACCCCAATATATTGATTATTTTGCCCGGCACTCACAAAATCAGCATCAAGACTTCATCCGGCCAGTCCATCCACGATCAAACGATTTTTGTTGAGAGTGAATTAAAAACAATCATTCTTAGCGGAAAAAAATAAGCATGGTGACCATGAAGTACCAGGTATCTTTTTACCTTGTCGTTTTATTTTTACTCGCAAGTTGTGCCCCAAAAACATTGTACTCGTGGCATGGTTATGATGATGCCGTGCTCGACTATTACAAAAATCCGGCTGAAAGAAATCAGTATGTAGAAGCCTTGGAGGAAATCATTTTAGAATCCGAAAAAGACGGTAATATTCCTCCAGGTTTATATGCAGAATATGGATACGTTTTTTATGAGGAAGGAAACTACGACAAAGCAGTTATTTATTTTCAAAAAGAGCATGCGGTGTGGCCAGAGTCGAGGGTCTTTATGAATAAAATGATCCGCAATGCCAACATGCAAAATAAACAAGGAAACAAAAACCCTGTGAAATCGGAAATCACAAACGAAAAATCGCCGTGAAGAAACTCGCAAGTATTATCATATTCTCCCTCCTGATAACGGGATGCGTCACGCCTCCTCCTCCGAAGGACTATTCCAAGTTTAACGCCGCTCAAATAAGATCGATTTTGGTGGTTCCCGTCATCAACAACAGCGTTGAGGTTTCAGCATCGGATTATTTTTTATCCACAGTCCCTATTCCAGTTGCGGAAAACGGCTACTACGTATTCCCTGTAAATCTTGTAAAGCGCGTTTTAGAAGACGACGGATTATCCGATGCAAACTTGGTTCATTCTGCCTCCACTGAAAAGCTTTGCGAGTTATTCGGTGCCGATGCGGCCCTATATATAATTATCAAACGTTGGGAGGCGCAATATATTGTCATATCCGCTCAGGTAACGGTTGAACTGACCTATGTATTAAAAGAAGGAGTTACCGGGGAAGAAATTTGGAAAGATGAGCAAACTGTGGTTTATTCTCCCCAAGGCCAAGGAGGTGGCGGAGGTGCGATTGGCGCCATCATCGCCATGGCTATAGCGGCTGCCATCACCAAAGCCAACCCCAACTATATCCCTTTAGCAAGACAAGCCAACCAAAAAGCCTTTGCATACCCTGGCCCAGGCTTCCCTCATGGGCCTTACGCTAAAGTCAAAGAAAAAACCCCTGAAAAAAAATGAGAAGACGGGATATGCATTGATTCTATAGGTTTCTTCGGGCAACTTACTGGGAAATTATTTCCCTGGAATGATCACAAGCCACCGCCTAAGGCTTTGTCCAGGTTGTAGGCCGCGCTGATCAAGGCGAGGTGCGTGAACGCCTGAGGGTAATTTCCCAATTGTTCGCCGTGCGACCCCACCTCTTCCGCATAAAGACCCAGGGGATTGGCGAAGGTCAGCATCTTTTCAAAGATCATACGGGCCTCTGTCAGGCGCCCGGAGCGGGTCAAGGCTTCCACCAGCCAGAACGTGCACATGGAAAACGTGCCTTCTTCGCCTTCCAATCCGTCATGATAGGTTTCGTCGTTTTTATAGCGGTAGACCAAACTGTCGGAAACCAGGTTTTTCATGATGTGATCGAGTGTCGATTGCATTCTCGGATCGTTGGGTGAAATGAACATCACCAGCGGCATGATCAGGGTGCTGGCATCGAGCGTGTGGGATCCGTAGAATTGAACGAAACTTTTGATTTCAGGATTCCAGCCTTTTTCCATGACTTCTTCATAAATTTGATCGCGGACCTTGAGCCATCGGTCATGGGGAGCGGGAAAACTTCGTTTCTGGGCCAGTCTCAATCCGCGATCCAACGCCACCCAGCACATGACCTTGGAATAAACGAAATGCCGCCGACCGCCACGCACCTCCCAAATGCCTTCGTCCGGTTCCATCCAGTGATCGCAAACCCAATCCAGCAAGCGCCGTAAATTGATCCACAAATCGTAGGAAATGGGTTGTCCGTATTTATTATACAAATATACAGAATCCATTAATTCGCCGTAGATATCCAACTGCAGTTGGCCTGCGGCGCCATTGCCGATGCGCACCGGACGGGAATTGTTCCAGCCGCAAAGGTGGTTCAATTCCTTTTCGGGAAGATGGTGTTCTCCCCGGATTCCATACATGATTTGTAAGGATCCGTCTGGATTGAGTTCATTGCAACGCTCCTCCAACCATTTCATGAAAGCGTCCGCTTCTTCGGTAAAGCCGAGACGCAGCAAACCGTAAAGGGTGAAACTGGCGTCGCGAATCCAGGTGAAACGGTAGTCCCAGTTTCGTTTTCCTTCAAGTTCTTCCGGGAGGCTGGTGGTGGGCGCCGCGACAATAGCGCCCGTCGGAGCGAAGGTGAGGAGTTTGAGGGTCAGAGCGGAACGGTGAACCATTTCCCGCCACCGGCCCCGGTAATGACTCTGGGAAAGCCAGGCTCTCCAGTAATCGCAGGTTTGCCCGAACAATTCGATGGCGTCTCTCTGTAATCTGCAAATGTTCTCGGAGTCCGCCTCTTCCTTTTCCGCCCCTCGTATGAAGAAATATTGCGGCTCTCCAGGGCGAAGAACAAATTCAGAGGTCACTCCGGAACCTTCTATTCCCAATGAAACATGAGAATGTAAGGCCAGCAAGGTATCGCCGCACTCAAAAATTGCGCCTTCCTTGCGTAAACGAACTTTATGCTCTTGACGTGCATAATCAAAAGCCGGAAAACACTCCATACGGAATTTTAATTCTCCGCGCACGACACGCACCATTCGGATGATCTGGCAACTGCGGGCATCACGGGACTCATCACCCCGAAACCCCATGGGCATGAAATCGGTCACCTCCCCCACTCCATCCTTATGCAAAAACCGGGTGACCAATACATTGGTATCGGGCCGGTAAAGCTGTTTCTTTTTGAACTCCCCCACCGGGGCGATCTTAAAAAAGCCGCCTTTATTCCGGTCCAGAAGCTTTGAAAATATGCTGGGAGAGTCGAAATGCGGGTAGCACAACCAGTCGATGGACCCGTCGATGCCCACCAGAGCAATTGTCCGCATATTGCCTATGATTCCATAATTCTCGATCGGCTGGTCGCGCTGATCGCTGAAAGGATCTTTCAGGCACTCTTTAAATGATTTTAAATCCTGAGGGATATTGGCTTCATTCATAACTTGATCCCGTTTGGGCTTTCCCCGGTTAAACGATATCGAGACACTCTATAAATGAAAAAGGAATGGCTTCGCGTTAACTTCAAAAATGATAACACCTTTTATTTTAGTATTTTACATGATTTTAACCCCATTAGGTAGAAATTATGGGGAAATTGCCGTATGAGGCAGGAAGAAGGGTCAATTGGTGCTGATTTGATCCTGGCGGGAAAGCTGGGGAACGGAAGAGGCGTGGTGCAAGACCATTTTCCAATGATCCCCCTCTTTCATAAAAAGGTTGGTGGCGTGCACTTTGGATAATTGAACCCCGGACTGGGACAGGGCGAACAAATTTTCCTGGCAACCCACCCAGAACAAACCGTCATCTCCCCGCATGGAAATATCCGACAATTTGATCTCCAGGTTTTCCGACCCTGAAAAGATTCGTTCCCAGGATTGAATGATGACATCGAAACCTCTCAAGACCTCCCATCCCGGGTGGATACAGGTCGTGGAATCGTGTTGACGCCACAACGCCTTCATCAAATCCAGATCCCGTTTGTTGAACGCCTGATAAAATTTTTGATTGGCCTCCTCCACCTCACGCTCGATCGACATACTCTTCCTTTCCACTCGAACACTGCTTAAAAATTTCCAGTTCGCTTTCAAATTTTCAAAGACGTTATTACGATTTTTTCAATAAATACTCAATGGCCTCAAACGTCTCATCGGATTCCCAGTTCTTGGCGCCATCCACTCGGGCCACCACCCGACCTGTCTTATCGATGACAAAGGTAAAGGGAATGCTCGCCGAGGGATAAAGTTTTTCCGCCTTCCCTTCCGTATCCAATAGAACCGGAAAGGACAGTTTGTACTCTTCAGTAAAATCCCGGACTTTTTGATCCGCTCCTTTGTCGAGGCTGACGGCCAGAACGGTCAGCCCCTGCGACCGGTAACGGCGGTAAAGATGCTCAAAGGAAGGCATTTCCACCCGGCACGGCACACACCAGGTGGCCCAAAAATTGAGCACCACCACCTGGCCTTTGAAACTGTCCAAACTGACATGATTGCCGTCCAGATTCCGCAAGGTGAATTGCGGCGCCAGGTAACCTACGAAAGATTTTTCTTCGTCAAAGGTTTCTTCAACTTTCACGTCGCCCAATGAAATGGGTTCTTCATAAAAATGCTCGAAAAAAAACAACAGACCCACGACGAACAAAACGACATAGAGAGCGACGTATTTTTTAACGGGAATATAGTTTTTCTTTTTTGAGTCGGTCAAGTTCATCTTTCATTTTTTCCTGACGGATTCTTTGCCCCATCAACACAAAATACAGCAAGGTAAACGCCGCGAGGGAAACTAACAATGTGGCCATCATGGAGGAATCGAGCCCAATACCAAACCCTTGTGCGGTTATCACTTTGGGCTGAGGATGAAACGCCCGCCACCACAAAACCGAAAAGTGAATGAGTGGGATATCGAGGAATCCAACAATTCCAAGAACTGCTGCGTATCGGGCCCGCATGGAACCCGGTTCGGTCTGCGACCGGAGCATGAGATAGGCAACGTAAATCAACCAGAGGATCAGGGTCGACGTCAACCTCGCATCCCAAACCCACCAGGCCCCCCAAATGGGTCTGGCCCAAATAGGCCCGGTTATGAGAACCAGAGAACAAAAAATCACTCCGATCTCGGCCGAGGCATGCGCGTAGATATCCCACTCCCTTTCCTTTTTCCAGAGAAATAAAATACTGGATATAAAAACCACAAAAAACGCGAAAAAGGAAAGCCAGGCACTGGGAATATGAAAATACATGATGCGCTGAATGGGTCCTTCCGTCTGTTCCGTAGGGGCATAGAGATAAATAGCGGCCATGGCGGCGATAACAACTCCCGCGGTCAGCCATAACAGGAAATAGTTTTCCTTTGCCGTCTCTTCCTTCATTGTTTGGATTCCTTCTCGACCACCTCTTTTAACAGCTGGAGGTCTCTTTCAAGGGAATGGTTGCGTTTTTTCAAGGTGAACAGATAAAAAATAACTCCCGCCCACACAAACGCGTTGGCCGCAAACAAAAATCCAAAGTTTTCCATGCAACTACTCCTCTAAAATATGGTCGATCGTCATGATGGAAACTCCCAGGAATATAATATCAAACGCCAGGGTCAACCCGACCCAATTCATCATCGTTCCCAATGATTCTCCTGAAAGAAGCTGGCTGGTCATCCGCACCGCCGCAATCGCAATGGGGATGATCAGAGGATACAAAAGAATGGGGAGCATGATTTCCCTGGTTTTTAAATTGGACGACAGGGAGGACAACAGGGTTCCGATGGTGCAAAACCCGAAGGTGCCCATTAATATAACCAGCAGCAGGGGCCCCAGATGACTCAATAGATCCACATTAAAAAATACCATAAATAAGGGCAAAATGAAGGCTTCCATGATCAGCAGAAAAATCAGATTGCTTATCAACTTGCCGAAATAAATGGCGGTCCGATCCGCCGGTGTCAGGACCAACCCCTCCAGACAGCCGTTTTCTTTCTCCAGCATGAAAGACCGGTTTAAACCCAAAGTTCCCGCAAAAAGGAAAGCCACCCATAGAATGCCCGGTCCGACCTCATTGGCTTTCACAATACTCAAATCGACGGTGAAAATAAAAATGATGATCACCAGGACCGCAAAAACAAACATGCTGCTGAAAAGCTCCCTTGTCTTCAGTTCCGTGACAAGGTCCTTCCAGACGATGGTTTTTATCTGATTGAGATACAGGCGCATGGGTCCTCAATCAAAAAGTTTTTATCCAGCCCGACCCTTCGGCCAAACACGGTCATCCCCTTCAACCAAGCCTCAGTTGCTGTTGTTGATCGTATCAAAATACAGCTCCTCAAACCGGTGTTTGTCCAATTTGTCAACATTTTCAAACAATACAAACCGCCCTCTCGCTTGCACGGCAATTTTATCGCTCATTTCCAAGCCGCAGGAAAGATCGTGTGTGGTCATGATGATCGTTCGTTTTTCTGTGTGCAGGGAATGCAGGTATTCCTTAAGGATGTTGGAACCATGCGGGTCGAGACCAGTGAACGGCTCATCCAGAAACAACACGGAAGGGTCGTGAAGGACTGCGCGGGCGATGGAAATGCGCTGTTGCATGCCTCTGGAAAAAGTCCGAATGCGATCGTGCATGCGATTCTTGAGCCCAACCTCCTCTATGGCCTGGGACGCCTTCTCTTTGGGATTTTCAAGACCGTACATATTGGCATAAAACACAAGATTCTCGAGAGCGCTCAAATCGGCGTACAGGCAGGAGGCGTGGGCGATAACGCCAAGTTCCCTGCGCAACCGGGGGTCTCCCGCAATCACATCATATCCCGCCACCATCGCCACTCCGCTCGTCGGCCGCGTCAGCCCGGACAGGATTTTGATCAAGGTGGTTTTCCCCGCGCCGTTGGGACCAAAAACGGTCAGAAACTCTCCTGCATGCAATTCAAAGCTGACTCCACTCAAGGCCTGCAGAACACCGAAGACTTTTCGAATGTCTTTCACCTGGATAACGGGATCGCACGAGACATTGTAGGCGGAGTCTGTCATATCAAGAGAAGCGGATGGGGGTAAAGGGCGGTACTGCGGGTGGAATCAGACCACATTGGCGGGCTTGGATGATTTCTTGCCTTTCTTTTTTTCTTTTTCCAATTGTTCCAGTCTTTCCAGCAGGGCCACCGCTTCACTTTCGAGTTTATTGCGAAGGCCCTGGTAATCCTCCTCGGAAATCTTATCCGTCTTCCAATCGAATTCCAAATCCTTGATCGAAAGAAGGACTTCTTCTTTGCGGACGAGAAGATGCTTGTATTCTTCCCCGGCTTTGTCCAGTTTAGCGAACAATTTCACTTTGGACAGCCCGCGAAACAGCGGCAATCCCACCGCGCCTAAAATTGCCAATACAAGAATCAGTTGTAGGAATTGGACAAAATTCATCCTTTACGACTCAATTTTGTCCAATTCTTCACGCAGACGATCCGAATATTTACTGGGAATGGGGGTTGCGGTTTCTTCCGCCTCAACCTGCTGATTGTCTGAGCTTCCTTTACGTTTCCAAGCCTCGATGATTTTACCCAGACCGAATCCGCCCGCAAGGAGAGCGACAAACGGGGTCACCCATGCCGTGAGGTTGAATCCGTTTTTTGTGGGAGCGGACAGCACGGTTTCCCCATGCTTGGTCACCTGGTCTGCAATGATCTGATCCACCGTGAGCCCGGAGTCCAGCAGTTTGGTAAATTCGGCTCTGGTTTTGTCTGACGTCGCACACGTGCAGTTGATGAGGACTTTTCCGCACTTGTCCTCACACTTACACATCAACGCATTTTCCAGGTCGGCCAGTAACGCTGCGGCCTGGGATAATGCGGCGGACCCGACCAGTAAAAACATCGCCAGCAGGATCCCTAAAAGGGTTGAATGTTTTTTCATCATGGCATCACTCCTGAGCCGGGGCAAACAGGGCTTCCTGTTTTTTCATTCTGGACAGTCTTCGTCTCTGTTCGAGCCTGTCCGGCCACATGCAGACCATCGTTCCAAAGGCAATGACCCATCCCCCCGTCCACAACCAACTGACCATTGGATTAATGTATACTTTTATAGTGGCGGATTCATCTTCTCTGAAATCGGCCAGAATCAAATAGACATCCTCAACGATCGTGGAAAGCACGTCCACCTCAGACACCGGTTGATTCTGCCCTTTGTAAAATTCTTTTTCCGGGCGTCCCGTCCATACCCGCTGGTTGTCACGGTAAACCCCGATCTGGGCAATGACACGGGTTTTAACGGAAGTCGCCTCCACCGCGTTCAGTTTCTCATAAGTGATCGTGTAGTTGCGGAGTTTGATGCTTTCTCCTATCTTCAAATGCCTCTGGTCGTGGACTCCATAAGCCTGCGAGCCGGCGATGCCGGCAAAGATCAGCACCACGCCAATATGCACGATATAGCCTCCGTAGCGGCGCTTGTTGTGCCAGGTCAGGGAAGCGACTTCTCCGATAAAAGTGCCGCCATGTTGTTCCCGGCGGGCCAGCGCCCCCTTGAAAAATTCCTTCAGGATGCAAGTCATCACAAAAACGCAAAGGATGAACGTGATGTAAGTAAAGATCTCCGCCCGCTCTTTTAACGGAACGATGGGAAACAGCACGGCGGCGGCAATGAGAGCGGCGGCAACGGGCATCAGAAAGTTTTTCTTCAGGTTGGACCAGGTGGCCCGCTTCCAGGCGATCACCGGACCGATACCTATCAGGGCCAGCAAGACCAGCCCGATCGGAACATTGACCTGATTGTAAAACGGCGGACCCACGGTGATTTTCACGCCACGGACCGCTTCCGAGATGATCGGAAAAATCGTTCCCCAGAAGGTCGCAAATCCGATGCCCAAAAGTACGAGATTATTGAAGAGAAAACTGCTCTCTCTGGACAAAAAAGAATCCAGCTCGTTTTTGCTTTTTAATAATGGAAGCCTGAGGATGATCATCGTCACGCAGATGGAAATGATGACCCCTAAAAATCCCAGAAAATAATAGCCCAGCGTCGCTTCGTCAAAGGTGTGCACGGATTGAATCAGGCCGCTTCGGGTAATGAAGGTTCCGAAAATGGTCATCACGAAGGTCAACAGGACAAGTGACATGTTCCAGACCTTCATCATGTCCTTTTTTTCCTGGATCTGAATGGAATGTAAAAACGCCGTCGCGACCAGCAAAGGCATGAACGCCGCGTTTTCCACCGGGTCCCAGGCCCAGTAACCGCCCCAGCCCAGTTCCACATAAGCCCAGGAAGCGCCAAACAGATTGCCCATACATAGAAAGAACCAGGCCAGCAGGGTCCATTTCCGGGTCAGGCGAATCCAGCCGTCATCGAGATTTTTGCTGATGAGGGCCGCCATCGCAAAAGCGAAGGGAACCGTAAAGCCCACATAACCGAGATACAGGGTCGGCGGATGAATGACCATCCAGTAATTTTGCAGGAGCGGGTTCAAGCCCCGGCCATCTTCCGGTGGAAGGGGGATGCGTTCGAAAGGATTGGTGGAAAAATTAAGTAAAAAGAGAAAAAAGATGACGATCAGCAGCATGATCGTCATCGCGTAGGGCATCACACGGATATTTTTTTTCCGGTTCTGGAAATAAACCACGGTCATGTAGGTGGTCAGAATCAGGGTCCAAAACAGAAGGGAACCCTTTTGCCCACCCCAGAACGAAGAGACCTTATAAAAGGTATCCAGTTCCCGGTTGGAATACGCCCATACGTACTGCAGGCTGAAGTCATCGGTTAGAAAAGCCCTCCAAAGGGCAATCGAAGCGATGACCACACATCCCCAAACAATGACCGGGGTCTTATCCGCACTCAGGTACAGGTCAATGCGGTTGCCATTGATGGCCATGACGTAGGAAACGACGCCATACAGAGCAGTGGCAAGCGCTACCAGTAAAATAAATTCGCCGATATCATTCATTTACAAATCACCCGCCGCCGCTCCGGTGCCTATAAGAAATGACATCGAGGACGATTTAGATGTTAATAATGAAAGGGAAATTAAATCTTGGTTTTTGGTAAGGATTCTGTTGATTTGGGATTTAAGTCTTTATATTTATCCAGATTCGGCAAGGTTCCGGGGTGCGATTTCCCGGCTTCCTTTTCGGCCTCGTACTTTGACGGGCAACTGGTCAACAGCGTATTTGCATGAAACACCCCATCCTTGGCTAACGTTCCCTCAACCACCACTTCCTGCCCATCCTTGAACATATCCGGAATGATTCCTTCGTATATGACATCAAGATTGGAACTCTTGTCCTCGATAGAAAAATTGATTTTCAAAAAATTGTCAGAGTCCCGGACAATGGAACCGTTGACCACGTTTCCCTTCACCTTTAAGCCGGTACCTGCATAGGAAACCTTCTGGCTCATCAATTCATCCACCGTGAAAAAGTATTGAGAAGTGGTGCTGATCCCCATACTGATAAGGTACCCGATCGCAATCACGATAAAAGCACTGCCAATCACAAATTTGGTCTTTTTCGGCATCATAAATACGCCTCAACTATCACAAGAAATTGAAAAAATAACGACTTAATATCTAAATACTATCATTGGCAATTTACGCTTGTCAAAGCAATTCCATTCTATTCAGCACCGCGATCTTACTGATGAAAGGATGCGTTTAACTTCCGTCAAAAGGGAAACCCTTTTCTTTTCACTCCCTGAAAAAACCCCGCGGAATTTCCGCCGCTTTCCCACTTGGCCGGAAGCCCGGTTTCCATCCAATTTACCTAAGGTGTAAATCAAATAAATTGAAACGGATTTTCAATTCGCTGCCATGGGTCGTCTCAGCCCAAGAAAACCCAAGCATTTAAAGGGTTTTCCAGAACTCTGTTTTTTTCAATAAGTTAAACCCAAATCAGGCATTTCTTTTCTGTTGACAGCGGTTTTGAATGTGTTAGGATTGTCTCAAAACGTCGCAGTTTATACGCATTTCGTCTTAAAACGTCTCAAGATAAACGGTCGCGAACAAGGCTTAAAAAGTGGTTTTAGAACAATGAACAGTTTCCTCGGAGAACATCCTATCGTTATTGATGGCAGCGGGCGATTCAATGTGCCCGCTAAATTCAAAGCCATTTTTGACGAAAAATATGGCTCCAATATCGTTGTATGTTCCCGGGAAAATTATCTCATGATTTATCCGCAAAAGGAATGGGCTGAAACTGAGAAAGAAGTGCAGGCCAACAAGGATTCTCAGAATGAAGAAGAGAGAAGAAAAATGCGGCAGGTTTTCCGGAACGCAACTGAGGGAGAAATCAAGTCCGGGAAAATATCGCTTCCAGCCAACCAACGGGAGAAGGTGGGAATTCTGCTGAAAGAAGAGGCCGTCCTGATCGGGATGGCGAACTCCTTTGAAATCTGGTCTAAAGGCCGCTTGGCAAAGGAGTCCGGGTGATTTGGAATCGCGGAGGGTTTTTCCATGAAAAACCGCCGCCATAGGAATCCGGATAAGCAATGGCGAAATTCCACGAACCGGTATTAAAAGAAGAAGTCTTTCAGTACCTGATAGGAAAGAAGGAGGAGGGGTTGATCGTGGATGGCACTCTAGGAGACGGAGGTCACACAGAATTCATTCTTAAAAACACCGGACCCCGGCTACGCGTGATGGGCTTGGACCGTGATGCCAGCGCCCTGGAAAGAGCCAAAAAACGCCTGGCCCGGTTTGGAGACAGAGTGACCTATGTCCACGGCAACTACAGCGAAATTCAAAGCATTCTAAAAGATTCCAACATCGAAAAAGTCGATGGTTTTCTAACCGACCTCGGAGTTTCCTCCCCGCAACTCGATCGTCCGGAGCGCGGATTCAGCTTCATGCGCAACGGCCCTTTAGACATGCGGATGGACACTTCCCAGGGGGTCACGGCAGCAAAGCTTCTGGAAACCCTTCCTGACGGAGAATTGGAGTCCATCATCAAGAATTACGGCGAAGAACGCCGTTACCGAAAGATCGTACGGGCGATCCGCAAAGCGCAGGCAAGCAGCCCTATTGTTTCCACTCTTCAGTTATCTAAAATCCTCTCCGGCGCATTAGCTTCAAGGCGTCCTGCAAAGATTCATCCCGCAACCCGGACCTTCCAAGCCCTGCGCATTGCTGTTAACCGCGAGCTCATGCATCTCAAATCCGCGTTGCAGGATTCCCTGGGAATCCTCAACGCGGGAGCTCGTGTGGTCACCATTTCATTTCACTCTCTGGAAGACCGAATCGTAAAAAATTTTTTTCAGCAGGAGGAAAAAGGTTGTATCTGCCCGCCGAGGATTCCCGTGTGCGTCTGTGGCAGAAAACCAACACTCAAAGTTATCAGCAGACGGGTCATCAAACCGGGCCAAGACGAAATGGCTGTCAATCCTCGCTCTTCAAGCGCAAAGATGAGAGTTGCCGAAAGGGTTTATGTTTAGCTGGGTCCGGCGAATGGCAAAAACCCGGATCCACGTATCGCCGAGAAAATTCCGGATGATGTTGATGGTTTCCATTTTGTTGATGGTCGGCGCTATGGGAATTGTCTGGCCAAATGTAAAAAAGGTAAAAATGTCCTATGAATATCAGCGTTTGGCTCAGGAGCAGCGACAGTTGATGAAAGAAAATCAACTTTTACGGCTGGAAAAGGAAAGTTTGCAATCTTTGGACCGCATTTACACCCTTGCAAAAGAACACACCGATCTTCAACCTCCGAAAGAAGGGCAGATCGTAACGGTCTTTTTAAAGTAAAGCATCATGCGTAAAAAAAACCAGACTCTATCAAAGGATTTTCGTTCGGTCCTGCGGTTTCGCCTGATCTTGATCGCCAGTCTTTTTATTCTATACGGGGCCACCCTGGGTGCGCGGCTGTTTTTCCTGCAAATCATCAATCATGAGGCGTTGGCCGCTCAATCCGAAAAACAATACGCGGCCACCACCAAAATTGTTTACGGGCGGGGAACCATTCTGGACCGCAATCAAAATGAACTGGCCATGAATGTTGAGGTGGAATCCGTCTACATCACCCCCTCCAAAGTGGTGGACAAACAACACACCGCCAGAACGCTCGCTTCTCATCTCCAACTGGATCAAAAAAAAGTCTATAACAAAATCTCTTCCAAAAAACATTTTGTCTGGATCAAGCGCAAATGCGACCTCAAGGCGTCTGAAAAGCTGCGCCGCCTCGACTTGCCGGGGGTCGGCTTTATTTCCGAACAAAAGCGGTTTTACCCCAAGCGCGAACTGGCCGCCAATGTGACCGGATTTGTAGGGTTGGACAATCAGGGCCTTTCCGGAGTCGAGCATCACTATCAATCCACCCTCAAGGGAACAACCGTGCGCCGGGTCATAGAAAAGGACGCGCGCGGGCGAAACATCGGCGCGATCGGGCAATCGGGCAAATCGAAGACAAAAAGCCGGGATGTCGTGCTGACCCTGGATGAAGTGATTCAATTCATCACGGAGCGCCATTTAAAGGAACAAATCGAAAAATACCAGGCAGAAGCAGGAACGGCGATCGTCATGGAACCCTACACGGGGGAAATCCTGGCCCTGGCCAATTTTCCGCATTTCAATCCCAATAAGTACCTGGCCTATCCTCCGCAAAAATGGAAAAACCCCGCCATTTCCAGCTCTTTCGAACCGGGGTCTATATTCAAACCCATCGCCGCCGCCGCGGCTCTCGATTCGGGAGCGGCAAAGCCCAATGACCTTTTCTTTTGTGAAAACGGGAAAATCCATATTGGCCGGGTCCCTATCGGGGAAGCCTCCAACCACCGTTTCGGCTGGTTGAGCCTGCAGAATATCATCGTCAAATCCAGCAACATCGGAGCTATAAAAATCGCGCAAAAAATTGGTAATCAAAGCTTTTACAATTACATCCGGAAATTTGGTTTCGGAGACAAAACCGGGATTGACCTTCCAGGAGAATCCCCCGGACAACTGAAACACGTTTCTCAATGGTCGGATTTGTCCCTCGCTTCGATCTCCTTCGGGCATGAAATCGCGGTCACCCCCATTCAAATGGTCGCGGCGTTGAGCGCCATCGCCAACGGTGGAAATCTCATGCTTCCACGAATTACAAAAGCGGTCCTAAAAAATGGTAAAGTGGTAGAAACCTATACACCTAAAGGGGTCCGCAGAGTCATCTCGGAGAAAACCAGCCGCCAGATGATTGAGATTTTGAAAAAAACCGTCAAAACCGGAACCGGAACACCAGCCGCGCTTACCGGTTTTGAAGCCGCTGGAAAAACAGGAACGGCGCAAAAGTACGACAAGGTCTCCGGCGCTTATTCGAAAAAAGACTATCTCTCTTCATTTGTCGGGTTTGTTCCCGCGGACGCTCCTAAGTTGGTGGTTTTGGTGATGATCGACTCCCCACGCAAAGCTTACTGGGGAGGCGAAGTGGCGGGGCCGGTTTTTAGAAAAATCTCGAAAGAGGTTTTGCGATACCTCAACGTGCCCGCGAAAGACGAGCGGGTCTACTTTCTCAGTCGCGCCTGATGGAAACCTCTGCCGAAAAAAACTTGTTAACACTTTCAATGAAGCTTCCGACAACCGTGGGTACGAAACAAGCCAGCAGACTGTCGCAACTGATCGAAGGGTTTCCTGTCCTCAATGCCGTGGGGACGCTGGAAAAAGAAATTTCCTCGATCACGTTTGATTCCAGAAAGGCGACGCCTGGAAGTCTGTTTGTCGCCATTCACGGATTGAAGCAGGACGGCAGCCGGTTCATTCAGGATGCCCTCAAACGCGGGGCGTCTGCATTCATCTCGGAATTGCCGGTTCATCGATTGAATGAATTGGGGCTCGAGTCAGGAGATACAACCGCGCTCTGTGTTGAGGACAGCCGCAAAGCTCTTGCCTGGGTCAGCGCCATTCACTATAGACACCCTTCACGGAACATGGGAGTCATCGGTATCACGGGAACCAACGGTAAAACCACATTGACCTATATTCTGGAAGCCCTGTACCAGACCCGCAATGTGAAAACCGGTGTGATTGGAACCATCAATTACCGCTATGCGGATTTTGAAGCACCCGCCTCCGTGACCACGCCCGAATCTCTGGACATCAACCGTATGCTCAGGGACATGGCGGAAAAAGGAATCACGGATTGTTTTCTGGAGGTTTCATCGCATTCTCTCGCTCTAAAACGGGTGCACGCTCTTAATTTTTCTCTTGGGGTCTTCACCAACCTGAGCCGCGACCATCTCGATTTTCACGTCACCATGGAACATTACAAAAACGCCAAGAAGGGGTTTTTCCGGGACCATTCCATGGAAAAACAAGTCATCAATATCGACGATCCGGTGGGCCGGGAAATCGTCCGCGAAACCGGCCGCCCGACATTGACCACCGGCATCGACCAACCTGCCGACGTCAAAGCGGAGGATTACGTGCTTTCTGAATCCGGGAGCCGGTTCGTCCTCAAGACACCTTCCGGAAGCCGGGAAATGCACACCCCGCTTCTAGGCAAACACAACATTTATAATCTTCTCAGCGGATCGGCGGCGGCTTATTTCCAAGGGTTCTCCCTCGATGAAATCGAACAGGGGCTGGAAGCCGCCGAATGTATTCCGGGACGATTCGAATCCATCGATTGCGGCCAGGATTTTTCCGTCGTGGTGGATTACGCGCACACCCATGAAGCCCTGGAAAACGCACTGACCGCCGCCACGACTTTAACTTCAAACAACATCATCGTCGTGTTCGGGTGCGGCGGAGACCGCGACCGCGGCAAGCGCAAGGAAATGGGACGCGTCGCGCTGGAAATGGGTGACTTTGCCGTCATCACCTCCGACAACCCCCGGACCGAAGACCCGAAACGCATCCTTGACGATATTGTCGCAGGCGTCCCGTCTTCGGCCAGAGAAAACCGGGATTACAAGGTGATTGAGAACCGGAGGCAAGCCATCGAATACGCTGTAGCAATGGCCCGGCCGGGTGATCTTGTTTTGATCGCGGGAAAAGGACATGAGGATTATCAAATCCTCGGCTCAGAAAAAATTCACTTTGACGACCGCGAAATCGCGGCGGAAGCCATCAACCAAAGGATGAAAGTTGATTGAAAGTAAAGCAGAAGAATGCCTGAAAGCTTTGCGCGGGGATCTCCTGTCCGGGCAGGCAAGCCAGACCTTTCGAGGCGTGTCTATCGACACCAGAACCCTCAAGGCCGGGCAACTGTTTTTTTGCATCCAGGGCCCCCGGTTCGACGGACACGGTTTCATTCAGCAGGCCATTGATAAAAACGCGGCGGGGATCATCTTATCTGCACGGGAAAAACTGCCGTGGTCTCTGGCTTCCGAGAAGAAGCCGGCAGATGCTCCCTTTGTGATTCGAGTCGACGACACGCTGTCGGCCCTGCAGAATCTTGCCCGCTTTCATCGCAGCCAAATGCCGGCCCGTATTGTTGGGGTCACGGGAACCAACGGCAAATCGACCACTAAGGAAATGATCGCGTCCATCTCTGAAACCACCTACAAAACTTTGAAAACGAGAGGCAACCTGAACAACCACATCGGCCTGCCCTTAAACGTTCTGGAACTGGATGCTTCGCACGAAGTGGCGGTACTGGAAATGGGGATGAGCGCGGCGGGCGAAATCCGGCAACTGGCGGACATTGCCAAACCCGACATCGGAATCATCACCAATATTTCCGAGGGTCATCTGGTCCAATTGAAAACCCTCAAAAACGTGCAGGCGGCCAAGGGGGAGTTGTTCGAAGCATTGGACGAACAGGCAACCGCCATCGTCAATGCCGATGATCCGCTGGTGCTGGAACTCGCCCTGTCCTTGCGGGCCAAACGCATGACTTTCGCAATCGACCATCCCGCCGATGTGAAGGCGGACAACATACAGGCGAATCCAAAAAACGGACACGATTTTACGGTTTCATTGTTCGACAAATCTTTTTCCGTAACCCTTCCCTTTCTCGGGTTCTGCAATATCTATAACGCCCTGGCGGCGGTGGCGGCGGGTCACTCTTTGGGAATCCCAACAACGGCTATGGCGGAAGGGCTCGCCCATTGCAAATTGCTTTCTCAGCGCTATGAAATTTTTCAGCACCGTTCGATGATCATCATCAACGATGCCTACAACGCCAATCCGCAATCGATGAAAGAAGCCTTGACCACGCTGACAGGCTATCATTCCTCCGGACGGAAACTATTTGTGATCGGAGACATGCTGGAACTGGGCGACTTGTCTCAATCCGCCCACCAAGATCTCGGAAAAGAAATTGCCGGCCAATCGGTTGACATTTTGGTTGCGGTCGGTGAACTGGCCTCTCTGGCCACCCAGGAGGCCCGCACGAAAGGCATGGCAGAAGACTCTGCTCTGGCTTTTGAAAACCGCGAAGAAGCGTCTCAATATTTAATAAAAAATACCCGCCCGGGAGACTGCCTGTTGTTCAAGGGTTCTCGCGGCGCAGGAATGGAAAAAGTTATCCAGGCATTGGTTAACTCAAAAAGCAATTAACAAACATCATGTTTTATCATTTTTTCTATCCACTCAGTTCAGACTACTCGATTTTCAACGTGTTCCGCTACATCACGTTCCGGTCGGCGTATTCCGGAGTGACGGCCCTCGTGCTCAGTCTGATCCTGGGAACTTATATGATCCGCCTTTTGCAAAAATACCAGATCGGCGAAAAGATCCGGGCGCACGGGCCGCAGGCGCATAGTGTCAAATCGGGCACACCCACGATGGGAGGACTGCTCATCCTTTTTACCTTTCTGCTGTCCACCCTGCTGTGGGCGAATTTGTCCAACCATTACATCTGGGTCATTATTTTTGCGGCGGTGGGTTTTGGAGCGATCGGGTTTTATGACGATCTGTCCAAATTCAAAAGCGGAGAAGGTTTGACCGTCCGCACAAAACTGATACTGCAAACGATTCTGGCCGTGGTCATCGCCGTTTATCTGGTATATTACGACCCTATCCGCGCGGACTACGCAACGAAACTCAACGTGCCTTTCTTCAAGCAACTGCAACCGGACCTGGGAGTCGGTTACCTGTTTTTCATTGTCTTTATCATCGTTGGAACCTCCAACGCCGTCAACCTGACGGACGGGCTGGACGGGCTGGCCATCGGCCCCATCATCATCGCCACGCTCACTTACACAGGCATCGTTTATTTGAGCGGACATTTCAAGTTTGCGGAGTACCTCGACATTCAATACATCCGCGACGCCGGGGAGATCGCCGTCTTGAGCTCGGGGATTCTCGGGGCCAGTCTGGGTTTTCTCTGGTACAACTCCTATCCCGCTCAGGTGTTCATGGGAGATGTCGGCTCTCTGTCGCTCGGGGGCATTTTAGGAACCATCGCGGTGATCGCCAAGCACGAACTGCTTTTGATCCTGGTCGGTGGAATTTTCATGATCGAAGCGCTGTCCGTCATCATCCAGGTCGGTTATTTCAAATACTCCGGCGGAAAACGCGTCTTTAAAATGGCGCCTCTGCATCATCATTTTGAACAGTCGGGCTGGTCGGAGCCCAAGGTCATTGTCCGATTCTGGATCGTCGCGATTGTGCTGGCGATGATCAGTTTGAGCACCCTGAAACTGCGTTAAGCAATGGATCTGAAAAATAAAAAAATAACCGTGATCGGCATGGGGCGCTCCGGAATCGCCGCGGCAAACTTCCTTGCAAATAGGAAAGCGCAAGTGACGCTCATGGATCAAAAGAAAAGAAAAGACATGGAGGAAGCGGTCCGGCAATTAAGCCCTGCGGTTCAAACAAGGTTCGAATCTTCCACGCTGGCAGGGGATGAGGACTTGATCATCCTCAGTCCCGGTGTGGATATAAATTCTTCTTATCTGGCGCCGTCCCGTAAACGAGGCGTTCCCATCTGGAGCGAAGTGGAGCTGGCCTGCCGGTTCAACACCTCTCCGATCATCGCAGTGACCGGGACCAATGGAAAATCGACCTGCACGACCTTGATTGGAGAAATTTTACAGGCGGCGGGAAAATCGGTGCGGGTCGGAGGCAACCTCGGAACACCTTTCATCAGTTTGGTGGATCGGGAAACGCCCGACTTTCTGGTTCTGGAAATTTCCAGTTTCCAACTGGAGGCGGTGGAAAGATTCCATCCCAAAATCAGCCTGGTGTTGAACATCACACCCGATCATCTCGACCGCCACAAAACTCTGGATGCGTATGTCGCGCTCAAAAAAAGGATTAGTGAAAATCAGACTGACGCTGACTTTCTTATTTTAAATCAGGACGACCCCAACACGAGAAACCTGGGACAAAGCTCGCGCGCAAAAAAATTATTTTTCAGTGCAACCACCGATGTGGAGGAAGGCGCTTTTTTAACAAAAAACTCTCTTATGGTTCGAGGGAATGCGACCGAAAAGAAAGTCTGTAACCTTGATGATCTGAACCAGGTCATGCAATGGCAGATCGAGAACGTTCTTGCTGCATCTCTAGCCAGTTCCCTCCTCGACATTCCACTGGAAATCATTGGCGAAACCCTCAAACAGTTCACCGGTATGGAACACCGTATGGAATGGGTGCGGACTTATCAGGGCGTCGACTTTGTGAACGATTCCAAGGGAACCAACGTGGGCGCGGTGCAAAAATCGTTGCAGTCCTTCCAGCGTCCGATTGTGCTGATCGCCGGCGGCAAAGACAAAGACAGCGATTTTTTACCTTTAAAACCCGCGTTCAAGCAAAAGGTCAAGCACTTGATCCTGATTGGAGAATCGAAGCCTAAGTTCAGGGAAATCCTCAACGGGTCGTTCAGTTATGAGGAAGCCAACAGTATGGAGGAGGCCGTGCGCCAGGCCGCAAAGAATGCCGCATCCGGAGATGTCGTTCTTCTGTCGCCCGGCTGTGCGAGTTTCGACATGTTCAAGGATTACGCGGATCGTGGAGAACAATTTAAATCCATCGTCCGGCAACTGTAGAACGGAAATTCGGGACGACTCAAAGTTACCCGGAAGCAAACATTTTTTAAGACGCGAGGCATCTTGAATTTATCCGATTCAAAACATCATGGATGTGATTTTCTTCTCTGCATCACCGTTGCGTTTCTGGTGCTGTTCGGTCTCGTGATGGTGTTCAGTTCAAGCGCGGTCTATGCCATGGAAACACACAACGACTCTTACTACTTTCTAAAGCGCCAGCTTCTGTGGCTGGTTTTAGGATGCGGCGTGCTTTGGTTCGCGAGAAAAGCCAATTACCATCAGTGGGACCAGTTCACCTACCCCATCATGGTCGCGACCCTGGCTCTCCTTATCGCTGTGATGATGCCGGGGTTGGGAAAGGAAGTGGGAGGCGCGCAACGCTGGCTCGATCTGGGCGGGTTCACTTTTCAACCCTCCGAGCTTGCCAAATTCGCTCTGGTTTTGTTCATGGCGAAATCGCTGGTGAAGCGGGCGGATAAGTTACGGGACTTTGCCTACGGGTATCTTCCCAACTTGATTGTGCTGGGTTTTTTCTTCATCCCCATCCTGTTTCAGCCGGACTTTGGCACTGCCATGATTATCTTCGCCGTCACGTTCACCATGTTGTTCATCGCGGGCGTCCGGAAAAAGTTTTTGATTCTTTCCTGCCTGGCGGTGATTCCTTTTATTATTACGGCCATTTTCAGCGCCGAATACCGCACGCGGCGGATCATGGCGTTTATCGACCCCTGGCAGGACCCTGCCAATACGGGGTTTCAGGCTATCCAATCGTTTTACGCCTTCGGAAGAGGCGGGACATGGGGTTTGGGACTGGGAGACAGCACGCAAAAACTATTTTATCTCCCTGAAGCGCATACCGATTTTATTTTTTCGGTGATTGGCGAAGAGTTGGGTTTCATCGGCGCGATGGTTGTGGTGCTTTTGTTTTTCGTGCTGATCTGGAGGGGGCTCATGATCGCCTACCGGGCCAAGGATGCTTTCGGCACCCACCTGGCCATTGGAGTGACGCTGTTGATCGGGTTTCAGGCGCTCATCAACATGGGCGTGGCCTCCGGTCTTCTTCCGACCAAGGGATTGACTCTGCCGTTCATCAGTATGGGAGGGTCTTCCATGGTGGTCTCGATGCTTTGCGTCGGGGTTTTATTAAATATTTCGGAGCACACGGTTCGACGCTCATGAACAACCCATGCGTAAACGAGTGGTCATAGCCGGCGGCGGAACCGGAGGGCATCTTTATCCGGGAATCGCGTTGGCGAAAGCGCTCAAAAAACACGACAACACTATGGACATCACATTTGTCGGCACCCAACAGGGAATCGAATCGAAAGTCCTTCCACGGGAAGGGTTCCCGTTGAAGACCATTTATTCCGGCGGGCTTCTGGGGAAAAAAGGTCTCAATAGAATCCTTTCATGGGTCAAAATTCCGGTGGGCATCCTTCAGTCGCTTGGCTTTTTGCTGGGAAAAAGACCGGGCCTGGTGGTCGGAGTCGGCGGTTACGTTTCAGGGCCTCTGGTTTTATCCGCGTCGATTTTGCGCATTCCCATACTGATTCAGGAACAGAACGCGGTTCCCGGAATGACCAACCGATGGCTCGGAAAAATAGCGGACAAAATAGCGGTTTCGTTTAAAGAATCGACAAAATATTTCCCTGAAAACAAAGTCGTTGAAACGGGCAATCTGATTCGTGAAGAATTCTGCGGTCCCAGGGAACCGTCGGTTCCTGAACCGTCCGACAGGTTCAACATCCTGGTGTTGGGCGGCAGTCAGGGCGCGCATTCCATCAACCGGGGCATGGTGGAAGCCGTCGATTTTTTATCGCAACAGAAAAACCGGCTTCACATCACGCATCAAACCGGGGAAACCGATTGCGACTGGGTGAAAACTCAATACGCCGAAAAAAACGTGTCCGCGGATGTGCGCCCTTTTATGCACGATATGGCGGAACAATACCGCAAGGCTTCACTGATCGTTTGCCGCGCGGGGGCTTCGACTTTGGCGGAAATTACCGCCTGCGGAAAAATGGCTGTCCTGGTCCCCTACCCTTTCGCAACCCACAACCATCAGGAACACAATGCGCGGGTTCTTGAGGAGGCCGGAGCCGGGGAAATGATCCTCGATAAAGAGGTGTCCGGTGAACGGCTGGCGAATTCTATTTTGCAAGCGATGGATCAACCGGAAAAAAGGCGGGCCATGGAAGATAAATGCTACACGCTGGGGAAAAGAGACGCCACGGAAAAAGTTCTGCAAATGAGCCTCGAGTTGCTCGGTGACACCAGTGGCCAGTCCCAAAGGAATGAAACGACGGATGGGGAAAATGCGTTGTCATGTTTTTAGGAAAAACTCAACGAATCCATTTTATAGGAATCGGAGGTTCTGGTATGAGCGGAATTGCTGAAGTCCTGATCAACCTTGGGTTCGAAGTCACCGGCTCGGACAAGGGCCAAACGCGTGTCACCGATCACCTGGAGAAAATCGGAGCGACGATCATGTACAGCCATCAAGCCAAAAATGTCGAAGACGCCCAGGTGGTGGTCGCCTCCAGCGCCATTCAACCCGATAACGTCGAAGTGCTGGCGGCGCGGGAAAACGCCATTCCGGTGATTCCCAGAGCGGAAATGCTCGCGGAACTGATGCGCATGAAGTACGGAATCGCCATCGCCGGCACGCACGGCAAAACCACAACCACGTCTTTGGTCGCAACCGTGCTTGCAGGCGGCGGGCTCGACCCCACGGTGGTGATCGGAGGAAGACTGAAAAGCCTGAGCGGCCTCGCCAAGCTTGGGCAAAGCGAATATCTCGTCGCGGAAGCGGATGAAAGTGACGGCTCGTTTCTCAAACTGTCTCCTACGTTCGCGGTGGTCACGACGCTCGATGAAGAGCACATGGATCATTTCAAAACCCTGGACAATATTAAAAACGCATTTTTGACCTTCATCAACAAAGTGCCGTTCTTCGGTGCGTCCATTCTCTGTCTGGACGATGCCAACATTCAGTCTCTGATCCCAAGGATGGAGAAACGTTACATCACCTACGGATTGACAACGCAAGCGGATTACACCGCGCGAAATATATCCGTCGAAGGACTGCAAACGTATTTCACGGTTTATCACCAGGGTGAAGAGTTGGGACGAATCAACTCCGGAGCGCTGGGCCGCCACAATGTTTTGAATACGCTGGCGGCGGTGGCGGTGGGCATGGAACTGAATCTGGAGTTTCCCGCCATCGCGGAAGCCTTGAAAGCGTTTACCGGGGTGCAACGCCGCTTTGAGATCGTACATCAATCCGATTCTATGACCCTGGTGGATGATTACGGCCATCACCCTGTTGAAATCCAGGCCACGCTCAAAACCGCAAAAGAGGTCTGGCCCGACCGCAAGCTGATCGCTGTGTTTCAGCCGCATCGCTATTCCCGCACGCAATCGCTGTTGGAACAATTCTGCCAGGCTTTTAACGATGCGGATCATTTGGTGGTATTGGACATCTATCCGGCGGGGGAATCGCCCATCCCCGGTGTGCATGCGCGACGGATCGCCGAGGGCGCCAGGGATTTTGGACACAAGAATGTGGATTTCATTGAAAACCGCAACGAGGTGGTTCCCGCATTGCTTCGTCTTGCGAGTCCCGGAGATGTGGTGATCACCCTGGGAGCGGGTGATGTCTGGGAACTGAACCGCAGTTTGCTTGAAAGCATTTGCAATTGATACAAAATAAAATATCCAGAGAGGATCATTGAATATGTTGAGGGAACCATGGAAACGGAGATTGATAAACTTTACCCAATCCGGCGTGGGAGAGAGGTTTCAACTCCGAACCCGGCTGGAATTACCCAAAACCGTCCTGGGACGTAAATTACGACAGAGAAAAACCATGACCAATCCTTTTCCCTGGTTGACCAAAATTAAAGGCGAAGTGAGGCGCGACGAGCTCCTGATGGCTCATACTTCGATCCGGATCGGAGGACCCGCGGATTTCTTCGTGCTTCCCGAAGATATCTCCGACCTGCAAACTATTTTCAAATACCACGGAGAGACCCCGGTCTGCGCCCTGGGTGAAGGGACCAATCTCCTTGTGCCGGACAACGGCATCCGCGGAATTGTCATTTCACTAAAGGATAGTTTTCGGTCGATCCATCCTCCAGTGTTCGCACAATCTGCCGACAAGAAGGATAAGGCCACTTTGCGTGTCGGCGCAGGAGTAAAACTTTCCTATCTCGCCAAATATGCCGCCAAATATTCTTTGTCCGGAATCGAGCGTCTGGTCGGAATTCCCGGATCTTTAGGCGGTGCGGTGATCATGAATGCCGGCGCTGAAGGTACGGAGATCGGCCCGTTTATCAAAAGCGTGACCCGCGTCACCACGAGTGGAGAGGTCGAGGTGCTGAAAGGTGATGAAATCGATTTCATGTATCGAAAAACCATCTTTCCTTCCGAAGGGGGAATCATCGTTGAAGTGGAGCTGGAACTGGAAAAAGGGGACATGAAAAGCATCCATGAAACCATGAACAGCCACCTGTTCAGAAGAAGTTCCAAGCAACCCCTGACCGTGCCCAACTCGGGATCGATCTTTAAAAACCCTCCGGGCGACAGCGCCGGGAGATTGATCGAAGCCGCCGGGCTTAAAGGGGTCAGTGTCGGACAAGCAGGTGTGTCGCTCAAACATGCCAATTTTATCGTCAATAAGGGCAACGCCAGCGCGGCGGATGTCCGCAATCTGATCAGCCACATTCAAGAAGTGGTTGAAGAAAAATCCGGGGTGAAACTCGAACCGGAAATCGTCATCCTGGGGGGATGATGGCAGCGCCAAGGAGGGATTCTGTATCTTGTCCTGGGAGGTTGGCCAGGGTTCCAAAGCTTAAAAGGTCCGCAATCAAAGGGTCCCCTCCTTCCTTTGTCTCTGGTCTTTTAGCCAAAGACCAGGGGCGGACCTCGTTAAATTTATTGAAAGCACAACCGTTTGAACAATCTGAGAGGAAAAAAAATCGGTGTTTTGATGGGCGGCCTGTCACCGGAGAGGGAGGTGTCGCTGACCACGGGAAACTCCGTCTTTCAAGCACTCACAAAAAACGGGCTGGATGCCGTGGCCCTTGATGTGGACCATAAAATCGCTCTTGCTCTTGAACAAACAAAAATCGAAGTGGCGTTCATTGCGCTTCACGGCACCTACGGGGAAGACGGGACCATTCAGGGAATTCTGGAATATGCAAAAATTCCCTATACCGGGTCCGGAGTTCTGGGAAGCTCCATTGCGTACGATAAAGTCAAATCGAAAGAGATTTTTAAATTTAATGGCATCCCTTCAGCGGACTATCAGGTGTTTTATAAAGGCCAAAACAACGAAACTTCACGAACGCTGGATCTGCCGGTGGTGGTCAAACCGTCCAACCAGGGGTCCAGCATTGGAATCGCGATCGTGAAAGAGGAAAAGGACTGGCAGAACGCTTTAGACAAGGCCTTCACCTATTCCGATGAGGTTGTGGTTGAAAAATTCATCGACGGCCGCTTGGTGGCCATCGGAATGAATGGGGAACGCCCCCTGCCCATCGTCCATATCAAACCTAAATCGGAATTTTACGATTACGAGGCCAAATACACGAAGGGGAAAACAGAATACGTCTGCCCTTCTCGGGACTTGAGTGCGGAGGAAATATCCCGATGTGAGGAGACGGCGGTCCGGGTATTTCGTGCCCTTAAAGGAAGAGGCGTTCCGAGGGTGGACGCCATTGTCGATGACAAGGGAACACCTTACATTCTGGAGATGAACACCATCCCCGGCATGACCCCCACCAGCCTCCTGCCGATGGCGGCCAAGCAGGCAGGAATGGATTTCGATGCATTGGTGATTGAAATTTTAAATTCAGCTCAATTGGATTACCCGTAATGACCTACGCAGTCGCTGGAAATAAAAACCTGACCGGTTCCTGGAGAATTTTGCGCACGCAAAAGCGCAAAAAACAAAAAAAGGGTGGGAAGGCTTTCGGCTCCTCCAGGAATCAGAATGTTTTTTCCACCCTTTGGGGCCTGACCAAAACCGGTGTCCGATGGCTGACAAATATTGTTCTGGTAGCTACCGGTGCGTATGCGGTCTATTTAGGCATTCAGTTTTTTACGACCTCACCCAGATTCGCTGTCTCCCAGGTGACGCTTTCGGGCGATCAGAAACTTCCTGAAAACGAACTCTTGAAGTGGCTGGGCCCTGTCACCGGCGATAATATTTTCTTACTGGATCTGGAAGGGTTGTCCACGAAACTTGCCGCCCACCCCTGGGTGCGAACGGTTTCGGTGAGAAAAGTTTTTCCTCAAAAAATAATCGTCCATGTGGAAGAAAGAAAACCTTACGCCCGTATTAAACTGGATCAGGTCTATGTCATGGACAACTTCGGTGTGCTTCTCGCGCCTGAGACACCGGCATATCGCAATCTGCCTCTGGTCATTCACCCGCCGACCGCAGAGGAAACGGTGTTGGGCCAGAATGCCGCCGGCGATGGGGTCATCAGCAGTCTGCAAACCATGCATTACTTCAACCAATTGTCTTTTTTCGCGGACGACCCGATAAAGACGGCTGAAATTGACAGCTCTTCGCGGGTCACCTTCACCACCGGAAAAGAAAATATGAAGGTGTTCATGAGCCTGGAAACCATTTCGACTAATTTTAAAAATTTCCTGATCGTGCGTGACACCCTCGAAAAGGATAGAAAAAATATCGAATATATTGACCTGTCGTTCAAAGATAAAATTGTCGTGAATCCAAAAGAGAGTTCCTGAAGGATGAAAGAAAAAGCAAGGAAGCGAGTGCATGTCCAAAAAAAATAGTTATATCGTTGGCCTGGATATCGGCACCACCAAAATCTGTTGCATTATCGGCGAGCGGACTTCGGAGGGCGTCACCGACATCATCGGTCTCGGCCAGTATCCTTCCAGAGGGCTTCGAAAAGGGGTTGTGGTCAACATCGACAGCACCGTGGAATCGATAAAAAGCGCTGTTGAAGAGGCTGAGCTCATGGCCGGATGCGAAATCGATTCGGTATTCGTGGGCATCGCCGGAGGACACATCAACAGCCTCAACAGCCACGGTATCATCGCCGTGAAAGGAAAAGAGATCGTCCCGAAAGATGTGGACCGGGTGATCGAGGCGGCCAAGGCAATCGCCATTCCCCTGGATCGGGAAGTCATTCATGTCCTTCCGCAGGAATACATCGTGGACAACCAGGACGGGATCAAGGACCCGATAGGAATGGCGGGAGTTCGTCTGGAAGCCAAGGTGCACATTGTCACCGCGGCGGTCACATCGGCGCAGAATATTGTGAAATGCGTCAACAAAGCCGGACTCGGAGTGCAGGACATTGTGCTGGAGCAACTGGCATCCTGCGAATCGGTTCTCTCCAGCGACGAAAAGGAACTGGGCGTGGCGATGATCGATATCGGCGGTGGAACTTCGGACATGGCCATTTTTTATCAGGGAGCCATCAAACACACGTCCGTGCTCACCATTGCCGGATCGCAAATGACCAACGACATCGCCATCGGCCTTCGCACACCCAACGCAGAGGCGGAAAAAATCAAGCACGCTTATGGATGCGCCTATTCACCGTTGGTAGGAGCCGATGAAACCATCGAGGTTTCAAGTGTCGGGGGAAGAGAACCTAAAACGGTGTCCCGCCAGATATTGAGTGAAATCATTGAAGCGCGGGCCAAGGAAATGTTCGACATGCTGGACCACGAGCTGACCAATTCGGGATACCGGGAAATCATCTCCTCGGGGATCGTTCTGACCGGCGGCGCCGCCTCCATGGAAGGCATGGCGGAACTTGCGGAAAGCGTTTTTCAATGTCCCGTCCGGGTCGGCCCGCCAACGGGCCTTGGAGGTCTCATTGATGTGGTGAACAGTCCGATGTACTCCACGAGTACGGGGTTGATCCAGTACGGAATGCGGGTTGATAAACTGGGAACCACCCGCGAACTCCAGGGCAGAAACTTATTCGAAAAAATATTCAGCCGCATGAAAGACTGGGCGGAAGAGTTCTTTTAAAAAGGAGGATACGATGGGCTTGATTGAATTCGATAATAATGTGGAATACTCAGCCAAAATAAAGGTGGTCGGTGTTGGCGGTGGAGGAACCAATGCGGTGACCTCCATGGTGAAGGACAACCTGCGTGGCGTGGAGTTCAGTGTCGCCAATACGGATATCCAATCGCTGGAGTCCTGCAAGTGCCCGGACAAAATCCAGATCGGTACGGAGTTGACCCGCGGGCTGGGCGCTGGATCCAACCCGGATGTGGGAAAACGCGCGGCGGAGGAAAGCGAAAACCAGATCCGGGACACACTGCACGGCGCGGACATGGTGTTCATCACCGCCGGCATGGGCGGCGGAACGGGCACGGGTGCGGCTCCCATCATCTCCCGAATCGCCAGGGAAATCGGGGCTCTGACCGTGGGCGTGGTGACCAAACCTTTCAGCTTTGAAGGCCGAAAACGCGCCAAACAAGCGGAAGCCGGGATTTTGGAGTTAAAAAACTCCGTCGACACGCTGATCGTCATTCCCAATCAAAAACTGCTGAGTTTTGTGGGCAAGCAGACTTCTTTCACCGGCGCCTTCGGTCTGGTGGATGATGTCCTCAAGCAGGCGGTGTGCAGTATCTCCGACCTCATTGTGGTTCCAGGTCTGATCAATCTGGACTTCGCGGACGTTAAAGCCATTATGGGCAATATGGGCAAAGCCCTCATGGGAAGCGGGACCGCTGAAGGTGAGAACCGGGCCGTGGAAGCGGCGCAAAAAGCGATTTCCAGCCCGCTACTTGACGAAGCTTCCGTGGATGGAGCGCAGGGAATTCTTATCAACATCACCGGCGGTGAGGACCTGGGACTGCTGGAGGTCAATGAAGCTTCCATGCTTGTTCAGGAAAACGCTCATGAGGACGCTCACATTATCTTTGGGGCGGTCATCGACCCGGACATGCAGGGAAAAATGCGGGTGACCGTCATTGCCACCGGGTTTGAGGAAAAGAACGAACGGAAAACCAAACCGCATCTGGTGGTGCCGATGGAGAAAACGGTTCAAGAGGAAGGTCTTAGGGACGGCACGACCAATCAAACGACGCACACGCAATTAAAAAGTCTGGCCTCGGCGATTAAAGAGGAAAATCCGGAATTCGATTCCATGCCGGTGAATTTCGATATTCCAACTTTTTTAAGAAAACACGCGGATTGAGACCGGCCCCTTCGGAGACTTGTGGCCCTGGCCTCTTCCCAAAGGCTCTGGGCGAATTTATCGGGCGGTCAGTTCGTTCAGATCCCAGTCGTAATCCAGGTATTTTACGTTTTTTCCAAATTTCTGAAGACCTTCCTTCTTAGAAGGCGGAGCGTACCGGCTGACAAAAGAGATCACGCCGCCCTGAGATTCAAAATCTTCCTCAAACCATTTAAAAATTGAAGAGAGATAAACCCGCTTTCTCTTTTCATCGATCTTCATGCCTTTTTCGACATTTTCAAGAAATTTTCGCACCTGATCGTCCAATTGTTCATCAAGCCGCTCAGCAGTGTAGGCCTCTTTTCGGATGTCCGGACAGCTGACCGACGCGCAGACGATCGCCACATGGATTCTGGGGTCGCCCATTTTTCTGAGGATTTCGTGCTCCACCTCGTCCAGGGTGCGCATTTTACCATCCACGACACCTGCCGGGCGTTTCCACACTCTTTTGAAAATACTGCCTACATCATTGATGCTTTCGACCGGATAATTGTCCACCACCACTTTTGCCGCCAAAATATTGTAAACATTGATCCAGAAAGATAATTTCTGCTCCCGGGTCGTTAAATCCTGAACCGATGCGGATTTGAGCTGATCCACCACCTTCTGGAATCCGGGGTCGCCCTTCAAATCCTTATAAGGAAATGCATTCAGAGTCACGCCGTGAACGGTTGTCGTTCCCACATATTTTTTTAACAACACGTCCCAATCGGAAAAACCGGAGGCTCCTGCCATGAGAACCTGACCGAACAAGCAAAACGAAAAAAAAGCGCCTTGAACCCATAACCGTATCTTATTTTTTAATGACATGACCTTGCTCCCTAACATTCTAAATTCAGGCCCCCTTCCGAAAGTGCCGCCAAGGGGGGCCAAACTTGACAATCCATTTAGAATCATTAGTATATTAATATAATGATAGCTTACAATTAATCTGACCATTCGAACACAAAAAGAAAATAAAAGCGGTAACTTATTATTTTTTAATAAATTACAAAGCTGGCGATGCATGCAAAGGAATGATTGGTATTTTTAAAAATTTATTCTCTAAAAATTCAACAACTCAATCGCAAAAATTGACCTGGACTACAACAGACCCCAAAAATCTGTTGTTTATTTCGGATCTGGATGGCACGCTGCTTTCCTCATCCGGAACCCTTTCCAAAGAATCCATTGACCGCCTCAACTCCATGATCGACCGCGGTCTCAATTTTACCATTGCCACCGCCCGGAATTACGACTCGGCCCACCCTATCCTCAAAGGCCTCAATCTGAAAATTCCGGCTATTTTATTTAACGGCGTTTACCTCACCGATTTCAACACAGGGCAGAATGTTTTTCTTGCCGACTTTATCACCAAGTCGATCGTCAAAGAAATGTTGAAAATTGTGACGCCTCTGGATCTGCACCCTTTTATCTATTCCTATTTTTCAAATGGCAAAGGGCATCGCGTGTATTATCGTAAAGCGGTCAACCCCGGAGAAAAAGCCTACCTCACCAGCCTAGACGGGGACGGCAGACTCTGCCAGGTTGACGATTTCAATCTTGCCGATGACGAAAGGGTGTCCGGCTTTCTGCTGATCGACAACAAGAAAACACTCAAACCTGTTTACCAGGCTTTAAAAAAGAAATATCCTGATGACATCAGTCTTTATTTTGCGGAAGATGTTTCGCTCAAGGGGTATTACTGGCTCCAGGCGTACCATCAGCAAGCCAATAAGGCAAATATGATACGCTTGTTGGCCCAGTATTTAAAACATCCCCTGAATAATGTGGTGGTCTTTGGCGATTACCTCAACGATCTCGGCATGTTTAAAATCGCGGGGCGCGCTATCGCGGTCTCCAATGCGCTTCCTGAAGTGAAGCGGGCCGCGCATGAAATCATAGGCAGTAACAACAATGGTTCGGTCATCAAATATCTGGAATCGATTGGCTTCAGTTAAAGTATCGCATTAAACTACTGGCTGAAAAATTGTGCGTTGTTCAGCCATCCCAGCCAATTAAGAAAGTTGTTTAACTTTCTTTCATCTTATAAAGAGAAAAGAAATGTCTGAAGAACAGTCTCCCAAGGAACCAGAAAAAACCGTCTACCAACGCGACAAAACCGCGAAAGAACCCGTAAAGCCGGCAGACGCCCCCAAACCGGCGGTCCGGCCAAAGATCAAGCCCAAAAAAGTATTCGTCCCTAAAAAAGCCGTCCTTAAAACCGACAAGCCGATGGAGCACCGGGTTCGAAATATCCGGTTGTCGTCACTCGAGGCCGCGGAAATGATCCGGCAAACTCTCCTCGATTTTCAAAAGGAGCTTGCAGACCAGCCCACCGATGACCCGGACAAGGAGTTTCACGACCGCGAAAAGCTGGAAAAGTTTTTTGCCACTCTGGCTAAAAAATACAGCAATTGCACGACCAAAAGGCTGGGTGGCGATATGGGTTGGATCTATCGGGGAATGAAAATCACCGATAACATCATGACTCAGGATCTTGTCGACGCAATCATGAACGCGGAAAAGTACACGGTGCTGGAACCGTTCAAATCCAAACTGGGAATTCACCTGCTGTTGCTTTGTGAAAGCCAGATCCACACTCCCAAGGAAAAAGCACCCTCCGAGGGGAAACCCCCTTCGATTCCCGGCGTGCCTACCTGATCTTTTGTTTCCCACGGGCACTCCTGCACCCGCATTTATATACAATTTCAAACCGCTGGATATTTAAAAACCGCGATTTGTTGACGATGGAATTTTTTTGAAAAAAGGGCTTGCTATTTTACCGAACGTTCGTTAAAATACTTCCATTCTTAAATTTGGAGGATCCAAAATGCCCGCCAGAAAAATCGATGAAGATGACTTGATGGACCGGCTGACGGAAGTGTTCCGTCTGCACGGCTACGAAGGCGCCAGCCTCAGCCGGATTGCGGAAGCGACCGGGCTCAAGCGCGCCAGTCTTTACCACCGCTTTCCAGGCGGAAAAGAAGAAATGGCCGGGGCCGTTCTTAAACGCGCCGACGATTGGTTCGAGTTTCACATCCTGGCGCCCCTGACCGGGTCTGGGGATCCCTCGTCCCGCATTCGGGAAATGTCGAAACGGCTCAGCGATTTCTATGGCGGAGGACGCCGTTCCTGTCTACTGGATTCGCTATCGCTGGGAGACGGGGGTGGCGCCATTCGTCAGCATATCGAGAGGTCGTTCACCGTCTGGCTCGGAGCGCTCGTTCGTGTCGCGCGCGCAGCCGGTTTGAGCCCGGCGGTTGCAAAGGAACGAGCTGAAGAAGCGTTGATCGGTATCCAGGGAGCCCTGGTCATGGCACGAGCCAACGGGGACACCAAACCGTTTGCGCGGGTCCTTCAAAATTTACCGCAATTATTAACGTTTGATTCAAAAAAACCCAAAACCAAAAGGAGTAACAAATCATGAAAACTGCCATCACTATTTTTTCAGACCCAAAAAACGGATCGGAAGAATCTTTAGGCCGTGTCTTTAACGCCCTGGCCGCCGCTTACGACTACAAGCAAGCGGGAGAGGAAGTGTCGATCCTCTTCCAGGGAGCAGGAACCCGATGGCCGGAAGTCCTGCAAGCGGAGGACCACCCTGCCCATGAGTTGTTTAAAGCGGTGGAAGACAAGATTCAGGGCATCTCCTGCGGCTGTGCGGATGTTTTTGGCGGAGACACTTCCGGGTACGATTTGATCAGGGACAACCCGGTCCCCAACACAAACGGTCTCACCAGTTTTCGAAACCTGCAGGAACAGGGGTTCAATGTCCTCACATTCTGAAATCACATAGGCCCCCTGCGATATGCGGGGGGCTTATTTAAGGAAAGGAACCAAATCATGGCCAAAAATTTTATGGAATACGCATTCACAGACAGTGTCAAAAAAATGCAGGAGAAATACGGCACCCGTGCGCCTTATCAAAAGATGGAAGAAAAAAACGCGTTCCGTAACAGGCTCACCTGGCAGGAAAAAAGCTACATCCAGAACAGGGACGGATTTTATATGGCCTCTTTGGGAGAAAATGGATGGCCCTATATGCAATTCCGTGGCGGCCCTAGAGGTTTTTTGAAATCACTCGATGAAAATCTTCTGGCTTTTGCGGATTTTCGCGGCAACGGACAATACATCAGCACCGGCAACTTTAACGCCACGAGAAAGACGGTTCTCTTCCTCATGGATTACACCAAACAGCAACGGCTAAAAATCTGGGCGGAGGCGGAAGTTCTCGACGCTCAAGATCATCCCGAGCTGCTGGCAAAAGTTGCGATGCCGGATTACCCGGCGGCTATTGAGCGCATTATTGTTTTGAATGTCCAGGCATTTGACTGGAATTGTCCGCAACACATCACACCAAGATACACGAAAGAAGAAATCCAGCAAGGAAGGGTGGAATTGGATCAGGAACTAATAGGTTCATTCTGACGAAAAGGAGGCAACTCATGTTCAAGATACTGATTGGATTTAACAAAGGTATTCTCACCATGACCAAGCCCTGGCAGGTATGGATGGTTTTTCTGGTGGCCGCGAACCTAGTTTTGCCATTTTTCTTTCTGGGCACACCGGAAGCAACCGTGGTCCTCGCTGGAGCCGGGGTCGGCATGGTCATCATGATGACCCTGTTCGCGAAGTTTGGCTATGTCAAGCTTCTTGGATTGGGCCATATCCCATGGTTTTTCACGGTTCCCTGGCTCTGGTCGCGATTGGGTCAGACCATTGAAGGGGGTTCTTTTTATTATTGGCTGCTTGCGGTCATCGTACTCGATAGCATTTCGCTGGTAATCGATACGGTGGATGTCGTCCGGTATTGGAAAGGTCACCGTTCACCTGCGATCACTGTGTAAATCAAAACAATGACGCGGTTTTGTAAGGAAGTTTTTTGGAAGCTGACTAACCGGTATTATTGTTTTTAAACCGCACTTTGAGCGAGGGAGACAAGTCATGAACCATGCATCCACATACTTGAGCAAATACGACGTGATCGGCACGGTTATCCAACATTACATCGACGGAGCCCGGTCCGGCAAAAGCGAGGACATGAAACCCGCCTTTCACAGGGACGCGACCCTCTTCGGTTATGTTGGTAATGACCTGATCGCGGGTCCCATCCAGAAGCTGTACGACTGGAATGATGAAAACGGCCCGGCGACGGGACTGCGAGCCTGGGTTGCCAGCATCGACCTCGTCGACACTGTCGCCACCGTACGACTGGAACTCGACAACTGGACCGGCCACCGGTTCACCGACTTGTTCACGCTACTAAAAATCGACGGCGAGTGGAAAATCATGAACAAGGTTTTCCACATGCATCCTCCTAAAGCATAAAGTTGACGAGAAATGGAAGGCCTTATTTTTAATAATTTATCCTTAATCAAAGGTGAGTGACATGACAACAATTCTTCGCATCGATGTCAGTGCACGGAAAGAACGGTCCCTGACCCGTGGGCTCTCCCAACGCTTTATCGATGAATGGCTGAAACAACGCCCTGCCGATGAGATCGTCCAACGTGATATTGGCCTTAATCCACCACCTGCAGTCAGTGAAAACTGGATCGCCGCGGCCTTCACCCCTGAAAAGGAAAGAACCAAAACCCAGCAGGCCACTCTACAACTTTCTGACACTCTCATCGAGGAAGTTGAAGATGCAGATATCATCTTACTGGGGGTGCCCATGTATAACTATGGGATGCCGTCCGCGCTGAAAGCGTGGTTTGACCAGGTTATCCGTATCAACAAAACATTCACGTTCGATTTGACGCGCGGTGATGAGCCGCTTGAGCCCATTTTGTCGGGAAAACATTTGGTTATTCTCTCCTCTCGCGGTGAGTTCGGCTTTGAGCCGGGGGGTGTGCGGGAAGATAAGAATCATCTGGAACCTCATATCCGAACCTGTTCGAAATATCTGGGGGCAGTAGAAGATCATCTTATCGCAATTGAATACCAGGAGTTTGGAGACGAGAGACATAGGCAATCCGTCGAAAACGCTCACAGAGCCGTTCCCAAACTGGTTGATCATCTCATTGAACAAAATGAGGCGAAATGGAATCAAACCGAGACGGTTGCAGCGGAATAACTCCCAACAACTTGCGGAATAGAATGAATGAAAAGGTGGAAATCATGAAAACAATGTTTGAAGCACCAGCTACCACCGTTTTGGCGGAGGAGACTTTCGACGACACGTGGCCTTTTAAAGCCCGGTACACGGAAGCTCCGGGATTTCGCATGCACTATGTGGACGAAGGTCAAGGTGAAACCGTTCTGGCCCTTCACGGAGAGCCCACTTGGGGATACCTGTTCCGGGATCTCATTCAGGCCTTTTCCCCGCGGTATCGAGTGGTCGTACCGGACCACATGGGCTTCGGTAAAAGCGAAACGCCGATGGACAGAACCTATCTCCTTCAAGACCACATCGACAACCTGGAACGATTCATGCTGGATCTCGATCTGCGTGACATCACGCTCGTCATGCACGATTTTGGCGGACCGGCAGGGATGGGGGCGGCCCTTCGGCATCCGGACCGCATTAAGCGCATTATCAGCACCAACGGCCCCACCCCCCTTAATCAGCCTGGTTTGGGTGACGCTCTCGTAAACAATGCGGCGGCTTCTCCGTGGTTTCGATGGATCGCCAGGGCGTATTCGAACGGCACGCTTGACGAGGTTCTCGGCCAACTGGAATACAATATTCTAAGCACGCTTAAGTTAAATGGCTTCGAGCGAAATGAAAGAATATCTGAATCCTGGCTACGCGCCTATCGCTCTCCGTTCAAGGAGCCTGAAGATTGCCTTGGGGCCATTGGCTGGGCAAAGGGTTTTGCAGAAGGCGCGCATCGATTCGAGCCTGCGAACACTCATACAGCAAGGGCGCTTTCCCGAAAACCGGCATTGGCGCTCTGGGGGATGGCCGATCAAACTCTTCAGGCAAAGCATTTTATTCCGTTATTCAACGAGGCTTTTCCGAACAGCACGGTTCACCGTTTAGAGGGAGTGGGCCACTACTGCCACGAGGATGCGCCTGAAGAAATCGCGGCGCTGATTGATGAGTTCCTGAAAGGAGGCTGATAGGAATAAGAAGGGTTTGGGAAGGTCAGAAACTGACGTCTTTATCCAGATCATCGCGCAGGATGATTTCCGCCGGGGTGTAATACTTTTTATTGGTGTTACAGGTTTTACAGGAAACGACGATGTTGCCTTTCGTGCTTTTGCCGCCGCGCGAAACCGGCACGATGTGGTCCATGGTCAATTCATCGGCCACAAACTTGCCTCCGCAATAATGACAAATCCCTTCCTGGATCTTCTTAAGCCACCATTGCGACTTGCGCAGTTTACGGGCCTTGGCCCTTTCTTTTCTGAATAACTCGTCGCCTGCCGCCGAGCGATCATCAGCGCCGGTCCTTGCAGACTTTCCACTTCGGGTTTTCATCCCATCTCCTGTAACTGGGTCCATGCAGGATCAATCAAGACGCGCGGGTTTAATCCCAGCCGCACGGCACGGACCGACCCTGAAACGCTTCCCTGAGGATACCAGTGCATGTCCCCGCAATCAAATTCAAATCCCAGCGCGGCGGACAGCCGGGTTTTGCGGGTCCAGAAACAGCTCCCGTAGCTGAACTCAAAAACCGGATCGATATGCAGAATAAACGTTTTACCCCTGGATTTAAAAGGTTTTCCGATCTCGTATAAACTCTGGATTTCCAACCGATCCGGCAATCGCCAGTCCGAATATCCGGCCAGTTTCTTCTCATTTAATTTTTGCACATACTCATTGGCGTCATACCAGTTGATGTAGTTTCCGGTTTCCGGGTAGGCGTATGTTTCCTGCCACATGAGCCCGGTCTGGTTATCGGTGATGGTGCCATCCTGATTGTCTGTAAACCGTTCGGTCATCGCTTAATCCCAAAAACCAGCCTTTTAAAAGAAGCCGGTCGTCAATATAGATCATACGCTTAATATTATTGTTTTTGCTATCTTACCACAGGAAAAGGCGGGAAGGGTATCTCGAAAGAATCCCTTTTCCCACCAGGGAATACCCCTTCGGGGCATGAAAGCTAAGGAAGGGATATCACAAGGGCTGGGGTGAGAGGGAAAGGTTTGAATCATTCAGCCGGAGCCAAACCCGTCCGTTGATGCCTGGGAACGGCCAGTCGTTTGACGATTCCTTCGAGAGTCGAGATGCGCATTTTCAGGGCCTCTCTTTCTCTGCGCTCCTCTTCAAGGGCTACAACACGCGACTGCACTGCCTGCAATTCGTTCAACAACAATGTACTCAGGATGTGGTAAGCCACGGTCTCCGGCTGGCCGTCCTTGTTGTAAACCACCAGTTCAGGGAAAACCTGAGCCACTTCCTCGGCGATGAGACCGTACTGTACCGGCCGGTCGCCTTTCTGCACGTCCGCTTTGTAACGAAATGCCACCGGTCGCAGTCCCAAAAGCCGTCGGCTCACGTCTCCCAGACTGTGGATGTCTTCCTTATAGCGGGACGAAGACGAGATCGTGCCGAGCTGGCCCGCGCCGTCGATAAACACTGGGACAGCCGCACCTGCGGTGGTCACCCCGGAAACGCCTTTTATGAATGTCGCCGTCTGAGTGTCACCGATGCGGATGGTATTCGATTCGGAAGCCCCTCCAGCGGGGCTGTCGAGATAAAGATTGTTGTTTCCGGTTGTGAGCCCAAGGCCTGCCTCAAACCCGAGAGCGGTATTGTTATTTCCTGCAGTGTTGTCTTTAAGTGCAAATCTTCCCGTAGCGACGTTTTTAGTGCCTGTGGTGTTGCCGAAAAGCGCAGACCCTCCTGTCGCGACGTTCACACTACCGGTGGTGTTGCTTTGAAGTGCGCCCAGTCCCATGGCAACGTTGGCACTGCCGGTGGTGTTTTGCCTAAGTGCGGAAGGCCCCGTAGCCACATTAAAATTGCCAGCCGTGTTGTTTAGAAGCGCTGACGCTCCGGTGGCAACATTTTCACTGCCAGTGGTGTTGCCTCTAAGCGCAGAAACCCCTGTGGCAACGTTGAAATTGCCGGTAGTGTTGCTTTGCAGCGTTGAGGCCCCTGTAGCGGTGTTGACGCTGCCGGTGGTGTTGCTTTTAAGGGCAGAGCTCCCAACAGCCGTGTTGTTCCCGCCAGTGGTATTCGCTGTCAGAGCATCGAAACCGAAAGCGCTATTGTTGAAACCTGTGGTGTTGCTGTCCAGTGCGTTTTTTCCCCCGGCCGTGTTGTTGACATTGAAGATCCGCAAGCCAACACCATCGGCACCTGCCGGGCCTGGTGGTCCCTCGGGTCCAACCGGACCGGGCGGTCCAATGGGCCCTTGGGGACCCTCTGCACCTTGCGGACCCTGGGGTCCTTCAGGCCCTTGTGGCCCCTCAGGGCCGGGATCGCCTTTTTCACCCTGGACTCCACCGCCGCCGCCGAAATTTGCATGAAACTTCCCATACCCCTTTTTCGTTTTGACCGTCAGAAGATGGACGCCATCCTTCACCTCCACAGGGTTCCCAGGGTTATTCGGGTCCTCCGGTATTCCCACCAGGAGCTGTTTCCCCTTCGAATCGTAACCCAGAACAATGAGTTCAAGGTCCACCCCAATGTATTTAGGATATTTGTTTCTTCCCAGAATGACAGTGGCTTTCCCGTTTTTATGTAGGAAATTACCGTTGATATCGATCTCAGTTTTATCGCCATTCACTGCCGCAAAGGTGATCACCGGTTTTTTCTTCCCTTTTCTTTTATCATCGTCATCGTCGTCGTCATCGTCGTCGTCATCGTCGTCGTCATCGTCGGTGTCAATATCAGGGTCATTGACATCACCCTCAGCAAATACGAGAACTGGTGCAGCTAAGCTAAAAAGCACTACAAATATTAACAAAAATATGATCAAACGAGACCGCTTACGTTTCTTTTTTTGCACCTTAAGTTCTTCGTCCCCTCCTGTGTTTGCTGTGAATGGACGCATTATTGGACTCCTCCCATAAAAAAATTCCAAATGCAGGACAACGCATTTGATCTCGCTTTCTCAGTTTCTTTCTATTCAATGGATGTAAAATTCACGGCACCCTTTGAAACAAAGATCTGCACATATTCCTTTACGGATTTTCATCAAGCCAACGAAATAAAAAAATTTTGCCTGAGGGGAATTAATCGCTTAAATATGATGAGAGAATGAGTAATCTGAGGATTTACTTTGGCATCCAGGAAGGGTTGGTGGGTTCAAAGGTATAACTGCATTCGGGAATATCGTCTTTGGCCCAGGGGTAACGGTGGCAGATAAGGGGTTTTTCGGGAGAGTTGTGAACGAGGCACTCGTTGTCCGGCCCAAGCTTGGAACAGGGGATGTGGATGGTGTAAAAGAGCAGGTTTTTCTCCACGTCTTCGCCAACCACCTTGATTCCCCGATAGCTCAGGTACCGCTTTAACTCTTCGGTATTTCCGTGCTGTTCAAGGGTCAGGTCGCGGACCGCTGTAATATTCACGGTTTTGCAGCATTCGCCGCATTGATTGCATTCACCGACTCGACTCAACATACGATCCCCTTTCATTAACTTTTTCTTTTCTTACCCTTGGCGTATTCGACGGTCACTGTGGTGTAAATACCGCCCCGCACGTTGAAATCACCTACAACCTTCAACTTCCTGGGCTTGCAGGCGGCGGCGATGTCGTCGCAAATCTGGTTGACTACCTTTTCATGGAACCCGCCTTCATTGCGGTAGGACCAAAGATAAAGTTTCAAGGATTTGAGCTCAATGCAGATTTTGTCAGGAATATAGTTGATGGTGACCACCGCGAAATCGGGCTGGCCGGTCTTCGGGCAAAGGCAGGTGAACTCCGGGCATTCCATGTTGATCTCGTAATCCCGGTCGGGATGCGGGTTCAAAAACGTTTCAATATCTTTAACTGATTGTTTTTTCATTGATTAAATTTTTTTAAAAATTTTTTTAATTTTTTTTCGATCGGACCTTGCTTTTCCAATTTCAGATACTATTTTACTGTTAGCACTCTTGACAGAGGAGTGCTAAGGCGACTTTTTTAATCCTGAGCGGACCTTTAGCCTTTCGGCATAGACAAAACACATAAAAAAAACAACTGCTTAGACAAAAATAGGGTCAGGGAATTTCCCTCAATCAGGGAAACTAGTTCTAAAACATAAGTTTATCATTAATTTCAAGGAGTCATCATGAAAATCCGACCACTGCAGGACCGCATACTTGTTCAACCCATTCTGGAAAAAGAAGTGCAAAAAGGCGGCATCATCATTCCCGATTCGGCTAAGGAAAAACCCATTGAGGGGCGCGTGAAAGCTGTTGGCAAAGGCAAAGTTGGAGACGATGGAAAACACATTCCAGTAGACGTAAAAGTAGGCGACAAGGTCCTTTACAGCAAATACGGCGGAACCGAAGTCAAAGTCGACGGCGAAGAATTTTTATTGATGCGGGAAGACGACATTCTGGGAATCATCGAAAAATAATTACGGACCGGTAACCTTTTTATGACTTTATACATTCTATAAATTTAAGGAGAATATTTTAAATGGCAAAACAAATTGTTTATGACGAAAGAGCGCGACAAAAAATTCTGGCGGGTGTCAACAAACTGGCCAATACCGTAAAAATCACCCTGGGTCCCAAGGGCCGCAATGTGGTTATCGACAAGAAATTTGGTTCCCCGACCATCACCAAGGACGGCGTGACGGTCGCCAAGGAAATCGAACTGGAAGATCCTTTTGAAAACATGGGCGCCCAGATGGTCAACGAAGTGGCCAGCAAAACCAGTGACAACGCCGGAGACGGCACCACGACCGCAACGGTTCTGGCGCAAGCCATCTTCCGTGAGGGAATGAAAAACGTCACGGCCGGGGCCAATCCCATGGATGTTAAAAGAGGGATTGAAGATGCTGTGCGGGCGATCATTCCGGAAATTCAGAAATTAGCTAAACCTACCAAAGATAAAAAAGAAATCGCCCAGGTAGGAACCATTTCCGCCAACCAGGACACTGCGATCGGTGAAATCATTTCCGAAGCCATGGACAAGGTTGGGAAAGACGGCGTCATCACCGTTGAAGAAGCAAAAAGCATGGACACTTCCCTGGAAATCGTGGAAGGCATGCAGTTCGACCGCGGCTATCTTTCTCCTTATTTCGTGACCGATGCAGAACGCATGGAAACCATTCTGGAAGATGCCTATATCCTGTTGAACGACAAAAAAATCTCCAGCATGAAAGACCTGCTTCCGCTGTTGGAAAAGATCGCAAAATCCGGTAAACCGCTATTGATCGTTGCTGAAGACGTTGACGGCGAAGCGCTGGCGACTCTGGTTGTCAACAAGCTCCGTGGAACTCTCAATGTCTGTGCCGTTAAAGCGCCGGGATTCGGGGATCGCAGAAAAGACATGCTGGACGATATCGCTATTCTCACCGGCGGCAAAGTCATTTCTGAAGATATCGGCGTGAAACTTGAAAACGTCGAGGTCAGCGATCTGGGCCGGGTCAAGCACGCCACCATCGACAAAGAGAACACCACTCTCGTTGACGGTAAGGGCAAAGCTTCCGACATCCAGGGACGGGTCAAACAGATCCGCAACCAGATCGAGGAAACCACTTCCGATTACGATCGTGAAAAACTGCAAGAACGTCTGGCCAAGCTGGTAGGCGGCGTTGCGATCATCAATGTCGGTGCGGCAACTGAGACCGAAATGAAAGAGAAAAAAGCCCGTGTGGAAGATGCGTTGCATGCCACGCGTGCGGCGGTCGAAGAAGGCATCGTTCCCGGAGGCGGAGTGGCTTTCCTGCGCGCGCTTCCCGCACTGGATAAACTAAAAGGCGATCACGACTATTTGCAGGGTGTGAAAATCATCCAGCGGTCTCTGGAGGAACCCATCCGCCAGATCGCTAATAATGCCGGCGAAGAAGGAACCGTGGTAGCTCAAAAGGTGAAATCTTTGAAAGGCAACATGGGTTATGACGCCAAAACTGGCGAGTATGTGGACATGATCAAGGCCGGAATCATCGATCCGGCAAAAGTGACCCGCACCGCTCTGCAGAACGCGGCAAGCATATCCGCCCTTCTCTTGACCACGGAAGCCATGATCACGGACCTTCCGGAAGAGAAAGATGAAGGACATTCTCATGGTCCCGCCGGTGGTGGCATGGGTGGAATGGGCGGCATGGGCGGCATGGGTGGAATGGGCGGCATGGGCGGCATGATGTAACCCGCCTTTAATCACCGTTTTTAAGAAAAAGAAAACCCCGGTCCACATTGGCCGGGGTTTTTTTATTGTGGTATCCTGTGTCCTGTTCCATCTATTTTAAACGTTGACAGCCTGGAAGAATGGAATTAACATAAAATATTCAATGGGTTATGGAGGGCAATCGCGGTATTTGGCTCAAAAAATGTAATCCCATTTGTTCTTTTTCCACCTGGCTCGGCGCCGCTGTTTTTAAGCGAACCTGTTGATCCGGCCCAATTAATTGATTTGGAGTGAGCGGCCTTGCAAAATATTCTTGTTATGATCATGGCAGGTGGAGAAGGGAGCCGTCTTTTTCCATTAACCCGGGAACGGGCGAAACCCGCGGTTCCCTTTGGCGGAAAATACCGGCTGATCGATTTTGTTCTCAGTAATTTTCTCAATTCACAAATATATTCCATATACGTTCTCACCCAGTTCAAGTCGCAATCCTTGACCGAACACTTGCAGGAAGGATGGCGGTTCAGCTCCATTCTTCCACATCATTTCATCCTCCCGGTTCCCGCTCAGAAACGGACGGGCGAAAGCTGGTACCTGGGAACCGCAGATGCCATTTATCAGAACATCAATCTGATCGAAGGCCACGGTTACGACCTGGTCGCAGTCTTTGGCGCGGACCACATTTACCGGATGGATATTCGGCAGATGGTGGATTTTCATATTCAAAACAATGCGGACATGACCGTCTCCGCCCTGCCTGTTCCCTTGGACGATGCCAAGGAATTCGGCGTCATTCAGGTCGAAACCGATCAACGCGTGATCGGTTTTCAGGAAAAGTCGCCGGAACCTAAACACATTCCAGGGCGACCGGACGAAGCGTATGCTTCGATGGGAAACTATATCTTCAGTACGGATTTTCTGATCAATAATCTCTATGAGGACGCCGCCGAAGAAAGCTCGTCTCACGATTTCGGCAAGGACATCCTGCCTAAAGTTTTTACCAAGGACCGCGTATTCGCTTACGATTTTCGCACCAATATCATTCCGGGGAGTTTCAGCCAGGAAGTCGGCGCCTGGAAGGATGTGGGAACCATCCGGGCGTTTTGGGAAGCGAACATGGACTTGAGAAACGTCAATCCGGTGTTCAACCTCTACAACAACCGCTGGCCCATCCGAACCACCCAGTATGGGGGCCCGCCGGCGAAATTCGTTTTTAACGAAGACGGCCGTCGCGGGCAAGCCGTCAACAGCATCGTGTCCGAAGGAAGCATCATCAGCGGCGGTATCGTTCAAGACTCCGTCATCGGGCGGGATGTCTATATCGACAGCGGCGCCGCGATCATCAATTCCCTGATCATGGACCGGGTCCGGGTTGGGAAAAACTGCAAAATTAACATGGCAATTATCGACAAAGACGTGGATATTCCAGATGGAGTCAGCATTGGATATAATCTGGAAGAGGATAAAAACCGGTTTTTCGTCGATGAGGAATCCAATATCATTGTGATTCCCAAGGGCTACCGGTTCACTTGATCCGGTATTTTTCAAAAAGCCCATCTCCATAAATTCACTGTTGAATTTTTTTGGCTTCAAAAAACTATTCCAACGCACTCTAAACGGCTGACCTTGTGAAACGAACCATCACCGGACTGGACACCCTTCTCACCGATCCTGAGCGTTACCTGCACGGGCAATCGGTCGGGCTGATCGTCAACCAGACCAGCGTTGCAGGCGATCACAGGCACTCTATCGATCACTTCAAGTCGCACGGCTGGTTCAGTTTAAAAAAGATTTTTGCGCCGGAACACGGGCTCTACGGAATCGATCAGGACATGGTGAAGGTGAACGACAACCATGACCCGTCTTCGGGAGTCAATGTCCTGAGTCTCTATGGAGATGTCGCTGAGTCCCTGTTCCCCAATCCCGAGGACTTCGCCAATCTCGATAATCTGGTATTCGACATCCAGGACGTGGGAGCCCGCTACTACACCTTCATTTACACGCTGGCCAACTGTATGGAGGTTTGCCGGGAAACCGGGGTGCGGATGATTGTCTGTGACCGCCCGAATCCCATTAACGGAGTGAGTGTCGAGGGGAACCTGGTCGGGGAAAACTGGCGGTCGTTTGTCGGTCAATACCCCATCGCCAACCGGCACGGCATGACGGTGGGCGAGCTGGCAAAAATGTTCAACACGACTTTTGGTATCTCCTGCGATCTGACGGTGATCCCCATGCGGGGCTGGGACCGTTCGCAATGGTATGACCAAACGGGCCTTTCCTGGATTCCCACCTCCCCCAATATGCCCACTCTGGAAACCGCGGCGGTGTATCCTGGGATGTGTCTCATCGAGGGAACCCTGCTGTCCGAAGCACGGGGAACCACCCTGCCCTTTGAGCTGGTCGGAGCGCCCTATATCAACGCGCATAAACTTGCCGATGAGCTGAAAAAAGAAAACCTGCCGGGGGTCCTTTTCCGTCCGCAATACTTCAAACCCATGTTTCAGAAATGGTGCCGTGAGATTTGCGGCGGGGTTCAACTGCACATCACGAACCGCGACCAGTTCAAACCGCTTCTCACTGGAATTGCCGTGATCCGGGCGGTATCCAGGCTGTACCCTGAGCAGTTCCACTGGCGGACCGAACCTTACGAATTCGTCAGCGACCGTCTCGCCATCGACCTTTTGTACGGAAACTCCTCTCTCCGGGAAACCCTCGTAAATAACGCGACTCTCGAAACCATCGAAGACTCGTGGAAAGAAGACCTGGAAGAATTTAAAAAACTACGCGAAGAGTTTCTCATTTACTAACGGCCGTATCCGCCTTCAACATTTCTTTCGGAACTTTGGAAAGTTTGTACCGAAATGTGGAACGGGTGAGACCCAGGGTTCCGGCGGCTTTGGATTTATTGAATCCGGATTTTCTTAACGCGCTGACAATGATCCTGTTTTCACACCCTTTGACATACTGTTCCAGAGAGAATCGATTGGGTAGAGAGTCCGGTGGGTGCAAGCCGGAAATTCCGATATCTTCTTCTCTTTTTTCCCGCAAATAGCGTGGAAGATCCGCGACACGGACGACATCCTGTTTGCAAAGAATCATCAAACGCTCGATCACATTTTGCAGTTCGCGGACATTTCCAGGCCAGGGGTAATTGGCAAGAACGTCCATCGCCTGGGGTTCGAGCTTCTTGATCTGCCGGCCCATTTCCCTGTTCATTCTTTTTAGAAACCAGTCCACCAGAAGGGGAAGGTCTTCCCGGCGTTCGCGCAAAGGCGGGACCGTGATCGGATAAACGTAGAGCCGGTAATAGAGATCTTCCCGGAATTTTCCTTCCTTCACCAGCCGCTCCAGGTCTTTATTGGTCGCCGCTATGATCCGAATATCGGTCTTCAAGGTGTGCACACCACCCAAGGGCTGGAATTCCCGCTCCTGGATCAAACGCAGTACTTTCGCCTGTGCGGGGATACTCATCTCGGACACCTCATCCATAAAGAGAGTCCCGCCGTTCGCCAACTGGACTTTACCGGGTTTGGATTTGTCGGCGCCGGTGAATGCGCCTTTTTCGTAACCGAAAAGCTCGCTTTCGATCAGGGTGTCGGGAAACGCGGAACAATTGATGGCCACCATCGGACGGGAGGCGCGGGGGCTGTTATAGTGAATGGCTTTGGCTAAAAGTTCCTTACCGGTCCCGCTTTCGCCCAGGATAAGAACCGTGGTGTTTTGTTTGGCCACCTCGCCGGTCAAATGCAAGGCGTCGAGAAACTCGGGAGACCGTCCGACAATATTTGAAAAGTCATACTTTCTCTCCAATTCTTTTCTCAGGGTTCCAAGCTGAAATAATAATTTTTCTTTTTCATCCTCCAGTTTTTTCTGCTCGGTGATGTCCTTGATCACTCCCATGACATAGGCGATCTCATTGGTTTCCGGATCGTAAATGGGAGAATAAATGGTTTCCACCCACACCTCCTTGCCGTTTTTGTGAGGCAGAATCATTCTCTCCTTCTTGCTGGCAAGTTCTCCATAAGCGATCTGGCCACGGGTCTCTGAGTTTTTGTGGCTCCGTTCGCTTTCCAACTCGGCAAGTTTCCAACAAGCCTTTTCCAGCAAATCTTCTCTTGAAATGCCATAGAGTTGTTCGCAGGCGCGGTTGAATAAAACCAGACGGTGGTCATTGGCGACGATGAATATCCCATCCAAGGCACTGTTTAAAACATATTCCAAGTCGTACTGCATAATTTTCCTCAAAAAATTGAGAAGAAGGATGTGTTGGGGTTCCGGGCACTGGCTAATATTCGCCGACATGAAGAAAAATGGTGAATTTTAACCCATTGATACTCTTTGGTGTTTTTGAAAACCATTGAAAAACGGCTAATTATTGCCACCCAGGGACAAATATCCGAAAGGGCGCTTTTCCTCCATCTCATTGAATTTGAAGCTGATTTTCCGGAGTTCATTAATGGCATATGAGTTGCAATATATGCTGTATCGCATAAAGCGCAATAGCTTGATGGCGAAGCTTTAAAAAAGTAGTGAAGGAAAACGAGATTTCTCTACGCAGGTTCGGTTCCTAAACTCTTTTAGATAACCCCCAAAAAACTATAGGAGACAAAAATGAAAAAGGCTTATGGCAGTGTTTTAGGTACAGCGTTATTTGCAGTGTTCCTTTTTAACTCCACCGCATTCGCGGCTGAAGTAGAGCCGTGGTTTGTTGAGGAAGTTAAGAATAATGAAGCGGTCCTGGAGCCGGGAACCACCACTTATTGCAATAAGAATTTTGCAGTAGAAAATATGGGAAGTGAGATGGCTGAAGTTCAGGTGATTCTTGGAAATGGCGCCAACTACGCGCACGATATGCTGGAACCGGGATCAACAAAAGGCTATTCCCTGACCTCGGATTATCCGCTGGCAGGCGGATGGGAAGAAACCAAAGGCATCCGCATTGATGAAGCGAGAATCATCAACAACACCGGTGGTGAGTCAAAAATAAAGGTTCACTGCAAGTAACCTAAGTTCTAAAGATATCAGCTGGCTTTCGGGACCTAAACTTCCAACTTAGATAACCTAGACAACTTTTTTATCAGTAAAAATTCTGGGGGGTTCCGAAGGTTGGCTGGTATTATTGATTCGAGAAAAAAGTGCAGGCTTTGGGAGGGCAGTTATAATGGTGGTGGTGGAAGAATGGGCTGGCGCAGGGTTTGTTCATGGGACAACTGCAATTCCACTTCAGAAAGTAAAAAACTCGGAGTCACACTGGTCACAGGTAAAAATCCGGACTCCGCTCCACAAAGACCGTTGATCACCCGGTCGTCATCGCCCGTTGCGATGACTTTGCTGATCATCGACAGCGGCGTTCCGACGAACTCGACTCCGCGGACCAACTCTTCTCTGCCATCTTCCGGATAGACTTTATATAAATAGAGCGGTTTTCCTTTAAACACCTGGAAATTGGCAGCTTCGGTTTGAGTCTCTCCACCTTTGATTTTTTTTACAAAAAGACCGTAAGGTTTTTTGCGTTTTTTAACTTCAGCAATCAGCAATTGTTTGAGTTGTTCAGAAGAGGCCTTTTTTGTGGAACGCACAATCAGGTTTCCCATCCGCGACATCGGGGCTTTAATTCCATCGCTTCTGGCATGTCCGTTGGTCTTCTCCATACCCAAAACCGGAGACCGGGACAACAGAAAGCTCTTTAAAACCCCCTGATCCACGAGAACCACTTTCTCGCCTTTTTGCCCTTCGTCATCGAACAAATAATGACCCACCAGATCTACCCCGTCCAACTGCTTTATTTGCGGGTTATCCAGCACCGTTAGAAAATCCGGCAATATCCTTTTACCAATTTTCTTCATAAACGTTTTGCCGTCAGTGGCAATACGCAACCGGTCCCCTTCAAGGCGGTGCCCCACCGCTTCATGAATCAATACCGCGGCGGCATCCGGGCTGAACAGTGCGGGTCCCACGTAGGTTTCCGCTTTCGGAGCCTTCTGCAATTTTTTTATCCCCTGAATCAGGCGGGCAACTTTTTCTTCCAGCAATTCTTCGGACGGAAAGCTTTCCGGTTGGGTAAAAAATAAAGTTTCCTGATCGTGGATGGGGCTTCCGTTCTCCGCTTTTGTCGACGCTTCGAGCAACAATTGATACTTGCTGGAGTCCGAACGAATTTTATTTCCTTCAGAATCGAAATAGTAACGGACGGATCGGTCCGCATGAATTCTGACACTGGACTTTTCAATTTCCGGAGCCTGTTTGAATAAAGCGGAGGTCCTTCGAACGACATCCTCCCATTCCCGTATATTTGGGTTGAACTCGGGAGCAGGGCTTATCTGAACCACAGGGGTGTGGCCTTTGGAAAAATCGGCCAATGCGTGTTTTTCAACTCCGCTGACAAAACGCCCCTTCTTTTTCATGTAATTCATGATGGCCTGCTTGTAACGCAAATCCGTTTCGTACCACAGGGCCCTCTTCAGAGCATCAACATCATCATCCAGCGGGAGTAAATGTTTCACTTGATACTTGTGGCTTCCCGGTGTGGAACTGTCAAATTGGGAATCGCCCAATCGGACATCCACAAAAAGAGTGCGTTCCTGGGATTTATCTGAGTCGATCAAGGATCCGAAACTGCCAACCACCTCTACATGGTCGTTGTGGCGAATTTGGTATTTGATGAAATAGGGCGGATCAAAAATGTCAATTTTCAACTGCGTCAATGAACGATCCATTTCCTCTTCCATGGCCTGAAAAATTGTGGAAGAGGTGGCATCCATTGAACGGGCATGTGCGGGAAGGCCTAACTGCGATAAAAGCAATCCTAGAAATATTAACGTCTTTTTCATATTGAACAGTGTGGGCCGCATGAATTCATGAATTTTAATGAAAAACCTAAGAATTATAACTAAAAAGAAGCTATTTTGAACCCCCTGGAATAAAAACCTTCAAAAAAAACCCTTACCTGATCTCATCGGGATATCCCCCGATAAACTTAAAAACCGCCAGGAAAAGTCGGCCCCCAAGAAAATCTCATAAAAACCATCAAAAATACATGCAATTTTTCAATAAAATATTACGGAATTGTACGCTTTTGGACTTGACTTGGTACCGCTTTATTGTTACTATAAGTCTATCAATTAAGGAGATAGACAATGAATATCATTCAAGTTTTCGAGAGTTTCAAGACACAAGAGCAAGCAATTGAACACCTTGAGAAAGCCCGATGGCATGGCCACCCGGTTTGCCCCTACTGCGAGAGCGGCAAGGTTTGTCCCCATACCAGCGGGGACCGTTCTAATCAACGCTGGCAGTGTCAGAAATGTACCCGCGCATTTTCCGTAACAGTCGGGACTATATTTCACAGAACCCATGTTCCTCTCCGAAGTTGGTTCCTTGTCATCGCCTTAATGCTTAACGCAAAAAAATCTGCAAGTGCCTGTCAAATAGCCCGTGATTTGGGAATGCGCCGCCCTACCGTATGGAGCATGATGCACCGAATACGAATGGCCATGTCAGGCGGGGCCAGTCAAGAGGATTTGCTGTACGGGATCGTAGAAGCGGATGAAACTTATATTGGTGGGAAGCCACGCAAGAAAAACAACCATAATGACGATAACAACAATAAGCGGGGACGTGGCACAAATAAAACTCCTGTTGTTGGAGTTATTGAAAGAGGTGGACGTGTTCACGCTGAACCTTTTAGCAAAAAGAAATTAAACGGCAAAGGATTAGCCAAATTTATCCAAAAGCATGTTGATACGGCGGCTTCTTTTTTAATGACCGATGAGTACAAAGGATATAATAAGATCAAAAAAACCATGCGTCATGGCACGGTCAACCATAGTTACGAATATGCCAACGGGATGATACACACAAACAGCATGGAAGGTTTTTGGGCCTTAGTAAAACGTGCCTTTTATGGTCAACATCATAATTACAGCAAAAAATATACAGCACTTTATATTGCAGAGGCCTGCTATAAATATAATAATCGAAAGAAAAAAAGTTCTTTCTCTGAAATGATTGGTCTTATGGTAGCCGTATGAACAAACTTTATTACGGCGACAACCTAGAAATAATGAGGAACATGAAAAAGGGTTCCGTTGACCTTATTTATCTTGATCCGCCGTTTAATTCAAAACGCAATTATAATCTTATGTATAAAAGCATGACTGGCAAGCCTGTTTCAGAATCGGTTGAGGCTTTTTGTGATACATGGGAAATGGACGCAGATAAAGAGCGTGTGGCGAAAGAAATGCCCGTGTTAATGCGGCAATATGGTGTTGATGATTATTATGTAGAGTTTTGGCGTTTGTGGATGCAGGCTCTTCGCAATACCCAGCCCCATCTTTTAGCTTATCTAGTTTATATGGTAGAGCGGTTATTGCACATGAAGGTTATCTTAAAAACCAAAGGTTCGATTTATTTGCATTGCGATCCAACGGCAAGCCACTATATCAAAGTCATGATGGATGGAATTTTTGGCCACGCAAATTTTAGAAATGAAATTATATGGAAACGCACAAGCGCTCATAGTAGCGCAAAACGTTATGGACCTGTTCATGACACGATTTTTTTCTATACAAAATCGGACAAATACACTTGGAACCGTCAAAGCCAAGCGTATGACAAGGATTATGTTGAGAGATTTTATCGCTTTGAAGATCCAAAGGGCCAATACAGGGTTGGAGATTTAACGGGTGCGGGTATTAGAAATGGAGAAACGGGCAAAGAATGGAAGGGCATTAACCCCAGCGAAAAAGGTAGACATTGGGCTGTTCCCACAAAATTACCTGAATGGGTTGATTGTATTAAATTCAAAGACATGAAACCATTAAAACGCTTGGATAAATTAGATGAACTTGGTTTTATTCATTGGCCTAAAATGAGGGGAGGAGTTCCTCAATTTAAACGTTACTATGATGAGTCAAAAGGAACCTCTATACAAGATATTTGGGTAGATATTAATCCAATTGGGGCGCATTCTAAAGATAGGTTGGGCTACCCAACTCAAAAGCCATTGGAACTATTGGATAGGATCATTCTGTCTTCAACAAATGAAGGTGATGTTGTGTTTGATCCATTTTGCGGATGCGGAACAACAATCTATAGTGCCCATAAAAATAACCGAAAATGGATTGGCTGTGATATCGCCATCCTTGCAATAAAATTAATCAAACATGTTTTAGAGGAACGCTACCGCCTAAGCGAAGGAACTCATTTTGAGGTTAATGGCATACCCGCCAGTGTTGAGCAAGCCCAGGAACTATTTCATCATGACCCATTTCAATTTGAGCATTGGATTGTTGAGCGAGTAGGAGCATTCCCGACAAAGAAAACAGGTGACAAGGGAGTTGATGGCAGGATGTACTTTGAAACCAAGGGTGGACTTATTGATATGGTTCTATCTGTTAAAGGCGGTACTATCAGGCCAACGGATATTCGTGATTTGAGAGGCGTTTTAGAGCGAGAAAACAATGCAGAATTAGCTGGATTCATTTCCAATAAAAAACCATCAAAGGCCATGCGTGAAGAAGCGGCGATTGCAGGAACGTATGAGTATAACGGGATTCACTATGATCGAATCCAATTGCTAACCATTCAAGAAATTATGGAAGAAAAAAAGCAATTTCACACGCCGTCTGTTGTCGGTATCAAGGAAGCAACCGGACAACTTAACTTGTCACTATAGTCCAAAAGCGTACAATTCCGAAATATTATATTCTATTTATATGAGCTGAAAGGATTTTCCGGACACAATTTATTTTTCCACCCGAAAACTCCATCTAACCCATTGATTAAAAATAAATTACTGTATTTTACCCGATTTGGGACGATATCTTTAATTAATACTTCTCCAGGTATTGACAAAAAGGGCCTCAGTCCCTATATTTCACCCTTTGCTTTTGGAATAAACGCATGAGTTTAAAGGAAATACTCCTTTCCGACATGAAAGGAGCTCTAAAGGCAAAAGACTCGATTCGTCTGAATACAATCCGTGGCCTGAATTCCGAGATAAAAAACCAGGAAATCCACCTCAAAAAGGATCTCGAAGACCAGGCGATCATCAACCTCATTGCCAGCCAAATAAAGAAAAGAAAAGAAGCCATTTCCCTGTTTGAAAAAGGCAATCGATCGGACTTGAGCGAAAAAGAGCAACAAGAGATCGAAATCCTGAAAAAATACATGCCAGAACAGGTTTCGGAAGAGGATTTGCGAAAACGGGTGCAAGAGGTCATTGAGGAATTGGGTGCTAAAAGTATGGGAGATCTGGGGAGGATCATGAAAATACTGGTTCCTGAGTTTCAGGGAAAGGCGGACAACAAGCTGATTAAAGATTTAGTCGGGGATTTTCTTGGGAAGTGACGGCCTTTTTCTTCCCATCCAACTTTTGCATGAGCTGCAAGATTCTGCGAAAAAGCTGATTTAATTGAAAAATTATATTCCTGAAAATATCATCGAAGAAATCCGGTCCCGCTCCGACATTATCGAAATTGTCTCGGATACCGTCCTGCTCAAAAAAAGCGGGCAAAACTTCAAGGGACTCTGCCCGTTTCATTCGGAAAAAACCCCTTCATTCACCGTCAGCCCGGAAAAACAGATTTACCACTGTTTTGGCTGCGGCGCCGGGGGCAATGCCTTCAAATTTTTGATGGAAACCCAAAGCCTGCCCTTTTTAGAGGCGGTAAAATTGCTGGCTTCCAAAGCGAATGTCTCCCTCCCCTCGCCGGTCAGAAGCCCGGCAGAAGACAAAAAAGAACGGGAGCGGCAAACCCTTATAAAATTAAATCAAAGGGCGGCGGAATATTTTACGGCCACACTGAATCATCCTCAACGAGGAAAAAAAGCCCGTGAGTATCTCAAGTCCCGGGACATAAGCGAAGAAACAGCCACTAAATACCAGTTGGGCTGGGCCACCCCTAATTGGCAAGACCTGGGGACCGCCCTGAAAAAAGCCAGCCCCTCTTCTTTTAGAGATATGGCCCGAGCCGGGTTGGTCATCATCAAAGAAGGGAAATCCGAGAAAGACTTTTTCGACCGGTTCCACGCGCGAATCATGATTCCGTTAAAAGATCCGCACGGGAATACCATCGGATTTGCCGGAAGAATCATCGATAAAGGCGAACCCAAATACATGAATTCGCCGGAAACCCCACTTTATAAAAAGGGGAAACACTTTTTCGGCATGAATCTCGCCAAGGAATCCATTCGCAGGGAGAATCTGGCGATCCTGGTGGAAGGTCATTTTGATCAGATTCGCGCCTTTCAGCACGGAATCCACAACGTGGTGGCCTCCTGTGGAACGGCATTAACGCCGGACCAGGCCGGCTTGCTCAAAAATCACACCCAAAATGTGGTTCTGGTCTTCGATTCGGATGCGGCAGGAAAAAAGGCGGCGCAAAGGGGGTTTGAGGTGCTATTGGAACGGGATATGAGCGTTAAGATCGTCCATCTGCCCGAAGGGCACGATCCGGACTCCTATATCCACGAGTTTGGGCGGGAAGTTTTTTTTCAACAAATTCAAAACGCTAAACCTTATTTTGAATCTTATATAGACGGAATTATCGAAAACGGCGCTCTTGAGACGCCTTCCGGACGCATGGATGTGGTCAATCAAGCCCTTCCTTTACTGAAAAAAGTTAAAAACGAATTGGAAAGAACGGAGTGGGTTAAATACCTTTGGGAGAAAGCCGGTGTTGACGACTCCGCCTTGAGAAAAGAGCTGAAACGGGTTTTGGTTCAAAATCAACCTTCTGTGAATGTTCAAACGAGCAAGGCACCCAAAAAAACCAACCCGGAGCTCTATCTGATCCATCTGATGTTGTCGGATCAACGGGTTGCCAGGGAAATTTTCGATCAGGTTTCTTTTAAAGAATTCAATGACCCTGACTTGCGGCAGGTTGCGGAACTGGTTCATCAGTTTATCGAAGAGGCGCAACCGGTTGCCATTGCGCGGTTGCTGGACAAAACAGAACGCCCTGAAGTTAGAGCCGTATTGACCCAGATTGGCCTGGAACCTATCACCTTTGAGAACCCCTCTCAAGGGGCCGCAGATTGCATCAAAGAGATAAAAAAAGAAAATGTTGAAAACGAAATTAAAGAACTGAAACGCAGAAGAAATGAAGCTGAAAAAGCTGGCAAATCCGATCAATCCCGGGAAATTCACAGTCAGCTTCAAAAAATACAGCTTTCGTTGATTCCAGGATAACTTTTAAAATCACCCCTATAGCTATTTAAGGAGAAAAAGCGTCGATGCCCAATATCCAAAAACTCACGAACGTTATCGAAATCAACCAACTGATTTCTCACGGTAAGGAAAAAGGATACCTTACCTACGAAGAAGTCAACGATGTGTTGCCTTCCGACCTCGTCACACCTGAGCAAATCGATGACCTGATGCACTTGTTCGGCGAAAATGAGATCGATATCGTGGACACGCGGTTGAAGGGTGAAAAACTGCTCGCGGAAAAGGGGGATCAGGAAAAATCAGGCAACGGCTCCGATGATGACGGCCCGAGCGCTAAAGCCGACACGGTTTCCATTGACGACCCGGTACGTATGTATCTGCGTGAAATGGGCACCATCTCCCTCTTGACCCGAAAGGGTGAAGTTGAGATCGCCAAAAGAATCGAAGCCGGCCAGCAGGAAGTCATTTCCGCCGTCGGCAACTGTTCGGTCACGGTCAATGAAATTATCGCCCTGGGAGAACAAATAAGGAAAGAAGAAATCAGCGTGTTCAGCATCAGCACGGTGGCGGAGCCGGAAGAAAAAAACGATGATTTTGAGAAAAAAGAAACCAAAAAATTCCTGAAAATTATCAAGACACTCAAAACCCAGGAACAAAAACTACTACGCCTGCAAAAACAGAAAATGGCCTCCAGAATCTCCGAAAAAATGAAGGTCAAACTGGAAAAGGAAGAAAAGACCCAGCAAAAAGTCATGGAACAGATCGTCTCGGATCTCAACCTGAGCATCGATGTCATGGATGGCATCATCGAAAAAATTTATGAAATCGCCGGACAGATCCGCTCCGCCGGACGAGAGGAACGCAATCTGGAAAAACAGCTGGGGGCCACGCTGGCCGAGGTCAAAAAACTTGCAAAAAACTGGGCCAAACAAAAAAGCGTTAAACTCCCGACCGGCAAAGTCCTCACTCGCGTCCAGTATGACAACCATCTGAAAGCCATGCAGAGCGGGCGGAGGAAGATCAAAAAAATTGAAAAAGAAACCGACACGCCAAAGGATCATTTGCTGATGACGGTCCGCTCCATCGCCCGTGGGCGCGTCAAAGATAAAACCGCCAAAAGGGAACTTGCGGAAGCAAATTTGCGTTTGGTCGTCAGTATCGCCAAAAAATACACCAACCGCGGGTTGCAATTCCTGGACTTGATCCAGGAAGGCAACATTGGATTGATGAAAGCCGTCGACAAGTTTGAATACCGGCGCGGCTACAAATTCAGTACCTACGCCACCTGGTGGATTCGTCAGGCAATCACCCGCGCCATCGCAGATCAGGCCCGCACCATTCGTATTCCGGTGCACATGATTGAGACGATCAACAAGCTGATCCGGGTTTCCCGTCACCTCGTGCAGGAACTTGGGCGTGAACCCACTCCTGAAGAAATCGCGGAAAAAATGAGCCTGCCGGTGGACAAAGTCCGCAAGGTACTCAAAATCGCCAAGGAACCCATTTCCCTGGAAACCCCCATCGGCGAAGAGGAAAACAGTCATCTGGGCGATTTCATCGAGGACAAAAAAATTCTTTCCCCCATCGACTCGGTGGTCAAAAAGGACCTCAAGGACCAAACGCTCAAAGTCCTGTCCACCCTGGCCGCCCGGGAAGAAAAAGTGCTTCGAAAGCGTTTTGGAATCGGGCTGGACTCGGAACACACTCTAGAGGAAGTGGGGCAGGATTTTTCCGTCACCCGTGAACGCATCCGGCAGATTGAAGCCAAAGCACTGCGTAAATTGCGACATCCCAGCCGCAGTAAAAAACTTCGCAGTTTCATAGAAGGATAACCCGTCAGGGCCTATAGCTCAGTTGGTAGAGCCCCCGGCTCATAACCGGTAGGTCGTAGGTTCGAATCCTGCTGGGCCCACTTTTCTTTATAAGGGTTTAGGGCGTTTTGCCTTAAACCCTTTTTTTGTCCGGCAAAGGATTGTAAAGCTCCCCAAATCAGGTCCACGAATTTTTAAAGTTTTCCCGGTTTGAGTTAACCATCAAGTACTCTCTGGGTGTTAGATCACCGAACGAGTCATGAGGCCGTTCTTCGTTGTAGTTTCCAATCCAGTTGTTCGTTATTTCTCTGACCTCCGATAACCACATGAACGCATACGTATCCAGCACTTCTGTTCGAGAAGTTCCGAATCTTTTCTGAATAGCCCCGCCAAGCAACAATGCGTTCCAACACACGGACGACTCCAACGGATGGCAGACCCAGATCCACTTCAATTGCTAACGCTTCAGCGATTCGGTAATCGCTTCTTCCCTTTAAGCGGCAGGTTCAGCAAACGATAACCGCGAACCACACGTTTATGATATCAGGGATAACCTGCTCGTCTCAATATCGGAAAAATATGGGAAAGAGGTCTGAAAAGCAAAAATAGTGGCTCAATAGACGCCGAACCGTTTTATTTATGATGGTTTAAACGTAGTCAAAAAATTGATCGGCTACAAGGGGTGAATTTAGCCCACTAAAATCGAACGATATTACGAGTACGGCCATTTCCAGTCGCGAATCTCAGGAATGTCTTGCCCGTGTTGGGTGATGTATTGTTTGTGCTCGATAAGTTTATCGCGTACGAACTGCTTCAGGTAGGCCGCCTTATTGCTCAGCATGGGGACCCGATCGATCACAACACCAAACAGATGGAACCTGTCCAGCTCATTAACCACAGCCATATCAAATGGCGTGGTGGTTGTGCCTTCCTCTTTATAACCGCGCACATGCAGGTTTTTATGGTTGGTGCGGCGGTAGCTGAGACGGTGGATGAGATAAGGGTAGCCGTGGAAGGCGAAGATGATCGGTTTGTCGGTGGTGAATAAAGTGTCGAAGTCCTTGTCGGTCAGGCCATGGGGATGCTCCTCTTTGGGTTGCAGTGTCATCAGGTCCACGATATTGATGACGCGCACTTTAAGTTCAGGGACATGCTGGCGCAACAAATCCACCGCGGCCAGGGTTTCCAGTGTCGGCACGTCACCGGCACAGGCCATTACCACGTCAGGTTCGCCATCCTTATCGTTACTGGCCCATTCCCAGATGCCGATGCCGGCGCTGCAGTGCTTGATGGCGGCATCCATGTCCAACCACTGCAGCTGGGGTTGTTTGCCAGCAATAATCACGTTGACGAAATCGCGGCTACGCAGACACTTATCGGTGATGTACAGCAATGTATTGGCATCGGGCGCCAGATACACGCGGATGATGTCGGCTTTTTTGTTGACCACCAAGTCGATGAAACCTGGGTCCTGATGGGAAAAACCGTTGTGGTCCTGACGCCACACGTGTGAAGTCAGCAGATAATTTAACGAAGCGACAGGGCGCCGCCAGGGGATCTCTTTACTGACCTTGATCCATTTCGCGTGTTGATTGAACATCGAATCGACAATATGGATGAATGCCTCGTAGCAGGAAAACAGACCGTGACGTCCCGTCAGTAAATAGCCTTCCAACCAACCCTGGCAGGTGTGTTCGGAAAGAATTTCCATCACCCGGCCGTCAGGAGACAATTGCTCGTCCTCCGGCAGGGTCTTCGCCATCCAGGTGCGTTCGGTCACTTCGAATAGCGCGTTCAGTCGGTTGGAAGCCGTCTCGTCCGGTCCCATGACACGGAAATTGCGGTGGTCCAGGTTGCGCTTCATAACATCGCGCAGGAACTGTCCCATCACCCGTGTCGATTCAGCTATGGTGTGCCCCGGTTTGGTGACCTTTACGGCGCAGTCGCGAAAATCCGGCATTTTCAGATCCTTGAGCAGGAGTCCGCCATTGGCGTGGGGATTGGCGCCCATGCGCCGCTCTCCCTTGGGCGCGAGTTCGCGAAGCTCTGCCTTGAGGCAGCCAGACTCATCGAACAGTTCTTCGGGCCGGTAACTTTTTAGCCATTCTTCCAGTAGCTTGAGGTGTTTTGGATTGTCAACCATGTCGGAAAATGGCACCTGGTGTGAGCGCCAATGGTCCTCGGTCTTCTTGCCATCCACTTCTTCAGGGCCTGTCCAGCCTTTCGGGCTGCGCAGTATGATCATTGGCCATAATGGCCGATGCATATTGCCCTTAACGCGCGCATCATTCTGGATCGTCTTGATTTCGCTGATGATCGAATCAAACGTGGCGGCCATCTGCTGGTGCATCTCCTTTGGGTCCGAGCCCTCGACGAAGTAAGGCTTGTAGCCGTAGCCGATAAATAGGTTCTTGAGTTCATCGTGTTCAAGCCGGGCGAGAAATGTTGGGTTGGCGATTTTGTAGCCATTGAGATGCAGGATGGGCAGCACCGCTCCATCCATTGCAGGGTTGAGGAATTTGTTGGAATGCCAGGCGGTGGCGAGCGGGCCGGTTTCCGCCTCACCGTCACCAACCACACAACAAACCAGCAGATCCGGGTTGTCGAAAGCGGCGCCATAGGCATGCGACAGGGAGTAGCCCAGCTCACCGCCCTCATTGATAGATCCCGGAATCTCCGCTGTGACGTGGCTGCCGACCCCGCCGGGAAAGGAGAATTGCTTGAACAGTTTTTTTACCCCGTCGGCATCCGTGGAGATACTGGAGTAGAACTCGCTATAGGTACCCTCCAGCCAGGTATTGGCCACCAGGGCGGGGCCGCCATGTCCAGGCCCGGTGATATAGATCATGTTCAGGTCATGGTTCTTGATGATACGATTGCAATGGACATAGATGAAGTTCAGACCGGGAGTAGTGCCCCAGTGCCCAAGCAACCGGGGTTTCACATGTTGTTTTTTTAAGGGTTGCCGCAACAACGGATTGTCGAGCAAGTAGATCTGGCCGACGGACAGGTAATTGGCGGCGCGCCAATAGGCGTCAATTTTGCCCAGCTGTTCTGCATCCAGGGGTTCGCTGTGGATTATCTTCGTTTCTGTCATAGTAGGTTCTCCTCACTGAATCTGTGTACTCATTGCATACAGACGTATGAGATTTTTTTACTCAACGCCTGAAAACTGCTTTTCAGGTTATTCCGCCAACCAGGCCAGCACCAGTCCCAATAGAACGAACATCGTGATGGTGGCGCTCCATCCACCCAACCGGACAACCGGTTTTTGCCGGTCTACGATGCGGTGAAGCTCTACCGCTTTCAACCATGATTCGCGCCAAAGGGACCGAAGTCTGAGTACGCTGTCTTCAGCCCATCGCTGAATCACACTCATCCATCTTTCAACCCACGGGTCCAAAACTGTGACTCGCTGTAAATCAACATCTGAGGCTTGGCGTTTGTCCTGCAACCGGCCGATGGCAAAAGTTTGTGCCGCCAGGAAAATTCCCAGTGAGGCTATGAAGGGATACGTAAGATACTCGTACTCGCTCCATACCGCCGGATGAGCCAGTCCTGCCCCCAACGCCGCGGTAAACAGCCCGGTAGCAAGGACGGTACCCCAGGCAGGCAACACTTTTAACGGAGCACGCATGAAAAATCTTAGCACAGCGTATAGTATAGCCGCTACACCCATCGTCAGGATTATCATACCCAAAACGTAAAACGCATTTTCTCCAAACGGTAACCAACGTACCGCCCCAAGCAGCCCCATGGCAACCGGAACGCCACCCAGCAACAAGGTCGTTGAAAGAGGCGCCGATTTAAATACGGCTGTCAACCACAAGTGGACTGGCCATATTCCCGCTTTGAGCGCGAACCCAGCGAGCGCCATCCAAAGATAAAACTGCGAAGAAAAAGTCCCCGCCATTGACTGGCGCATCGCCTCATATCGCAAATCCCCAGTCGTGAATGCGGCAAGCAGCAGAGCCTCGAACAGGAACAGATCCGCCACGATCAGAAAGATGAGATAAAGGCGTCCGGCGCGCCGTGCCTCTGCATCGCCTGCATGGACCACCAGCCCGTAAAAGCCGTAACCCATGAGAGTCGAAAAGCCGAAGAAGCCCACCAGATCGGCTGCCAAAACGGCGCCCAGGTTTCCCGCCAGGGTCAGCAGAAAGAATGTGGTTGCGCGGTCATATGCGGGATTACGCCTTAAAGAATTCGCGACAGTCGCGGCCGTGAGCCAGATCGCAACGGACATCAGCAGAATCCACCGGACTTCTCCGTCGACGGCTAATCCTGTTCCGAAAAGAAGCCAGGGCATCGCCAGGGAGGAATCGCCAGGCAAAGCAATCAGTAGCACAGCGGGCATGACGGCCAGATGGCGAGGCCGGGGCAGGCGTGAGTGCAGTGCCGGGATGGCCAGCAGCAAAGGCCAGACCACAACAAGCAACAGAAAAATACCGTAGATCTTTTCGCTCATGGCCGATAAAACTCCCGTTGCGCGATGAGCTGCGCCCACCCCAGGGGACTAAATGGCGCTGAAGCCAGCATGCCCGCGCTCAATGCCATGAGCGCGGTGACCACGGTCGGCAACAATAACGCCCATGCGGTTTCCTTGCTGCCGAAATCGTGTTCCTCCGGCCAGGCATCCGGCCGCTCCTGGAACCAGGCGCGATGCAGAATCGGCAGAAAATAGGCCGCGTTGAGCAGGCTGCTGCCGGCCAGCACAAAGACTACCCATTCCTGGCTCTCTTCCAGCGCGCCCAGGCCCAGATACCATTTACTGACGAAACCGGCAACCGGCGGCGCACCCATCATGCCGAAAGCGCCGATGGTGAAGGCCGTCATGGTCCAGGGCATGCGCCGGCCCACGCCATTCATCTCGCTCACCTTGTGAATACCGAGGGTCTCTGCCAGATTGCCGGCGCAGAAGAACAAGGTGATTTTCATCAAGCCTTGATGCACCAGGTGCACCACGCCGCCGATGGCGGCTATGGGCCCGGCGATAGCGACGCCCAGGGTAATGTAGGACACCTGACTGACCGTAGAGAAAGCCAGCCTGCGCTTAAGGTCATCCTGAAACAGGGCACGCATTGAACCATAGATAATCGTGGCCGCCGCCAGCCATGCCAACGGGCCGGTGACACCCAGCCCGGCGGCAAAGTCCACACCAAACACCTCATAGACCACGCGCACGATGCCGAACGCGCCGGCCTTCACCACAGCCACCGCATGCAGCAGGGCGCTGACCGGTGCCGGTGCGACCATGGCCTGAGGGAGCCAGCCGTGTAGAGGCACAAGCGCCGCCTTCACACCCAGTCCCGCGATCAGCAGGAAGAAGATGATCATCAAGGCAGGACGATGCTCTTCGCCCAGGTCGTTTAGAAACCCCCTCGGGACAAATTCTAATGTGCCCGTCAAGGTATAGAGCCACACGGTACCCAACAGCAGCAGGGCGCCTCCAAAAATCGTATACACAAGATAGGACTGTCCGGCACGGCGAGCCACTTCCGTGCCGCGATGCACGACCAGGGGATAGGTGGACAGGGTCAATAATTCATAGAACACCAGGAAGGTGAGGAGGTTTCCGGACAGGGCCACGCCAACAGTGGCGGTCACGCACAGGCTGAAGAAACCAAAGAAGCGGCTGCGATGGGGGGAACCTTCCAGATAGCCGATGGCGTAGACGGTGGTGACCAGCCAAAGTACCGTGGAGAGGGTGAGGAAAAACAAAGACAAGGGACCAGCCCGCAACACCAATTCCAGATCCGGCAACAGCGCCAGCCGCGTTTCAAAATGATGCTCGTGGTAAACACCCCACAGCATCCAGCATACCAGTGCGAGTTTAACCAGGGCCCCAGCCAGGTTGAGCGTAGTGCGCAGGCGTATTCTGTCCTCTGCCAGGAAGAAAATGATCAAACCGGGCAGCAGAGAGCTTGCAATCACGAGGAGGGGAATCCACGCATCCCAGTTCATGGACTTACCTCACTTGGGCCAAATGGAGTGCCGATTCCAATCAGCGACAACACCGGTGATGACAGAAACCCCAACAGCACCGCCCCGAATGCGAGCAGCAAAGCCGCCCATTCCATGCTGAGGGGGACTCGGTTCGACTCGCGCGATACGTCAGCCCGTGTGAAGGCGTGCCCCAGCACCTTAAAAACATAGCCCGCCGCCAGCACCCCACCGAGAATCATGACCGCCGCAAGATCCCATCGCCCCTGTGTCAGGGCTGCTTGAAGTTGCAGCCACTTGCCGATAAAACCCCCACTCGGCGGAAGGCCCATGAGGCTCACCCCAGCCAATGCGAATGCGCAAGCGGTGAGCGGCAAACGCTGAACCACCCGGTCCAAATCCGCAATGCGGTCATGTCCGCCGAAGCGCAGCACATTGCCGGCAGCCAGAAACATGGCGGCCTTCGCCAGAGCGTGGGAAAGGGCCAAATAAGCGGTGGCGTTCCAGGCCGCCGCACCAGAATGCGTAGCAATCGGAAAAGAGATAAATAAGTAGCCAATCTGGGCAACTGTGGAATAGGCCACCAGCAACTTCAGCCGGATCTGGCGCAAGGCCTGAAAGGAGCCCCAGAGAATGGCCCCGGCGCCGAGCAGGCCAAACAATGTGTCGACGCCTCCCCCAAGGGGGCCGAAAATCTCGAGCCACAAACGCAGCAGGATATAAAAAGAGGCCTTCACCACCAGGGCTGACAATAGCGCACTCACCGGCACCGGGGCGCTGGCGTGGGCGGGCGGCAACCAGAAATGCAACGGAAATAATGCTGTTTTCAGCAACAGACCCGCACTCATCAGTCCCAGTGCGGCCCAGACCGCAGGGGAAGCCTCTATCCGCACGGCAAGCATCGCGATGTCCATACTGCCAAAGCCATGATAAAGTAGCGCGACGCCAAACACGTAAGCAAGCGACCCCAGCAGGTTAGCCAGTAGATAACGCATGGCCCCGCCCAGAGCGTCCCTGCCGCCTGCCAACGCGGCCAGCGCCACTGCCGCCAATCCCAGTAACTCCAGAGTGACGTACAGATTGAAAATATCAGCCGATTGAAACAGGGCGTTCAGCGCGGCCAGCAGAAACAGCCAGATGGGCCAGAACCGGACGGCATCCTCTTTCTTAAAATAACCCGCCGAGTAAAGGCTGACGCCGAACCCCACCAGTGCGGTTGCCGCGAGCATCAACAGGCTGAGACCATCGACATGCAGATCGATGCCCAGCGGGGCGCCCCAGCCCCCGATGGCATGATGATAGACGCCGTTGTTCATTATCTGCCAACCCAGCCCAATGACCGACAGGACCACGGCAAAAACCGAAACCAGCCCCAGTATCTTCACCGCATGTGGCCAAAGGAAACAGGACATCCCTCCTGCTAACGGAAGCAGGATCAAGACGACCCCCCAAGGTATATCCGAAAGCACGGTCCCCATCGTTGCTACTCTCCTGGGTCTTCGGGAAGCTCGGCGCGTCCGGTTTCCGCAGTCAGTTTCAACATCAAAGTGAGCGCCAATGCCGTGGCCGAGACAGCAACCACGATGCCGGTGATGACCAGGGCGTGCGGCACTACGTCAGGCTGAGCCTGCCCGGTACGCTTTGCCAGCGCCACCAGTACCAGGAAGACTCCGCTACCTATCACATTGGTGGCCAGGATCTTGCGCAACAGGTGCGCATGAACGATCAGGGCATACAACCCCAGCGAAAAAAGCCCGGCACCCACCAAGGCAAAAAGGAATGCGGCGTTCATGTGTGTTCCTTGTTGTTTTTATTTTGAGGGCGTCCACCGAGGAACAGGGCGGCTAATGTCACGCCGATGGAGAGGGTCGCCGCCGTCTCTAGAAACAGCATCAGGATGCCAGCCTGCTCCGGGGGGTATTCCAGCAACCGCCCCTCAATCAGCATCGTGAGCACAACCATTGCCACAAATATGGCAGGGCCTGCCACCAATGTGAGCCGCAGAGGCATTGCGGCTAAATTAGAGGGGAGACGCCAACCCGACAACAGTAGAAGCACTCCCGCCGCGCCTAGCACCGAACCCGCCTGAAAAGCACCGCCGGGTGCATGGGCACCGACCCATAGCAGGTAAGCCGCCACCAGGATCAACATCGGTGTCAAGACACGCGTTAGGGTATTCAGCACGGGGCCGGGTAATGCTTCGCGGGTCAGGGCCGAACCCTCAAGTGACCAGACACCAAGCAGTGCCAGTAACAAGACGAACATCTCCAACATGGTGTCATAACCCCGGAAGTTGAGTAGTACCGCGGTTACCGGGTTGCTCACCCCACTGGCATTGAGATTTGCATCGACCTCTGAACTCAAACCCGTGGCATAAGGCGGTAAAGACAAAACCGCGTACCCGAGTCCGGCGGCAACAACCAGGAGGAGTGCAGCCGGCCAGAATTGGAGGGATCGGTTTTTAAGTTTCCCTTTTTCCGGGTGTTCTGCTATATCCCGGTTCGTTTTTACAGTGCGCAATTTTGCGAACGCAGCCAGCAGTAAAGCGCCGGTGAGTCCGGCACCGATACCCGCTTCAGCAAGCGCAATATCCGGCGCATCCAGACGCACCCAGGCCAATGCCATCAACAGACCGAAGGCGATGAACAATACAATCCCTTTGAACAGATCCGGACTCGTCAGTGCCTGCCAGGCCAACCATAACAAGCCCAGTCCCAACAGGATATCGAAAGTCCATTGTAAAAGGGTTACCGCCTCCACAGCTTTATACCTCTAGTCAATGCGCCTCTGGCGATCAGATGGGAAACACTGGCCCCGGCGAGCAAAACTAAACACCAGATCAGCAAAAGTTTGCCTGCCTCCGCCCATGTTTCCGCCTGCACAGCCAGACCCATCACCACAAGGCCCAAGCCCACGTTGTCTGCTTTGGTTATGGCGTGAAGACGGGTGTATACATCCGGAAAGCGCAACAGGCCTACGGTGCCAGCCAGAAAGAAGATGGCACCGGCGATCAGCAGTGCCGTGGAAAGGGTATCATTCGGATTCATTGTTTGCCCCTTGGTCCGTCCAGGCTCGCCGCACGAAAGCCACCGTCGTCACCGCGGCCAATAGGGCAAACACCAATGCCACATCGCTGAGGGCGGGTTTTCCAGTTGCCTGCGCCAGCAGTAGTAGCACGGCCACTGCCGTGGTGCCAAATAACTGCGCCGCCATCATACGATCAGCAGCGGTCGGACCGCGCAGTATACGCCACATCCCGGCACCGAGGTTCACAAGAAGAAACAGCGCCAATGCGAGGTAAAGAATCTGCACGCGTGCTCAGGCCTCCAAAGTGACCGGCGTTACGAAACCAGGCGGCTTGATCGCGAGCACGGAGCAGTCAATCTGCTCCAAAATCGTCTCTGCTGTATTGCCCATGATGAATCCCGGAATTCCGGTTCTGGCCACAGTGCCCATGACGACAAGAGAGGCCTTGATCCGCTTAGCCAACGCCGGGATCTCTTTGGAAGCCAGACCCTTCACCAGATGCGTTTGTGGTTTGAGGTAATCCGTGGCGTCCTTCCCAATATGGCTGGTCGTTTCGCGCATGAGCTTGTCCAAACTGGCCTTGCGATGTCGCCTCACCTGTTCGACGTAGGCCATAATTTTCTCCTCTGGCCTATGCATAAACGCGCCGCGCATGGCACTTTCCCCGATCGCCTCCCAGGCATGCATAACGTGCAGTTCGGCAAAGTCGGAAATCGCCAGAGAATATGCCCTTTCAAGAATCTTCCGGTTAAGAGAACGTCGCGATTCCAGCTCCGCCGGTGGGTCCTCGTCATCCAGATCGACATCCACCGCCGCCAGGATGCGTTTGTAGGACTTCAGTTCCCCTGGCTTGATCAGCCAAACCGGGCAGGGGCACTGGCGCAAAAGGTTCATATCATCACTGCCGAATAACCGGTCCCGCCAATCCTGGGTCTCGGGAGCTTTGATGACCAGGTCGTGTTCATGGCGTAGTACCTCGCGGACTATTTCGAGATAGGACGTGCCTATTAACACCTTGGATTGGATCTCGACAAGTTTCAGGTAAGGATCGATCAAAGTTTCCATCATCTGCGCACGGTCACTAGCCATCGCGGTTTGCAATGTGGCCGAGATGGGACCGCCTTCCGGCATTTGGATGCCGGCAGTGATGCGCGGAATCACGTTGACGACCGTCAGGTTGGCCTGGTTGTTCTCTGCCAGGGTAACAGCGCGTTCCAAGGCGGGTTTACTTTTCTCTCCGGGTTCCAAAACACAAAGAATGTTTTTGAAAGGCATCATTTCTTTAACCTCCTTCAGAAATCTGCAGGGATGTACCAAAAATGCGGGCCACACGTTGCTCAACCGCCTCGAGTTCTGTCATGAAATCTTTGCGCCTGTCCAACACGTGCACTTTTAACAGGCTCTGATCGAATTCAGCGATCAATGTACCTGGCAGCAGATTGACGATGGTGGTCATGAAAACAAGCGGTAGTCCCTGCGGCAGCTGAAATGGATATTCAATGAGGCCGGGGGCGATAGGCAAGTTAGGCTGAAAGGCGCGTCGAGCCACATCCACACCACCAAGCAAAGAATGCAGGAGGAAAAAAGGCACAAACTTTAAAAGTTCCAACCAGACTATAGGTACAGGTGGGATCAGCGCTGCGCTGACAATACCCGCAAGCAAGACCGCCGGTACACCGATCCACCATGAGGATGGAGCGCCATCGGTAAGAATCCACCAGATGAGCAGAAATACCCCCACTCGCGATATCATGGCAAAACAACCCGTTTTTATTTTTGAAAAATTCATCATCAATATCTTCGATGGGCGTTGCTTTTGTTTATGGTCGATACAGCCTGGCGGGCGATCTCGAACTCCTCGTTGGCAGGAACAACCAGCGCTTGCACCTTGCTGTTTGCTCCGCTGATGTTTAAGGTTCCGTTTGTGCCATTCTGGTTTCGCCCGCCATCGAGTGTGATGCCCAATACGGACAGTCTGTTGCAGATTGACTGACGAATGAGCGGATCGTTCTCGCCAATGCCCGCGGTGAATATCAGTGCATCCAATCCGCCAAGGGTAACATAATAGGCGCCAATATATTTGCATATCCGGTAGCAGTACATATCAATTGCAAGGCGCGCACGTTCGTCGCCGCTGTCCGCCAACCGATGCACTTCGCGCATGTCCTTGGCGCCGCACAGGCCCTTCATTCCGCTGTCATGGTTTAACAGGGTTTCGATTTCATCGAGATCCATACCCAGTGTCCGGGCGAGGTAAAAATGCACGGAAGGGTCCAGGTCACCACAGCGCGTTCCCATGATAAGGCCCTCCAGTGGCGTCATGCCCATGGAGGTGTCGATGCAAATGCCATCGCGGATTGCGGCAACACTGGCGCCATTTCCCAGATGCAAGGTGATGAGCCGCAATTTTTCGAACGGCTGTTTTAGATGGTTGGCCGCCTGTTTGGCGACATGCTGGTGTGAGGTGCCGTGAAAACCGTAACGGCGTATCTGATGATGTCTGTACAATTCATCCGGCAGGGCATAGCGATAGGCTTTGGGAGGAAGAGCCCGGAAGAAAGCGGTATCAAACACCGCGACCTGCGGCACCTGCGGGCAAAGCCGATGCGTTACCTCTATGCCTGCCAGATTTGCCGGGTTATGTAAGGGTGCCAGTGGCATCATTTCACGGATTCCCTCAATCACGCTTTCATCGATGAGCGTCGGGGCCTGGAAGACCTCGCCACCGTGAACGACGCGATGGCCGATGGCATGCAGCGGTTTCATCGAATCCAGAGAATCGCTGCTTTCCAGAAAAGCCAAAATCTGTTTCAGGCCTGCTGAATGATCCGCGACAGGCAAATTCTCTTTGCGCTCTTCCCCATCACCCGTGGCAGAATACTTTCGGTAAACGCTGCTGCTTTTGGGTTCGCCAATGCGTTCCAGTGTACCTGCTACCAGCGGCATCTCCCGTTCCATGTCGTACAGGCAGAACTTGATGGAAGAACTGCCTGAATTGATGACGAGAACACGCAATGATTTGACCGGCATATTACAAAAGGCAATGGTTTGTGTTTCTGATAAAAGGTATGTTCATACTTTTTAAATGAGCCGAAATATCAACAATAATAACTGACTGATTCGATAATCGAAAACTAATCTAGGTATTGCATTCGACTTTCAGCTCATTGAGCCTGCTCACTATTTGCTTCGGTAAATTTATTTTTTAGCTTTCACAGCAGCTAATTGTGACTGGCGAGCAAAATTAATCGAGTTGGCGAGAATACGAGCCGACTCCTGGGGACTGTGAAAACCAGTGCTGTTCTCCGAAGAAATGAAATCCCAACGTATTTCACTTCTCCTATGTAATTTTCTGGCTTCCACTAATTTATGATCGGGTATCCCATTGTTTTGGGCTTCTACAATGGCGTCCATGGCCTCTAAAAGAGAATCCTCCGCAACACTCAACAACTCGGCGGTACGGTTTTGAATGGTAATGACCTGGTCCCGTAAAAATTGCTCGTCCGCTTTATGGCAGGTTTGACAGGCTTTATTGATGTTTGTCAGGGGACTCCTCAACCAGTGGTCTGAAATTTTCATAGCGCCTTGCCTCATAAAAGGCATATGACAATCCGCACAGGAAACGCCCGATTTCGCATGAATTCCTGAACTCCATAATTCGAACTCGGGATGCTGGATTTTGATCATGGGCGTTTTAGTTTCTTTGTGAGTCCAGTCTTTAAAATCGATCGCATCGTAATACGTCTCAATATTCTCAACGCTCAATCCGCCGTCCCAGGGAAAAGTTAAAAGCTTATCTTTCCCAGCGAAATAATATTCCACGTGACATTGGGCGCAGACATAACTGCGCATTTCCTGCCGGCTTGCCTTGGTAATGTCTATCCCTCTTTTTTCCATCGCATTTTTGAAGGCGGGACGGGTGATCCGAAGCGCCATGGTTTTAGGATCATGACAATCGGCGCAGGATGTTCCTAAATGAAGTTTTTCTTTAATATCATTAAAAGGCGTGCTGTTGAATGCTTCCCACCCCATGGATTTTATGAGTTGTGGGGTTTCTGCGGCGTGACAATTAGCACAACCTCCTGGTTGGTCAACCAATGTCACTCTTTGGGTTTTAAGCTGATCGGACAAAGCATGATGATGGCCACGGTCCTCGTTGTGGTCCTTACTGAAGGCGTAACCTGCCCATAGGCGAATGAGGGCTGGATTTTTCTCCAACTTGCTGTAGGGAACGGATCCTCCAAACGGGGTCCCGATCGAAGAGTCTTCAGTCTTTATAAAGGTGTCATATTGATGCGGAAAGTTTTTGCCCCAAACCGAAGGTTCCAGTTCATTCTCACCAATTTCGACAACTTTTTGAAAAGGAATTTTGGCCTCTGCTTTTCTTTCCTGGATATTGATCAATAATGCTCCAATTCCCCACATAAGTCCTACACCCAGGATAAAAGAAATCCCAAGGGCGATTAAAAGTCCGAAAGAAATATTTCCGCAATCATTTTTCATTTCTCTTTCTCCTAACAAATAAATCGATTTCACCTTCCTCCATGCCCCACCCCGGAATGACACGTCAGGCAATTCATTTCTTCTTTTCCGTGAAACTGCATGATTGAAGAAACCAATGCCGAGTGACATTTTAGGCATTGCATTAGTGTGACTTTCTGATTAAACCCTGTAATGCGCAGAGGCTCGGGGAAATTCCCGGTCGTAAAGGCCAAACTGTGGTTCCACCCATTTATGGCTTTGACAATATATTTTCCAAAGAAAAAATTGGGTGTGTGACAGTCGTTGCAGGTAGCAACGGCCTTATGGGAGCTATGGTTCCATCGGTCATAAACCGATTGCATGATATGGCAGTTGATACAGGCCTTTGGGGCATCGGACAGATAAGAAAACCCTTGGCCATAAAAAAACGTGAACCCACCCAGCCCGGTAATCCCACCAGCCAGAAATAGAACAAAGATCCATAAAATAGGGGAAGATAATTTGTGCTTGGATATAAATTTTTGGAATCCTCTAAACATATTTGCACTGTTCCCATGCGTTAATGGTCAATTGGCTCACCATCGAGATTTTTTTTATTTTTAGTATGGGGATGATAGTGATTCCAAAACCTTTTGTGAATTTCCATAATCACCAAAATGGAAAAGGCGCAACCTAAGGCCATTAGCCAGGTAGACAAATCAACCGGTTCGGTGCGCAAAACTTTCTGTCCCCAAGGGAGGTGCATTGTAAGCACATGGATGGAAAAGGCTGTGATGACACCATAAAACAGAATGGGACTACTGAAAATTGAAATGGAAAATGCGGATTTGGTCTCTGATCGGCAATTGGCAATGTGAACGTTTTGAAACAACACCATGAGAAGAAGGAGAGCGTTTCGCGCAGAGGATTCGCTCCATCCTAATCGCAGAAGGTGCATATAAAAGAAAAAACCCACCAATCCCATTACCAAAGCGGCGATGACGGTTCTTTCGATCATTAAGCGGTTGAAGATGGGCTCTTTAGGCGGGCGGGGCGGGCGTTTCAGGACGTCACTTTCACTTGGTTCAAATGCCAGGGCCACGTCCTGGATTCCGTTGGTGATCAGATTCAGCCACAGCAATTGCACAGGCAACAAAGGCAGGGGCACCCCCAGGATCACCGCAAGGGTAATCATCACGATCTCAGCGGCGCCGGTAGAAATCAGAAGGTAAATTACCTTGCGGATATTGTCGTAGGTGACGCGTCCTTCCTCGATACCGTTGATGATGGTTGCAAAATTGTCGTCACTGATTACCAATTCTGCCGCCTCGCGGGCTACGTCGGTCCCGCTTTTTCCCATGGCAACACCAATATTTGCAGCACGTAAGGCTGGAGCGTCGTTGATGCCGTCTCCAGTCACAGCGACAAAATGTCCTGAATTACGCAAGGCATTGACCAGACTCAGTTTTTGATCCGGCGCCACGCGGGCAAACACGCGGGCATACTGAACAATTTTTTGCAATTCCTCATCGGACTTTCCAATCAGCTCCGATCCCGTAACCACCTGGTCTGGATTGGAAGCCAGACCAAGTCCTTGGGCAATGGCCAAAGCGGTCTTTGGATGGTCCCCGGTTATCATGCAAACCTCAATCCCTGAGGCGGCACAAGCGGCCACCGCTTCGCGTACACCCGGCCGCAGGGGATCAATCATGCCGACGAATCCTAGAAACTCTAAATCAGAGGGTTCCGAGGGAACCTGTGAAGGAATCATTTGTTCGGCAATTTTTCTCTGGGCAAAGGCCAGCACTCGATACCCTTGTTGAGCCATATTTTCGGCGGCGTTAAGGAGCCTTTCAGAAAGCTCGCCATTTTTAGGAATAGCGCACATGGAAATGATTCGTTCGGGAGCGCCTTTAACGAATGCTAATGTTTCTCCGTCGACTTGATGATAAGAAGCGGAGAACTGGTGTTCCGGCTCAAATGGGATCTGATTGACCTGTGGGAACTGTTCCAATGCGGTGTGTGGGGTGCCATTCAGTTTGTACCCCAGGGACAGAAGCGCTATGTCTGTAGGGTCTCCCCGCCAAACCCAGGTTTCCTCTCGGTGATATAAATCCGCTTCATTGCACAGGACCGCCGCTCGGACCAGATCTTCCAAAATGGGATGTTGGGCTGGGTTTGCAGGTAAATCCTGGAACAGGATCTGGCCCTCGGGGACAAATCCTTCTCCTGTAACTTTAAAAGTTTCCCCCTGGGCCAACTGAATTTCCCGGACCGTGAGTTCGTTGCAAGTCAGGGTGCCGGTTTTGTCACTGGCAATGAAGGTACAACTTCCCAGGCCCTCAACAGCGGCAAGTTGACGGATAATGACCCCCCTTGCCGCCATACGGGACGATCCAACAGCCAAAGCCACGGTCATAGCCACCGGCAATCCTTCGGGAATAGCCGATACCGCCATAGCCACGCCAAACATAAACATTTCTTTAAGTCCTTGACCATGCCCGAAAATACCAATCAAAACCAGAGCGGCGGAAGCTACAAGAACAGCTATCGCCACCATATGGCTAAACTGTTCCATCCGGATAATCAGGGGAGGCTTTCCGCCACCTGCCGACATCACATCTTTGGCAAGTTGGCCAATGGCAGTTTTCATTCCCGTGGCCACGACCACGCCCTTTCCGCGGCCACGTATTACCGTTGAAGCGGCATGAACAATATTGCGGCGATCTGCCATCGGGGTTTCGCTCTTCCCTGACCATAACGGGTCTTTCAGCACTCCAAAAGATTCTCCGGTCAATAACGACTCGTCAACTTCCAGGCCGTGGGCCATAAGAATTCGAATGTCGGCGGGAACTCGATTTCCCGATTCCAGCCAAATCACATCTCCAGGGACGACATTTTCGGCATCGATTTCCTGAATGCTTCCATCTCTTTCAACGGTAGCGCGGATTTGAAGAAGTTTTTGCAGGGCTTGCGCGCTTTGTTCCGCCCGCCATTCCTGTATTCCGCCTATCAATGCGTTTAAAACGAGAACAGCGGCGATGAAAAATGCATCCGTAAAATCTCCGAGCAAAAATGAAACCAGAGCCGCCAAACCTAAAATGTAAATGAGTGCGCTTTTAAACTGTCGACCCAATAACTGCCATAGGGTGGGCGGGGGTTTGCGGGGGAGTTTGTTTGGGCCGTGCGTTTTGAGTCGTTTGTCTGCTTCTTCCAGGGTCAAGCCCTTTTCGGTGGCGGCGAGTTCGGCCAGAAGTGCCGGGATTTCTTTTGTGTGCCACGGAGTATTTGCAGGTTGATCTGTATCCATAGTCTCAAGTCTCCACTGGTCTTGACAGAAAATAGGTCAAAAACTGCTATGCGTTATTCCCACAATTATGAAAAAAGTTTTAATTCCACCAGTGGGTTTAATTCCCCGTAGCTTGCTACGGATTTTAAAATAAAACCTTTGGCGGATACCCCGTCCGCTTGCGGAGGGGTCGATCATTATTTATAGCTTCACATTTTTTAAAATGCGATGGTTTCACCGGGAGCCGGGATATTTGCATACCAGTTATATTTTTCGTGAAATTTATTTTGCAATACCAACATCTTGTTCAATTCCCCATGCACCAGATACAGGTGAGGCCGCTTTTCCTGAAATCGGCCCGCCCAATCAAGCAATTGGCTCTGCCCGGCATGGGCCGAAAAACCGCCAAGAGTATGAACCTTAGCCTTTACCGCAAATTCTTGCCCCATGAATTTCACTTGCTTGGCGCCATCGACCAAGGTCCGCCCAAGCGTTCCCCGTGCCTGGAACCCAACGAAAATAATATGACTTTTACTTCGCCAAAGGTTGTGTTTAAAGTGATGGCGTATTCGTCCGCCTGTACACATCCCGCTACCGGCAATTATGATTGCGCCGCCCTTAATATTATTGAGCGCCATGGATTCTTTGGTGGTACAGGTATATGTCAGAATTGGCAGCCAGTTTTCCCACCCGATCAGGATAGCTTTGTTAAACTCCGGATCTTCCTCGTTATAAAGAGCGCTGTGCCGGGCATAAATCTCACTCACATTGGTCGCCATCGGACTGTCAAGAAACACTTTTTGCTGTTTCAAGGCTCCTTCACGATAAAACCTTCCCAAATGATAAAGAAGGTCTTGAGTGCGTCCCACGGCAAAGGATGGGATAAAAATGTTCCCACCGTCCTCTATCGCCGCATTCAAGACCTGTTTGAATTCTTCTAAAGTCTTATCCGCATTTTTGTGATCGCGGTCCCCATAGGTAGACTCCATCAATAAAATATCCGCCGTTTCTATGATCTCAGGATCATGCAGAAGAGGAGAACTGTGATTGCCCAGGTCACCGGAAAACACTATTTTCTTGCTATTTCCGTTTTCGTTGACCCATAGCTCCACGATAGCCGAACCGATGATATGTCCGGCGTCGCGAAAACGCACCTCAACTCCAGAAATAACTGGAGTGCGCTGGTTGTAACCTACGGCTGTCAAAAGCCCAAGCACCTTTTCCACGTCTTTAATATCGTAAAGAGGTTCAATGAGCTCTTTCCCCGCGCGCCGCCTCCATTTATTTTCCCATTCAATATCTTTCCCTTGAATAAAGGCCGCGTCTTTTAGCATCACTCCCAGCAGGTCGCGGGTAGGTTCCGTGACGAAGACAGGACCGCGATAACCCTCGCGAGTCAGTCGCGGTAGCAGGCCGGAATGATCAAGATGGGCATGGGATAAGATAACGGCGTCTATAGACTTTGGATCAAACCCAAAATGTTTTTCCGGGATTTTTTCAAGTCTCATTTCCCCCTGATACATCCCGCAGTCCAGAAGAATTTTCCCTTGTGTTGTTTCTACCAAATAGCATGAGCCTGTTACCTGTTGAATCGCGCCTAAAAATTTAAGAGTGGGCATGGGTATCCTTTTCAATCATTTCAGGGCTTGGCATTTATACAAAGTACTATAACAAGAATAAATTAAATCCGACGTACTCTTAGTTTTTAGAGTCACTTCTAGCTTTAATATAGCATCGAAAAATATTGTTGCCTCAAAAAGAAAATCATGAGTTCATCCTTGGCAAACAGGGATAGCGTGTATAATAAATTCGCTTTAGGGTACATTGATATTGTCGAGAGCTATTTTATTCTTTGTTTCACCAGGTTTTTTATTTTTAAAAAAGGAAGGGAGGTTGGATATGGATAAGGACCAGATTGCAGACTTTATGGTTTCATCTATTGTTGACATTGATGCTCAATCGTCGGTCAAAGAGGCCGCGATATTATTAGGCGGAAAAAAAATAAGTTCCCTCCTGGTAAAAGAAAATGAAGACTATGTGGGGATTATTACAAAAACAGACATAATACAGAGAGTCGTTGCAACCGGTCTAGACCCTAAAACCACAAAAATTAATTCCGTCATGTCAAAACCCCTTTTAACCAGGGACCACTACATAACCCGTAGAGATGCCAATGAATTTATGTTAAGAAAAAAGATCAAACATCTCGTTATCACTAAATTTGGCAAAGTGGCCGGCATTCTAACCCTAAAAGATATGGTTTCTTAACGGTGGTATGCCTTGAATTGAGTCTTGGTAAATCCAGTTTTAGCTGGAAAATTGTCTTATGAAAGACACAACCTTCCATACGCAACAGATGATTCAGCAATACGTTCTTAAGGCCTCTTTTCCTTTAAGAACCATTTCATCTGCCCAAACTTCATTAATGGCAATGATGGGGCCGCAAACCTGCTGGGCCCACCATCGCCTAAATGTTCCCCTTCAAATCGTCTGAATACGAGAAGGGAAACGACAATGCAGCGGTTCGAGAAGTATCCTCCAGGCTATTCAGCGGACAACCGCTTTTCTGGATTTTTTCACTTAACCCAATCTTCTTTTCTTGCCGTTTTCTTACCTGATGTTCGTAGGCAGAGATCAAGGCCGGACTGCCGGTTTTCATAATCCGGCCCACAAACCGTCCAACCTAGCCGGTCAATGTGCCGCAGTTCTTCCCCGATTGAAGCCGTTTCTTCGACTGAGAGTTTCAGCCGATCTTCTCACAATTCCCGAAACATCCCGGTAGCCACAAAATTCAGGTTCTGGGAAGGTCGGAGATCAAGAGGCAGTTCTTCAAACCCTCCCTCGACCTTTTCCTTACGCACAGATCTCCTATACTCCGGGCAATTTTTTTGTGGCAAAGATAAAATGGATAGCGATCAACCCTGCCTTTAAACCATCCGGCAGTTACAAGGTGCTGGCATTTTGCACAAAGAAGGAATCCGCGCAGGGGAAATTTATCGTGGAGTTTTTGCGGGCAGGGGCATGCCCTTTTAGACGGTTCTGTTAAGATTTGTAATGAGGCAGCGCATTTCTAATAGTTAGTTTTTCCCGTGAAGCACTTCAGCCCCCTGCAGCCCTGTGGTTTGTTGGATGAGGTGAATCACACTCGCATCCATCATCTCCATCAAGGGTCCGGGATACAATCCAATACCCAATACGAGGACAGCCAATGGAATCAGCGTAGCCAATTCCCGATTCGATAAATCCGGGAGCACTTTGGCGGCTTCTGTCTTTGACTCTCCCAAGGCCACCCTTTGGAGCATCCACAACATATAGGCAGCAGCCAAAACAATACCGCCCATAGAAATAAGAACCATGAAAAAGTTGACATAGGAAGTTCCTACTAAGACTAAAAATTCGCCAATGAAATTACAGGTGCCTGGCAGCCCGAAGGCGGCGACTGAAAATAAAAAGAACAATGCGACAAATCTTGGCATGGGTTTATGCAAGCCGCCGTAATCAGAAATCGCTCGACTGTGAGTGCGGTCGTATAATTGTCCAACACAAATAAATAAGGCCGCGGTCGTGATCCCGTGATTAAACATTTGCAAGACGGCCCCCTGGATGCCCTGGCTATTGAAAACAAAAATTCCGAGAGTGACAAAACCCATGTGGGAAACTGAAGAATAGGCCACAAGCTTTTTAAGATCTGACTGCGCCAGGGCCAGATACCCGCCATAGATAATGGCTATGACCGACAACCACAAAATATAGGGTGCGAAATTCGCCGAAGCCTCTGGAAACATCGGCAAACAAAAACGTAAAAAGCCATACCCCCCCATTTTCAACAGCACCCCAGCCAGAATCACACTGCCAGCCGTAGGCGCTTCGGAGTGCGCGTCAGGGAGCCACGTATGAAAGGGAACCATTGGCATTTTTATGGCAAAAGACAGAAAGAACGCCAGGAATAACCAGAATTGCGTGCTGGAGGAAAAGGTTTGTTCAGATAACACCAACAGATCGTAGGTATGTCCTCCATTAAGGTAAACACCCAGTATTCCCACCAGTAGCAGTAAGCTTCCCGTCAGACTGTATAAAACGAATTTAAGCCCGGCGGCAATACGATTCGGTCCCCCCCAGAGAATAATCATGAAATACATGGGAATCATGGTCAATTCCCACAACATGAAAAACAGGAAAAGATCCAGGGCGGTAAAGACCACAATCATGGCGCCTTCAACCAACAAGATCAGCGAGAGGAAGGCTCGCACTCGAGTTGTAATTCCCGTCCACGAACAAAGGACACAGAGTGGACTAAGCAAGGCTGTGAGTACCACCAATAGAATACTGATGCCATCCACACCAACCGCATACTGAATATTGAACGTGGGCATCCATTCCACGCGTTCAACAAACTGCATGCTTTGCTGGGTTAAATCAAAATTCTTCCAGAGTACCAGCGAAAGGAAAAACTCCACCATTGTGAAGCCAAAGGCAGTTCGTCGCATCGACCCTTCATCGCGCACAAATCCCAGACTGACAATTCCTAAAACAGGAACAGCGATCATCCAACTGATCAGATGATCCATCAATATATTCATTAAAGAACCCTCCTGCCTACCAAAGAAGCAATCTCCCGTCTTTTCAAGTCAGCCTTAGCAAAATGACGCATGAGCATTCGCAACCAGATCCATTTCTTATACTAGGGATACAAATCAGGAACTCGTTAAACCAAGATATACAACAGGCCAGTCATCGCCACTAACCAAAACACCATTACTAATAATTGGTGTTGGATGGTACGGGATTCCATCTCTTGCAGTAATTTCCCCGTAGCATTAACTTGTCCTGCTACTTTTCCTACTTTCCCCTCCAACGCGCGAATATCAACAATTCTCAATAACCACCCGGCAAAATACACAGAATAAGCCGCTATAAAATGGATGAAACGATCTATAACCCTTATATCAACAATTCCCCACAACCACCTTGCAAAATATACAGAATAAGTTGCGATTGAATGGATGAAACGATCTATAACCCTTATATCAATATTTCGCCACAACCAGCGTGCGAACTGAATGGTTGGGGTGACCAGATAGGCATCATAGATCTCATCAAAATAACCTTTATTCCAAAACAGGACGTACCATCGAGTGCTTATCCCCTTTGCTCTTAAGACCTGATGTTGGGACCGGACCTGTGTTGAGTATGCATAGACCCACCCCGCCACTGCGATGCCAAGTGAAACCACCAACCAAAAAGGAAACCCCTGCTCGGGGGCACCTTCGCCCAATGTGTCTCCTGAAAAGGTCAAAGCCGGAGCAAGAAAGTCGGCGAACCAACTCCAAAACAGAGTCATTAGCCCACCTGCAAAAACCACAGCCAGAAAAAGGCCCGTTATAATGGAACCATTTAAAAGCTGTGGCCGAACAGATTGCGTCTCCAGACCATGCTGTCCTGAAGCGGGCCAGTACGTCTTTGGACCGTGGGCAAAAAGCGAAGTGACGCCTTTAAAAAGATATTGAGAAGCCACAAATACCGTGATTAAGCCAATGATTTTGAATCCGATCGTAGCAGAAACAAACCCCGTGATTCCCCACAAATATTCATACGGTCCTGAAAACAGCACGAGTGGCGGGAGTAACGCCAACACCAGGGCCCCGCCATATAAGATCCCCATGCCCTCAGAGACAGGGTGCTCATGCTCATCATGCCCAAGGCTCCGTTCCACGGACCGCAACGCATTGCCGGTCGATAGAAAAAAGAACGCTTTGTAGCACCCATGGGCAAGAAGGTGGAAAATCGCTACTGCAAACGCACCCAAACCACAGGCCATGACCATGAACCCGATTTGACTGATTGTGGAATAGGCCAAAATCTTTTTGATGTCCGATTGCGTCAAGGAAACGATCCCGGCAAATACCGCGGTCATGGCGCCAATAAAGAAAATGAACGTCATGGCGTATGGAGAAAGAACCATCAACGGACTCAATCGCACTAACAAAAACGGACCCGCATTCACCATAGTGGCCGCATGAATAAGCGCCGAGACCGGAGTCGGAGCTTCCATCGCCCCGGGCAACCAAACGTGGAACGGTATTTGCGCTGATTTTCCCATAGCCCCGATAAAAAGGAAGAAGGGAATCAGCGTCACGGGATAGATTTGAAGGTCCAAACCCATCCACCCTAAGATATTGATGGTGGTGTCCTGCATGCCTTCAGCCTGAGAAAGTATCGTCTGTATATCGAGTGTACCGAAGGTATAAAAGGTTAGAATGATGCCAAAACCTAATCCGACATCCGCGATTGCGTTGACCAGAAAAGCTCTGGTGGCTGCCCGGCAAGCTGAAGGTCGCTCTGCCGCGTGAGAAATCAACAGATAGGAACAGACCCCCATAACCTCCCAACTAATCAACAAAATCAAGAGGTTGCCGCTCATGACCAACAAAATCATAGAAAAAGTAAACAAGGCAATGACGGCGAAAAAACGATTATATTGTGACTCTCCTATCATGTAGCGAGAGGAATACACATGCACCACCCCACTCACTCCTGTGACCAGGAGCAAAAGCAGGACCGTCAATTGGTCCACGTATAGAGTTAAATCAATGGTCAGGGAACCCGATTGTAAGAGGCGATAAAGAGAAAGAGTGAATGGTCCATTTCTCAACACTTCAATGAAAGCGACAACGGATAACAGAAAGGATAAACCGATGGCAGGAATCCCGATCCGGTGACTGTTCTCACCCCAACGACGTCCCCCAAGCAGAAGAATGAGGGAAGCCAAAAGAGGAAGCAAAGGAATGAGGACGAAAAGAGCCATAATTTCCCTCAAAGACCTGGTGGCAGAGCCTGGCTCAACAACAGTTGAATAATGGGAGAACTATACAAACCAAGAATCATGATAGCGGCGGACGTGACGCCCAGAGTCAGTTTAAATGAGAGGGGAATTATACCAGACGGAACTTCCACTCGAGTTGATGGTTGGCGGAAAATGGACTCAAACAGTTTGACGAAATAGGCAAGCGTCAAGAGCGTGGCGAGCAGCACCGCCGCGACCGAAAAATAATTGCCCGCTTCTAACGCTCCAAGAATGATGTACCATTTGCCAAAAAATCCACCCGTCGGAGGCAGGCCAATCATGCCTAAGGCCACAATAATTAAAGACCCCGTAAGCCAAGGGGCCTGTTTCCCAACACGCCCCATGTCGTCAATCGTTCTGACCCCATAATGACAAAACGCCACGCCTGCTAAAAAAAACAGGCTGGCTTGCATAACGGCATCGTTCAATAAATAAAAAACTCCTCCGACAAACCCGGTTGGGTTGCCTTGACCGATTCCAGTAAGAATGATGCCGATGTGCGAAATCCCTCCATAAGCGAAGATCATTTTAAGATCCCTCTGGGCCAAGGCCAGGCTTGCGCCGATGACCGCCGCTAATGCTCCAACAACGGCCACCAGTAGCAAAACCGGAATATCATCTATAACAATGGACGCATTGAAGACCCAATAGATTATTCTGACCCAAGCCAATAGCGCTACTTTAGTGACCAGTGAAGCCAGGATAGGGGAAATAGAATAAGGAGCATGGGTATAGGCCTCGGGCAACCAGGCATGAAACGGGACTAAGGCCATCTTGATCCCCAAGCCAATAAACATAAAAAGCAATCCACCCACGACCGCTTTAGAGTGTAATAAAAGGGGAATTTTTTCGGCCATATCCGCCATATTCAGTGTGCCAGTCACCGCATAGAGATAGCTCACTCCTAAAAGATAAAGGGAAGCACCAAGGGTTCCCAATATAAGATAGCGATAGGCTGCAAAGAGCGCTCTCCCGCCAGCGACACCAATAAGCGCGTAACTCGAGATAGCCGCAACTTCTAAAAACACGAACAGATTGAATAAATCGCCAGCGAAAACAATGCCAGTCAAAGAGGATACTAACAGCAAAATCAACGTATAATAATGAACGATTCGGCCACCCAGGTCCTTTGGGGAAGTGGGTCCCGTAAACACCACACCCAGCAAACCCAAGACACTAAATAACGCTAAGATGACACTTGCGAATCCATCGGCCACCCACTCAATGCCGAGGGGTACCGTCCACCCACTGAACACATACCGCACTTCTCCATGATGAAGGACGTTTTGGAGGTTCAAAACAGAGACAAGAACCATAGCCGCGAGAACTGCCACAGAAATTGGCTGGCTCCAGTGACGGTGTTTAAGGCAAACCACCGGCATGGAAATAGCAGCAAACAACGGGAGAAGGAATAGGATGGCTGGAAGTTGGTGACTCATTCTAATTTTTCAAGAATTTTTTCTTCATCAAGGCTTCCATATTGCCGATAGATCGCCCCGCACAGGGCTAATCCCACACCGGTGGTCGCCACGCCAACCACAATGGCGGTTAACGTCAAGACATGAGGTAAGGGATTCAAGTAACTGGCCGCTTGCACCGGCTCCGTGGTAGACAAGAGCACGGGAACCGTCGCGTCCTTCTTCGCACTAATAGACACCAGGAAAAAGATCACGCTGGTTTGCACCAGATACAACCCGATGAGTTTCTTTACGAGATTGAATCGCGTGACCATGATATAAAAGCCCCACAAAAAAAGGATGACAAATGTCAAAAAATTGGGTCGCTGCAAAACCGTAAATAATGCGTCAACCATTTATTGAATCCTCGATAATCTCTTCAGCAGATAAGCTAAACACAATGGAAACGGCTGTTACCGCAACATCTAATGCCACACCGATTTGAGTGAGTACGATTCCTAAAGATCTTCGAGAAGCAGTTTCTAAACCTGGAATTTCCAAATTCGCATAATTGAGAAACTCTCCACCTCCAATCATGCACAAACCACCTACCCCTGCGTAGATCAGCATTCCGACCCCATCACCGTGCAAAACCTTTTTGACGATTTGACTGCGGGAAGCGTCATGACCAAAAATCAAAACCGATAAGATCATCCCCGTGCCCAGAATCACCCCACCCACAAAGCCTCCGCCAGGTCCGTATTGCCCAAAAAACAACACATACAAACCAAAAATTTGGACCACCGGAATGAGAAAGCGCCCTAAGGTATGAACGATAATGCTGTCGTGCGGGCGTATCATTATCCATGTCTCCTAAGCAGTAAGGCACATGCAATGCCGGACGCAAAAATTACGACCGTTTCGACCATCGTATCAAGCGATCGATAGTCCATCAGTACCGAAGTCACAACATTCGGGGTGTGGGTATCGGTATAGCTCTGCTCGAGATAGACTGGCGAAATACGAACACTCGCTGGAGAATTCGGGTCTCCAAACTCAGGAAGATCGCTCGCGGCATAGAGCAAAAGAACTCCCAAGAGAGGAAAAACAATTAACGTTATCAGAGAAGGAGGAGGGCGCCGAAGCCGATTGTCTTTGGGCGCCGTACCGAATAGAGTTAATAGAAACAAAACAGTGGCTAGCCCGGCTCCTACGACGGCTTCCACGAAGGCGACATCCACAGCTCCGAGGCCCGCCCATACCAAGGCCAGGAAAAAACTATAAGAACCCAGGAGCAGAACAGCACTTATCAAGTCCTTAACCATGATGGCGCCAGCGGCCGTAATAAGCAGGAGAAGGAGCAAAGGAATTTCATATGGAAAAATCATGGGGTTTCCTTTTTCCAGGGTTTTATACCAGACCGGAGAGCCGCGCGAATCGTGGCATGGGCAATGACTGGATTTAGAATATACAGCAAGGCCAACACCACAAGAATTTTCAGCGTATTTTTGTCCAGTCCCTCATGCAAGGACATTCCAATTAACATCAAAAAAGCCCCTAAGGAATCCGTCAATGATACGGCATGAGAACGACTGAACACATCGGGCAGTCGAACCACACCAATCGCCGCAACGATCAGAAAAAATAATCCCGCCACAATAAAAATAATGGAAAGTATATCCATGCTACGGATGTCCCTTTTGTTCCAAAAATTTGGCCACGGCAAGCGCTCCGACTAAATTTAGCAGGGCATACCCCGTCGAGATATCAATGAACATATCGACTCGGCCAAAATACATACCAATGACAATAAGCAAAATAATTGCCTTGGTGGAAATTCCATTGAGACCCAACACACGATCAAAAATTGTGGGGCCCCGCAGGACACGGTACAGATACGCACCAATGAGAAGCGCCAGCAACACCATAACGTAAAGAAGAAAGGTTTTCATAAATCCGGCTCTTCGTCCTTAAAAATGTCAGCAATTTTCATTTCCATCTGCCTGCTTGCAACATCCTCGCTTGAAACTTTATCTATCGCATGAACAACGAGTTTATTACGGTCAACCTCCGCGGTGATGGTTCCAGGGGTTAACGTAATGGAATTACCTAGAAGAACAATGGCTCCGTGGTGGCGCAGTTTTGAATCCACAGAAATCAATTGAGGAGCAATGGGAAGCGCAGGGTGCAAAATAAGCTTGGACAAATGAACGCTGCTTTCAACAATTTTATAAGAAAGCCATGGAAGATAAAGGAGGATTCTGAGCCACAAACGAAATTTCGGAACAAAAAGCGAATGACCAGAGTTGATCCAGGCGACAGCGAGGGAAAACGTAAGCCCCAAAACAAGATGAATCCATTCAAAGCTGGCAGATAAAAAAATCCAAAACACAAACAGCGCCATGGCTTTTAATAACAGGAATGCTGATGATACGGGTCTAGATCGAGTTGCCATAAAATTATCAAATACGGGTTTAACTTCAGTGCCTCAGTATTTTCGATTATTCTTATAAAAAACCAGCCGGAGTTTTAGAATTAAACACCCGTATTCTTATAACGGCCCAAGCGCCTGTATTCAATAAATGTCTAATTAGGGAACATGAACCGTTTCCCACGTCGCATTTGGATTGTACCGGTGAAATTCAAAACTTTTGGGATCCAGGGCAACAAGATTAATCCATTGATTATGAAACAACTGTTGGAGGATCGAGTGTTTTTGGATGATAGATGAGATTATACCCGGCGCCTGTTCGATCACAGCTAAGAGCCGCATCGGCTCATGATAGTGAATGTCCCCGTCATTGACCGTCTGCAAGGGAAATCCCATCTGCAAATCACTTTGGGTTCCCAGCATCATCCCCACACCCCCAACGACATTGTGTAACACCTTACTCCCACTTCCATATTTCCATGGATCAACTGCAGAAAAATAATAACCCGTACTAATCCACTCGCCGACAATCAATGGCGCGGTCATGATGTTTTCGAGGATGGCACCTTGAGGATCAGCAACAGGATCATAAGAATGCAAAAAAACCCGACCCTCTAAATCCAATCCTCTGGTCAGTTGTCGTCTTCCAATCAGAAACGCTCCATTGCCCGCTAATCCCCATTCCGGCCGGGTATTCGCCCAATCGCAACTGCGTTCATCTACATGAGCAAACGCCTGCTCTGGAGAAAGTTCAGCCGGAGCACCGGGAATGCGATGGCATCGCTCAAGCGCCTGCTTCGCACCCGCTTTTTCGAGATCCCTGTTCAACATCTGCAGATCTTCTTTATGCGAATCAGGCAATTCCTCCAGATCGTAAAACTCGACCCGATCCGTCGTCGTGTTATGTTTCCCCGGAAGAAACCAGGTGTCATCGGGAATCGGCAATCCATTTTCCTTGAGGATGCGGCGAACTTCCGGTTCATTCGCCATGGCGGCAAAAACCCGCGCACTTGCATCGCCCGGTGCTCCCCCGCAAGCCCCGCAATCCAATGCCCCATAATAGGGATTGTTGTCCGTCTCACTCCCATGGCCACAGAGGCACACCAACCGCGCAAAATTTTTGGTGAGGCCCATAGCCCGCAAACCATTTTCAATAAATGCCGCTCGTTCCGAAAGAGAAAATCCCCGAGAAAGCCCGTCTGGAATCCCTTCCGCATTCACTTCTCCGATCCTGGGATTTTGAGGATCGGATGGCGTGGAAATTGAGATCTGGGTTGGAACCCTATGCGTCAACCAACTCTGGATCGTGGAGGTCATTGCACGATAGGTCTTTTGGAGAAAGGTCTTGCCCACCAACCCCAGACTAAAAAAGACCCCAAACACATCAATCAGCATCATCGACCCAATAGGATGATGCTTGAGATCGTGAAAAAAATGGTGCCCCAGTTGGCCCCAGCGAGTAACGGAAGAATATTTCTCTAACGCCGCTCCTTCTTCCGGTCGGGGTATTTCCGTCACCGCATGGTTTGGTGTCAATAGCGCCGGACATAAGACGGCCCGTTGGTTGCTGTCAAAAGCTTGATGGTTAATGGGAATGCCAAAAAACCCTGCAAACCCAAACGTTTCATAGGGACCTTGGGCTTCAAGATGTCGACGAAACGATTCAGAGCGTACGTCTATACAGAAAACCAGTTGTGCATGGGGACGAGTTTCCCACTCGGGCACCTTTCCACGATGCGCTGAAATATTCTTCAGCAGCTTCTCTCGAAAGGAATGTTCGTACGCCTCAATCCATACCCTTCCATGCTGATCGGCAGGAAATTGATCTATCCATTGCAACAACATCTGGGCATCGGTAAGCGAGAGATCGCGAACTTCTCCTGGAGACAATTCAAGAAACTGTGCCAAATGGAATAATCGCCAGGCTTGCCGGCATATCATCTGTATGGCTGGATCTCCGGATTGCCTTCCATGCCCCATTTGTTGGTGGTATTCTTCGGGTCGATCATTCCAATAGGCCGTCAGGTTAGAAACCGTCCCATCGATCCCCCATTCTCGCTGGCACTTGATGTTGGTCAACTCCACTTCATAGAATAAACGCACGGCCAGATATTGTGTGGTGTCAATGGGATGTTTGTGTTGCGCATGGTATGTTGGGTGTTCTCCAAGCCACCGTATGTAGCGCGTCCAGCCTGGCAATAATGATAGTTGCCTTGAGAGATAATCTTTCCATTGTTCTTCGGGAATTTCAAGTTGGTGCAGGCTGGAAAGGATCGCGTCCTCTGGAGCGTGAGGAAGGCTATGAATCTTTTGGGCGTAATCCGTAATTCCGAGAAGTTTTCCCGAAAAATCTTTCTGCGCCAGCTTCCTCCATACTGAGTAGAAACCTTCTTCCCGGCCAGGCATTTTCCAGCCGGCTAATCCTTCGTCAAGGAACGCTGTCACCCATTTGATGAGTTGATCATTGATTTGGTCGCCCCCCCCTCCCTCAGTCAAATCATCGACCCAATCGCTGATGGTCCTTTGAGGCGGCAGGGAAATGGGTGCAGACGTTTGCGAATGCGTATCCTCAGGGTATTGAGGTGAAGCATGAAATTCAGATAACTCAAGGGTGTCTAACACACCCTCCCATAATTTCGTCAGGTAACCCTCCTCCGGATTCTCCCGACACGGCTCACATTCTTTGATGGTTCGTTCAAGGATTTGTTTCCGGGATTTTCCTGAAAGATCCTGCCGGAACCGTTTTGTCGCTCCACCACCATGCAACTCCCATTCTAAAAGAGACGGTGGCAAATCCTCGAAGCCAAAAAGTACGTGTAATTGCCAAATCTCTTCCGGAGTAACCTTGCGACTTCCCACTGCAATGGGAACCTGCCCATCCGGGCGAGGCCCAACCCTGGAAAAGGCGCGTTCAAAACTCTCTTGGGGAATACGGCCATTTCGGTGAAATTTGCGATACTCCTCATTCGCGAGATACCCACTTCCACCAAGGAGATCCCTGCCTTTTCGAACAGCCTGATCAAACGGCAGATATTCCAGCCCGTGAATGGGATTCTCCGCAATCATCGTCCGCATGGGCCAAAACGGCGTAATTGGCTCACTGGCATTCAATACCATTTGCCGAACCTGATCACGATCTTCCGGGGAAAGGAGCTTCACTGAAATCGTACTCGTATAAAATGACTTATTCTTGTTTCAGAAACAAAAAAACAACCGCTTTACCACATCTCCAATGAAATGGCTAGTAACGCGGTTGGCTTGTGCTGCGACTGCCCTCACAAACTGAACGAGTCAAACACCCCACAGGCTATGTTAAAAAGTTAAACTCAATCCCAGAATGCCTATTCTGTTCTGTTTGAAACAAAAAGAAAGAAAAATTCTAGTCTTGATATGAAAAAAAAACAATCGCTTTTACCATTTTTATCAAGAATTTCCGGCAGGTCAACTGCAGGGGAGTCGAACCGCTGACCTCTTGAATTCCATTTCAGTGGTCTAAATTCGCCAAATTTCAAAAAACAGTTTTTTATTTTTTCGCAAACCTTTACAAATAAACATATTAGGAGTTTCTTCGGCCGCACTCTTTTTTATCCCTCTCCAAGCCTCCAACCTATATTTCCCTGCATTTCTCCCTCATTTCCGAGAATTTTAACTACAGTTAGCGATACCTTCTGAGAAACGTTTTCAAAGATTCCAATTGCGGCCATTTTCAAAAAATCAAAACATCTTGCAGCTTAAGAAACTATATCTGATTTGGATTCTATCCTGAAAAATTTTAATAGATCAGCTTACTACGGCCGGTAAGGAAAGGCGTGTCAGAACCTGGAGGATACAAGTCTGTTTTTGATCAGAATGCCGATCCCTTGCATTTTCGCGATTTTATCCGTGGCCGCGCAAAAGTTGCACGTTTTAAAGCCCAGAGGGAACAATTCATTGGGCCGGCATAGGGTGTTTCACCACTGGAATTGGAAATTGGTTGCAACGTTGTTCCACAAAGTAAAAGGAGACAAGCTCTTAATCAGCGGCTCCCCAGTTCGATCCCGAAACGGCCCTCTTCCGCAGGGAGCGAATTCTCGGCAACCGGATCAGGGGCCAGACGCCTACGCCGCAAAAACTTTCGCTTCGCTCACAAACCTAAAAATAAACCAAGCATTTAAATTTCTCGTAGAATTTCCTTTCGCCCAACCGCATTTCTCCTCCAAACCTTTCTACCGATGTTCTTTCCATTTAGCAAACCCCTTTAAAACCCTTTGAAAAATCAGGCTTTTTTATTTTTCCATCACACCTTGACACACGCACATTTCAATTCTATCTATATTACGAAGGGCAAACAACAAGGTCATGACCCATCTTGAATTTTGTCATTAATAAAGGAGGTTTTAAAATGAAACTGACTACCTACAACCCAGGTAAAAACATAGACCCTTGGTTCAACAGCGGTTGGGAACCCTATTTCAGCCACACTCTGGCGGATTTCTTTCCCACTGAAAACGCGAAGTCCACCTATCCCAAGGTGAACATCGTCGAGAATGAGAACGAATTCACCCTCACCGCCGAGGTTCCGGGCTGGGTGGATGAAAATATCGATGTGGAAATCAAGGACGGCGTTTTGAGCCTGCGGGGCCATGTGAAAGAGGAAAGTGAAAAAAATGATGAACATTTTAACATCAGGGAATTTCGGTCACAGAATTTCGAGCGCAGTTTCCGTCTTGGCGAACAGGTCGACCCTGAAAAAGTAACCGCCAAACTGGAGAGCGGAATTCTGAGAGTATCTCTGGGGAAAAAGGAGATCGCAAAACCCAAAAAGGTGGAAATTAAAGTAAACCCTTAAAATCCATCGATGTTTCCCTCCATCGATGTTTCCAACCGCTGGTTTGTCCGAGTTACTATGGGCAAACCAGCGTTTTTCATTGCAAACCCAGCACTGTCCTTTTCGGGAACACCCTTCCAACGAATTTTCCGGCCTTCATCCAATTCTCTGAAATCAAAATTTTTAATTTCTTCGATGAAAATATCGGGTAAATTAAGTTATATTATATGAGTGGGTTAGTAGCAGTGCGTTCGGTTTTTCTTGGTTGCCAACACCCTGCCCCTTGGCTCATGAAATGCTAACCATCATCATTCTTGATTTTTTCAGGAAGGGAGAAAATGAAATCCTTAGCTTCAATCAATGAAAAAGATATCGAAACCATCAAAATGGCTTTGAACGATTCCATTTCTGATATGAACACAGAACTCAAAGGAAATGTTTCCGATAAAAAACGGAGCACCCTTTTTGAATATAAAGCAAAGTACACCCGGGTTTTTGACAAGCTCAAACACAATTCATCGCTTTACGCCTTGAGCGAAACCGATCTGGATATTGTGGCCGGAGGATTGAATGACGCGATCGAATTGCTTGAAGAACATTTGTCGGACGATCTGGAAGACGACGACCGGGAAGAATTTCTCACCTACAAAAACGATTGTGACCGGTTGATCGAAATTTTGTCCCGTTGACCTTTGACGGTGTTTTCATTGCGCACCAGGAAAGATCTCTCAGCGAACAAAATTCATATAATACCCGTAATAAAACATCCAGCCGGTGATCCCCGTTCCCGCGATCATGCATAAAGCCCAGCTTTTCCTGCTATCGCCTTTCATATTATTTTTATCCTCATACATAAAAGCGGAGTGAATCAACATTCCCATAAAGTAGGAAATGCCCAAAAAGGATAAGAACAGAATGAAAAGCATGAAGGGGGAAAATTCCATAAGTGCTCCTTTTACAAAATAAACCCTGCCTGTGCGATTCCTAAAATATCCATCAGCTTTGCCACACCCGCCACAATTCCCAGGATAGCCGCAAAACTCAACATCACCTGCCCCAGAACGACTAGGATCTCGCGCTTGGTTTTCTTTTCTCGCCAAACACTGATTGCCGCCGTGACGGCTAATACAAGGATCGCTGAGATTATATAATAGCGGGGCGACATGTAGTAATTTTATCAGGAATCGTTTTCAAGCGGTGGATAAATCATGGAATGTTTTCCACCCGCACCACGTTGGCCCGGTTGGGAATATGAAAAGGAAGGCCGGCGGTGATGACCACCCGGTTCCCTTTTTTCACCAAACGCTGTTTTTTCAGAATGCGGAACAAAGCCCCCATATCCTCAAGAAAATCCTTCCTTTTTTCCATGAGAAAAGGAATCGCCCCCCTGAGCAGGGTCAACCGCCTGGCACTGGCAAGACTCGAAGTAAACACGAACATCGGCACCATGGGGCTCTGAGACGCCATCATTCTGGCGGTCCCGCCACTCAGGGTGAAAACAATCACCGCCCGGGCCTGAAGCAGTTCAACCAATTGATTGGCGGAATAAGTGATTCCCCTGGCAATAGAAGTATTTTCCCTGTCCGATTCATGCCAACGCATGATTCTCGGGCCTTGCCGCTGAAAGGTTTCCGTCTTAATGGCCGTTTCCACCATCACCTTCACCGCCGCCGTCGGATGCTTGCCGACCGCCGTTTCACCGGAGAGCATGACGGCATCCGCATGACACATGACAGAATTGGCAACATCCGAAACTTCCGCCCGAGTGGGCCTGGGATTGACAATCATCGATTCCAGCATCTGAGTGGCGACGATCACCGGCTTGCTCTCTTGGGCGCAGGCCTTTAAAATTTTTTGTTGAACGACCGGGACATCGGCAAAAGGAATTTCCACCCCCAGATCACCGCGAGCCACCATCACTCCGTCGGTGGCCGCCACGATTTCCTCCAGGTTCTCCACCGCCTGTTTGCGCTCGATTTTGGCGATGATTTCCGCATCTCCTCCTGATGCACGGATCAGGCGCCTAAGCTGGTCGATATCTTTCGCTCTTCCCACAAAAGACAAGGCCACAAAATCGACCCCTTCCTGCAGGCCGAATTGAAGATCCTTCTTGTCCTTTGGCGTCAAAGGGCTGGTGGTGAGGGACGAATCCGGAAGATTCACTCCCTTGTGGTCGGACAGGGGGCCTCCGGCTTTGACGACCCCTGTCACCCGTTTTCCGGAAACTTTTTTCACCTCCACGCACAGGTTGCCGTCGTTTAAAAACACCTGGTCGCCCGGTTTAACATCCTTGTGAAAACTGCCGTACTGGATGGGGACCAATGATTCTGTACCCATCACTCTTTCCGTGGTGAAAACCATTTCTCGGCCCCGGTGCAGTTGAATGGAACCGTCTTTAAATTTTCCCACGCGGATCTTGGGTCCCTGTAGATCCAGAAGAATACCGACGAAGGTTTTCAGTTCCTTCTCGGCCTCGCGTATCCAGCTGATCCATTGACGGACGACTTCATGATCGCCGTGCGAGAGATTGAGGCGAAACAGGTTGACCCCGGTTTTAACCAGTTCTTTGATATTTTTTTTGGTGCCGCTTGCGGGTCCGAGGGTGGCGATGATTTTGGTCAGGCGCACGGTCATGAGAATTTCTCCTGCGGGAGTTCTGGAAAGAACGTTCGGGTCAGGGAATTTTTCTAAACGGGATGAGCAGTAAATTTAAAAAAGATACCTCTTCAGGGTTGCGGAAGGAATTGACGCCGATCACAATCTCCGCTTGCGGCTTCTTGGCGTTATGAATATAGGTGCCGAGCAGACGGTCCCATATTGACAGATTGAACCCGTAATTGGAATTGGTTTCGTTCACCTCCACGGAATGGTGAATGCGGTGCATGTCCGGGGTCACAATCACGTAGCGAAGCGCTTTGTCCAGCCACTTTGGTAAGGCGATGTTGGAATGCGAGAACATGGCCATACCGTTCAAAATGGCCTCAAACACCAGCACGGCAAGCGGCGTGGGACCCAATGCCAGGATCAAACCGATTTTAAACAGCAGTGAGCCTAAAATTTCAACCGGATGAAAGCGCAAACCGGAGGAAACGTCGAGGTCGAGGTCGGAATGGTGCACGATATGAAAGCGCCAAAAAAATGGAATCATGTGCACCACCACATGCTGGACATAAATCATGAAATCGAGGAACACCACGGTGATGACGAGTTCCACGCCGGAGGGGAGTTCCCAGTAGTTCAACACCCCCCATCCCCGTTCTTGTGCAAACTGCGCCGCCCCCACCGCTGCCGCCCCAAAAACCAAACGCGCGAGAACGATATCCAGCCCGGTGATGCCGAGGTTGATCCCTAAACGCCGAGGCTTGGAATCTACCAAAGGATGCCGCCGGATGAACTGCTCCAGCGTTAGCATCAGCAGGAAAACTCCCAGAAAAATAGCGAAACGAATTTGATTCACGTCCATCTGTTTATTCTAACTCAAGAAGATAGCGGGGGGAATCGCCCGATTTTATGAATTCCAAAAAAATGTCTCCGACTTAAAGGGGCCGGATCGAGTGATTTGCGAACCTTCTGGCATAAACCAGTCCTGCGATAACGAACAACCACCCACTCACCCAAAGAATCGACCCGGCTTCCGGAAAAACAAGGATTTTCAGGCGTTGAAAAGCTTCGAGTATACCGAAGAAGGAAGGCAATGACTCCGGGAAATGAATGATTTTTTCATTTTCTCCGGCAAAAGCTATCCCTGAAAAGAACAAAGCCTGAGCCCAGGTGATTCCTATGGAGAACAAAACCGCGTAGCCAAAAAAAATCTGCATGACCGTCTTAAAAATTCGCTTTGCCCACATTGCATAGAGACTGATTCCAAGAGCGGTTGCTAAAGGTCCGGCCAAAATATGAATATAGTAACCTGATGTGCCTCTTCCCTCGCCAGTCAGAGCAATGCGCACCAATACATGGTAACTGAGCCCCGCCAAAACCAGAAAGGCCATCCAGACAGGAAGCCATTCGGCGGAGTGTACTTTTCGACGAGGAAGGGCCCACAGAAAAAAAGACATGACCCATAACAGGCTAAAGGCGATGGGAAAAAGAAGGATCAAGGGTGGTTTTACGAAAGACCAACTGCCCACCCAGCCAACAGTAACCAAAAGTACGACATGGCCCCTGACCCATTGGAAAAAAGAATAACCAAATTCCAGCCCCTTCCACAGTCCTCCGGCTTCCTTAAGGACCCTCAATTCACTCGACCCTAGAATCACTCCATATTGAACATAATTGTTCCAATACCACCACCACCCCATAACCAGCATGATAATCAATGCATAAGTGGAAAAGCGAATGGCCTTCCAAAGCCCTTTACTCCCCTGTAATTTCCATTCTCGGAACATCCAGAAACCCAAAACACTGAAAGTGATGGGAACAAAAAATGCTTTCGTCAAACAGCCCAGGCTGAGCAGGAGCCCCAACAAAAAAAAATATTTGATGGATAACCCCTCTTGAACCATTCTTACAGAAACAAACCATATTGAAGAAAGCAACAAACAACAGATCGAATCGTTGCCCATTCGTGCCATATCTGAAAACCATGCGGGAAAAAGAACCGGCCACAAACCGGTCCCCAGGGCAGCCCAATACCATAACTGGACTTGTTCCGGCGACCTCTGGCTTCGAGCCATCCCTAGGCAGCCACAAACCGTAACTACCAAACCGATCCAGGCTAAAATATAGGAACTCAATCTAAGGATAAATATCTGACCCGCCCAACTCAGAGATTTCGTCAGCAAATAAACCGGCGAAAGAAAAACATAGTAAAGCGGAGGATGCTGGGCCTGCCAATTGTTCCCGCGGCCCGGCAGATATTTTCGGGAATTCTCCGGGGAGTCATGAATCAATTCTCTGGCGTCTGAAAGAAATTTTTCAGGTTGAGAAAAAAAAGATCGATAGGTCAATCGATTTTCCAGCGGAATCCCCTCGGAAAGCGCCTGAGGCACAGGTGCATGAACGTAGTATGCTTCAACATCCGTGGAGATACGGGCGTTGCGATCTAAAGGAAATGTGCCCGTGTCCGCAACCTGCTGAAGGTAGGAAAAATGAGCGGTCTCATCGAATCCCTCCCATATAGGCAATAATGCGATATATCCGATTCCGAGGAGGAGGTTTCCCGTCAGCAAGTAGACAATGGCTTTCCCCAGGGATTTTTCCTTAAATAAGCGGTATGGGTTCATTTCAAAATGAGACTTGAACTGGGCCGTTTTAATTTTTCCGCAATGAAAACCCCCATCATATCTGGCCTGCGGAGCGGAGTTCTTTGAACAAAGCCGTCAATCGCCTGGTGAACAGGGCGGCGTCTTTTTTTGTGAGATGCGACCATTCGGGGCAATCGAACCCCATCAATTGAGGATGATCCTCGAAGTGGATGCCTGGGGCGCCGGTGAATTCAAAGATGCGGTCCCAGTACTTCTCTCGGGGATTGGTTTTGGCTTCCAGTTCTCGCAGTTTTCCGGTAGATGGAAAGCGAACAAACACCACCTTACCGCCGCGGGCGCGAATTTTATCTATATAGCCTCTGGTGTTTTCCAGGATGGTGTCTGCGGGTTTCTTCTTTTCGTCCCCAATTTTGTCCCCATCCTTTTTTGGCGACGCGAACAGGGTAAGCCAGATTTGCTGGATGCGCTTTTGTAATTTTACATCCTTTTCCGCAAGGTCGGTCATTCCGCCCTGGCGCTCGCCATCGACTTCATAGAAATAAGGCGGGAGCTCCGGAGGCGTCTTGGCCTTGGGTCGATCCGGAATTTTCAAGGACAACAGGAGTTGGGTCAGTGTCAGATCCTCCTGCTGAAGAAACGCCAGACGCCGCTCCAGAAACATCCCGAGATGATGGCCCATTTTTTGAGCCGGGCTCCATTCGCGGTAGCGTTTGAGGTGGTTTTCCGGGCTTTTTACGGGAGGACCACCGGGTGCAAAAAAAAGTTTTGGCACCACGCCGACGATGACCGTCCCCTTGAAACCGGGTTGGTCCGCCAGGTCTTCGAGATAGGGGCCGGGATTGGTTCCTACGGTGGCCAATTGCAGGGGCCGCTCCCCCATTTCTTTTTCATAAACGTCCATGTCGAAATCGAAGAGCATCCGCGAGGCGCCGATCAAAACGGTCCGCGAGGGGTCTTCAGCGACCAGAACCCTGCGGCTGGCCCACAAGTCCTCTGTGTCATTTAAAGTTGGCGCATAGCCCAAATGCCGGCAATACCATTCCCAGCAAAAAGTCAGCACCAGGGTGAGTATGAGACTGAGCAAACTCAGGCGCACCCAGTGTTGACCGGGAATGATCCGCCCAAGGGGATCGGTTTTAAAACTGGAAGTAGATGAAGGCATTGGCCCCTCCCTGCATTAGTATCAAACCACACAACATCATGACCCAGATGCTGACAACAAACCAGGCGGAGAATTTTTCCATGGCGTGCTCAAGGCGTTTTTCATACAAATACCAGTGCGAACAAATCAGTCCCACAACCACCAGGGCCACCTGAATGATCTCGCGCGTGGACAAAAGCTGCGAGCTTTGGTCATAAACCCCGAAGAGAGAACCCATCAAACTCCATGCTGACGGGAAATCACTCGACCGGAAGAAAACCCACGCCAGGCTGACAAGAAAAAACGTGAGAAACCCAAGCGCCAGCCGTCCCCACGTCTCTTGGGTCCAGGCGGCGGAGCCGAAATGCTGGCGCAAAAAATGCTCCGTTACCAGATAGAATCCATGCAACAATCCCCAGGCAACAAACGTCCAGGACGCCCCATGCCAGAGGCCGCCCAGAAACATGGTGATCAAAAGATTGATCCCAGTTCGCACGTTGCCGCTCCGATTGCCGCCGAGAGCAATGTAAAGATAATCCCGCAACCACGTGGACAAGGTCATGTGCCAGCGGCGCCAGAAATCGGAAAAACCGATCGCTGCATAAGGGGAACGAAAATTGTCCGGCAGAACGAACCCCAGACAAAGCGCTACACCAATGGCGCAGGTGGAATAGCCCGCAAAGTCACAGAAAATCTGCGCCGAAAAGGCCAGCACGCCCATCCAGGCATCAAAAGCATAGACAGAGCCGTCACCGTGACCGAACACCGTGTCCGCCGAAGAGGAAAGCAGTCCATCCGCCAGAACCACCTTTTGAAATAATCCTAAGGTAATAAAATACAGCCCCCAGCCAAACTGATCGCGCGTGGCTCTTTTAGGTTCGGCGCATTGTGGAAGAAATTCCCCCGCCCGGACGATCGGCCCCGCCACCAACTGCGGAAAAAAAGTGACGTAAAGAGCGAAGTCCAGAAATGAATTGCTGGGCCTGGCTCTTCGGAAATAGACATCCAGCGTGTAGGAAAGAGTCTGGAAGGTATAAAACGATATTCCGACGGGAAGAATGATATCAAAAGGAGCCGCTTGAAATTCGATTCCCACCAGATCCATCAGCGCGATAAAATTCTCCAGCAAAAATCCGCCATACTTGAAAAACCCCAGCAGTCCCAAATTTCCGGACAGGCTGACGGTCAACAGGAGCCGGCGGCGGCCCGGCCTTTCCTCCTTCTCTAAAGCCCGTGCGACGTACCAATCGATTAGCGTTGAAATCCACAGCAGGAGAACAAACGGCGGGTTCCAGGCGGCATAAAAAACATAGCTGGCGATGAGCAAAACGGATTTTTGCAGGCGCCAGGACGGGATCGTGTAGTGAAGCGCAAGAACGATCAGGAAAAAGACGATGAAGGTGAGGGAGTTGAATAGCATCGGGTACTTAAAAGGGAGACACTAGAAAAACAAACTGGAAGTTATAAATTCTCCTCACATCCATCGCACCGCGTGAGCCAACCCGCTTGCCAAAGGCCGGCCCTTTGGGTGGCGTCGTTGTCTTTCCTGGCCCCGTCTCAAACAGCTACGGACACCGGGGGGCTTTTCAGGATAAGACTGCACGTCATTGAGCCGGAGAAAATGTTTTGATTATCCCACCCGCGTTACGAAGGCGTCCTCAGGCAAACGCTCCCTCAGGTGGCTATGGCGGTGCGGGGGATTGCCCGTTGAATGGTGCGGCAAAAATCATCCTCTTGAAGATTTGGCTGCATTGCGCTTGGCTTTGTCCCTGCGCACGAGGATGATAGCTCCTTCGATCATCAGACCGATAAACCAAAAACCGGTAAAAAATATGGTCCACAAAAATACGATGTTGAACCAATACTGGTTGGGGGTGTAATCGAACGAGATATGAATCAGCCCCCTGAGTTTCTCTTTTTGAACTTCAGAAGCATTCAAATATTGGGAGTAAAAAGGATGTTTTTTCTTTTCGGCAAAGGCCTTCTGTTCGTCTCTTGGCAGTCGGATGAATTTGCCGACGTCCTTTTTTTGTGCGTTGAAAAACATCCGCATGGCCTGAACTTCCTTGGTGTCGGGAGGGGTTGTCGTTACATAGTAGATAGAAACTCCCGTGGCCAATATTAAGGAGATCCAGAAAGAAATCCTGCGATACAGGTTTTCCTTTTTTTCATCGCGAAACTCTTCGCCTTGCTCCGGTTCCATGCTCGAAAACCTCCCTGACTGGTTTTGGACTGGCTCATCCAAATCCTATAGAGAATTCGGATCACCCAATTTTCTAACACGATTTTCCAGGTTGTTCAACCGCCAGCCGCACATCCACCGCAAGACCTTTGGAGGAATCGCACCACCGCCATGGTATGATTGCCCAGTATGGAATCCTCTCCTTCAAAAGGCTACCTGAATCTTCTAAGAACCAACCGCCCTTTTCGCAATCTCTGGTACGGCCAGGTGGTCTCAGAACTCGGCGACTGGCTGAACAGCATTGCCATCTATTCTCTCATTTTGATGCTCTCAGGTTCCGGAATGGCAGTGGCAACCGCGATGATGGCAAAACTATTGCCCATCTTCTTCGTCAGTCCTATTGCCGGGGTAGTCATCGACCGAACCAGCCGCAAAGGGGTGATGATCTTAAGCGACGTGTTGCGATTCTTCATCGTTCTTTGCTTTTTATTTGTAGAAGACAAAGGCGACCTCTGGCTGGTTTACACTCTGGTCGTTCTGGAAATCTCCATGGCGGGTTTTTTTGAACCGGCCCGCAGCGCCATCATTCCGTCACTTATTCCACGCCCGCAACTGGTGACGGCCAACGCCTTGAGCGGGTCCACCTGGTCTGTCATGCTGGCTTTCGGTGCGGCTCTCGGAGGACTGGTGGTGGCTTTTTTTGGAATCCAGACCGCGTTCATTGTGGATGCATTTACATTTTTGATCTCCGCCTGGTTCATTTCCCGGATTCCGGAAAAACCTGAAACCGCCGAAAAAAAAGCAGAGAACCGCGGTGAGGGCGGCTACAAAAATTTTGTCGAAGGAATGAGATACCTGCGTTCCAAACCTATCGTTTTCGCTTCCGCACTGTTAAAATCGGGGCTGGCTTTCTCCGGCGGCGTCATGACCTTGATTCCCTTATATGCAAATAAATTATTGACCAATCCTTCTGCGGTATCCTTATGGATCGGTATCATGTATTTTTCGCGCGGGGTCGGCGCCGCCATCGGCCCCGTGATTGTGAGGTCGATGTTCGGCGATTCATCCAAAGTCTTACGAATGGCGATTACGATCGGTTTTTTTATGGGGGCGGCCTGCTACTATTCTTTGGCCCGGTCAGATTCACTCGTTGGCGCCTCCATCAGCATAGGACTGTCTACCTTGTTCGGGGCGATCGTCTGGGTGTACAGTTCCTCCCTGATCCATATGGAAGCTGAGGAGCGGTTTCTAGGCCGGATTTTCAGCACGGAAATGGGCCTCCTGACCCTGGTCATGGGAATCAGCAATTGGGCGGTTGGATATTCGGTGGATCACCTGCAACTGACCCTGGAAACGGTTGTCCTGTGGATGGCGTTTCTTTTTCTGATTCCGGGAGTGTCCTGGTGGGTGTTCCTTTTGTTTGCCCGTCAAGGGCTCAAAGAGGGGAAATGTGAAACATCGATTTGCCCGGTGGACCCGAGCGGCTTCAACCCTGTTCCGCCCCCTGTTCGGCGTGAGGGCAATTTGCCGAAAATGCCGGTTCCCGGCAGTGATTCCTGATCAAAACAACTCGGGGAGTCAGCTTCCGATGAAATGGTCGGCCAGTGAGATGCCGATATCGAAATGGTGTTTGATGGATTGCGCCTCGTCACGCGCTTCAGCCAGACGGTAAGCGTTCTGAACGGCGCTTTTCATTCCCAGTGCATGCAGGACGGCAACGGAAACGAAACTGGATGACAAGTCCGTGGACTCTGAAAACCCCACTATCAGTTCCTGCATTCTGGCCTTACTTGCATTGTCCAAACTGCAATACTTTTCCACCAGGTTGACGATATTTTCTTCTCCGTACATGTTGGAATAACCGGACCCTATGGCCGGCTCCTGATACAGGTGAAGAACCTCTTCATCCAACGTTTTAGGGGTCGCACTCATAACCACCTGTTTTTATCTAGTTCGAGACAATTGGAATAAAGCACAAGTTTCGCCCTTTTTAAAAACCGATTTTATTAAAACGCTTCACAGGTTCAAATCGCCTCGTGATCCAGCCAGTAGGTCTCAAATTCCTTCATGTAGGAAAGCTGGGTGAGATCTTCCATGCGGTCGAGAAAAACCTTTCCATTCAGGTGGTCGATTTCATGCTGAAGAACAACCGCTAAAAAACCACCGGCATGGATCACCATTGCTTTACCCTGCCGGTCAAAGGCTTCCACCGTCACTTCCTGAGACCGCGAGACCAGGCCGCGAAAATCAATCAAACTCAGGCAACTTTCCCAACCCAGCACCTTTTCTTCACCGTAGCGGGTGATCACCGGGTTGATAAGGGCCGTCAACGGAATGCTCTCGCGATCGGGGTATCTTTCGTTATGATCACATTCGAGGACCACGACCTGAAGGGACCGGGAAACCTGGGGTGCCGCCAGTCCAACGCCTCCATCCTGCCGCATGGTTTCAATCATGTCGTCAATTAAAACCTGCACGTCACTCTCAGGGTCGCTCAGTTCATTTAAATTCACCGGTTGCGCGATCTTTCTTAATACAGGGTTTCCCAATCTCGCAATTTCAAGTTTACCCATGTTTTATCTTCCATTCTTGACGGATTGAACTAAAAAAAAGTCTTTCGACTTATTCACATTTTATTCACATTTTCCAGTAAAACATTTCTATAATTTGATGCAATGATTTCCGCGCTATAGAACAGCTTATTTTAGCATAGATGGACTTTTCGAGGCTTTAAAACTGGATTTCAGACGGGGTTACAATAAAATATTCTCGCTTTTTTAATTGACTTTTAAACCGGCTTTTTTAATAATGCACGCGCCGGAACAACAATAATGAAAGGAGGGGATGATCTTTGACTAAAGACGAATTGATCACCAGTGTTATTAAAAGTTGTAAAGATCCTAATCTATCTAAAAGGTTGGCAGGCGATGTTCTCGATGCAGCTTTCGAGAATATTGCCAAATCAATCAAAAAGGACAAACGGTTTGCTTACCCAAGCTTTGGAACATTCACCGTGAGAAACCGGAAAGCAAGAAAAGGCAGAAACCCGCAAACCGGAGAGGAAATCAAGATTAAGGCTAGCAAAACCGTTGGTTTCAAGCCCGCCCCTACACTAAAAAATTCCTTGTAGGCTATTGATTTTTAAAGGTAAAGTTGCAAGAAAGCCGCTTCCTTCGGGAGGCGGTTTTTTTTATTCCTGAAGCTTCCAATCAATGATCCACGGTGGGTGTACGGCGTTTTATCTTATGGGGCCAGAAGTTCAAATGAGAACTTTTGGGCATTCAGTTCGGCGGATAACCTGGCCGAATCTTTTTCGGTCCTAAACGCTCCAAGCAAAACCCTGAACCGGGGATTTAAAAATTCTTTTTCACTAAAAGTAAACAATAACGGTGAAAACCCCTTGGCTCTTAGTATATGCATCAGGCCCTCCGCTTCGGCGCCTATTTCATAGTCGCCCATCAAAAACGTAAAAGGGTATTTCACTGCAATCGCATTTTGAGATATGACTTGCTTCCTCAGTTCCGAGACCAGTTCCTGAGCTAAATCCCTGCTTGAGAAACGGCCCACATAAACCCGGTAAATTTTCCGGTTCCTGGAAATATTCACCGGCGATGAATATGCGTTGAACCCCAACTGGCGCAATTGGTTGACCGCCTGGGTCGCCATTTGATAATCCAGATGACTGGATGCGTGAATGACGTAAGGAACGGAGAGCGTTCTTTCCTTGGAAAAAATTTCTTCTTTCGGCGTTGACGGATCCTCCGGCGACGTTTCTGATTTTTCCAGGTATTCATTGACCTTGAATTTTTCCTTAAGAATTTTCCAGGCGCCGTTTTCCCTGACAATGCCTACATCCTTAAGGCCGTAGCTCTCCATTTTTCCCGATGAAAAACTTTGACCGAAGGATACCACCGGCTGGCCTCCCTTCAATGCCAGCGAGGCTTGTTTGATGCCTAATTTGACTTCCTTATGACGTGCAAACATTCGCTGTTTCAGAAATCGCAAATTCGCGATGTCCCCGGAATATCGACCGCTGTCTTGATCCGAAAACAAGGACAAATGTTTCTCCAGATCCCCGTTTTCCCAACTTGCTTTCCAAGACTGGAGCATCTGAAAGATTCTCTTTCTTTCATCTTCATTTTCCAGAGGAAGAGGTATTTCTTGAGCCAGCGTTTCCAATCCCTCGCTTTCTTTCCTGGAAGAAAGTTTCTCCCGAATGATCTTCCATTCCTGGCTCTGACTGCGAAGAATCTGCTTCGCCAGTTTTGAATCAATTTCTTTCAACCTTTCTTCAAGGTTTTCCAGATTGATTCGACTGCCTTTCTTGAGCCCATTCATATTGCCATATACAAAGCTTTCGGGATTGTTCATCCACAACGCTACAGCGATGCGCGAAGTATTGGCTGAGCCAAGATTCAGCTTGTGGGCGATGGATAGCAGATTTTCCCCTTTGACCAAGGGTCCGTAGGTAGCCCCGGATACTGAAACCTTCTCTTGAGGGCTCATAGCTGGTTGCGGCGATTGGTTTTCTACTTTTGCGCTGACCTGCTGAGGAGAGTCTAAAGGCTCGTTAGCGGCCATTTCAACGGGTGAATGGTCATCGTCAGGCAGAGGCGAGTCCATAGGCGGCATGGGTGGAATAGAAGCAATGGGAGACACCCAAGTGGCGCCGGGGAAAAAAGAATCCTCTCCCCTTTGCCCTCTGATAGCGGAAGGGGGGACTCCTTTTGAGAAGGCCTCGAACTTACGCGAATTTTTTGCAACCTGGACCTTTTTCGACGCCTTCGCTGGCGCGATTTCGGAATTTTCTCCAGCCTCGCCCGATTGTCGATCCACCCGTTCTATTTGGGCTTTATCAGCCGTCGAAGTTTCAGCCGCCGCTTCCCCTCCCTCCAACAAATCCACTTGTTCTCTTTCTTCAAAAGTCTCCTCAAAGTTTGTCTTGGGAGGGCCCACAACGTTGAGCGCCAGGCTCTGTTTAAAATCCACGGTGACGAGATATCTTTCCAGCACGGTTCCGCCCTTGAAGGTTCCACGAACCACCAAGTTGAAGGAAGGATAAAACAACGGTCTGTTTGAAAATACCCGGACCGTTTTTCGCCGGCCTTTGGTTTCGGACGGGACTTCAATGAGCAAATCATCGACAATTGCCGGACGATCCAGCTCCAGGCGCCGGTAGTCCATTTCATCGCCGACCTGCACTTCCAGATCTCCATTTTCCTCCACAATTAAATCCAGATCAGCATTGAACCGCTCTCCGAATTTGCTATGAATTTCGACTCCACCGAATGAAAAAGCAAATCCTTTGGAACCTGTCCCCGCCAGAGCCAGCACGGTTATTAACAGGATCAAATGGAAGGTTGTTACTCTCATTTCTATGACCATGGTTTTGGAAGGGTAGAAATTTTAATTTGGGAATTCAGGGATGAATGAAGAGCGTTATGACATTAAGGAGGTGGAACTTTTTTACTTTTTACTTGTCCATTTTTTTTCATCTGTTTTATTTCTGCGTGCTCAAAATCCCGGTAGTCGCCTTTATTTGCATCCTTCGGGTTTCTTGTTTTCCGGTGATAATTATTCGTGACCCAGTTTTTTTCTATGTAATGGCAGGCCCGGCATTCTCTCGCTTTTCTGAAATAGACTCTTTTATAATTTTTCCGAATCAACCCCACATGCTCAAGGGGATCAAAGTTTTTATGGATGTGGCAGCTTTTACAATATTCATTGATCACTTTGTTGCTCTTTCCTGAAGATAACTTTCCCTGGAAAGCGTCTTCAATCCTTCGCTCAGCGCATCCTGTCGCAAAAACAGTCGATACCATAAAAAAGATCAGGCAGGGAATGAACCGTTGGTTTTTTATTTCCATTGGACATCTTATTGAATCTCGATGCCGGAAAGAGAAAAACGGGTTTTTAAATTTTAACGGCATTGCAACCCTATGAAGGGTTTTAAAAAGGGATGAGTTGGCAAGTTTTACCATTCTGTAAAAATGGGGATTCTTAAAAGAACAACGAAGGTGTTGCCTGTTAGCTTTTAATGCCCCCAAAAGGGGTGTTTGCTAAGTGAAATCCTAAAAGAACAAGTCGGATTCACTCCGCCTATCTCATGACACATCCTGTATCGAAAAATATCTTATCTTTTATACAGGTTGAGTCCGGATCATTTCGTATCGATGAAGCACTTTCCGAGAATAACCTTTGGGCCTGTAACCCTTTTTTAAATACCGGCTCAATCGGGTGGGGCCATGATTATAAGCTTCCAGGGCCAAATGCAGATCTCCAAACCTTTTGATCAGCTTGTTTAAATAATAAGCACCCAATGCGATATTAGCGTCTGGATCGTATAATGTCGGATTGCCTTTCCATTCCCGCTGCGTTTCCCTGGCCATAGCAATGGCCGTTTTAGGACGAATTTGCATCAACCCCAAGGCTCCGCGCCGCGATCGGGCCCAGTTGTTAAACGAGCTTTCAGTGATAATGAGAGCGGTCAAAAACAGCGGATCATAGCCGTACTTTTTGCTCTCATGAATGATCGCGGAAGGTATTTTATCTCTAAATCCGGGCTTTAGACCCGTTTTGTATTTGGACAGGACATTTACAATCTGATCTCTGGTTCCTTCTCTCAATGGTTGGTGTTCCATGCCGGAGAGATTCCGGTGCTGCGGGAAAGCCTTCTCTTCCCATTGACTTGCGGCAATATAATACGGAGACACCCCCGGAACGGGATGAGCCGCTTTTCCCATAAACAACCCTGCGCCGAGCGTGGCCAGAGCCACAGGGAGAGTCACACTGCAAATCTTTAAAAGTCTCATCTTCATCGTCCGAAAAAAAAACGCCTCTAAAAATGTACCACAACAAATTAAAACTTCTATCCGTTTTTGATAAAAGTTAAGGCAGCCGATTATAGTTAAGCACCGCAACCTTGTCAATCAACTACCAATTTGGAAAACAAGAGCTTAGCTAAAGACGGGTCGGTCTCTTTTAAGAAGGATAGGGTTGATATCTTAAAAAAAAATGGCATATAATAGGGAACTACCCTAAGTTAAAAAAAAACAAGTCTTTATGAAAATAGTTTGCCCTAAATGTCAAACCGCCTACGAAATAGACCTGCCTGAATCCCCCTCCAAGGATATATCGGCAAAATGCGCGGTTTGTAATAGTAAATTTCCTGTTAAAAAAGGATCTCCTCCGAAAACCAGCCTTCCCAGAAAGACCATGTCGGGCCCGCCATTGGCTCAAATAGATTCTGAGTCAGGCGCAGAAGTGGAAGATAATTTTCTTTCCGGGTTACGGGAAGACTTTGCGGAACTGCATTCTGATCAGGAAGACAAACCCGTCGAGGAAGAAAAAAACCTCGATGACTACCTGGACACCCTCCTGGCGGACGAATCGGATCCGTCGCCCGTTAAAACCGTTGATAAATCCGTAGAACCCCCGGACCAGGAACCTTCATCATTTGAAATGCCTTCGGAAGAGGAACTGGACCATCTGTTCGATTCCATCATCACGCAAGAAATACAGTCTGATAACCCGGAAGAGCAACCCGCTCCATCTTTATCTGAAGCTGACCCGGAAGAGGAGAATTTAGACGCTCTTCTGGATGAAATAATCAATGACATTGATTCTGAGGAAGAAACGGAACCGCCTGATAAATCGGAAGCGGTTTTATCGGATGTGGATATGCTCAGCGAAAACGAAGAGGAAATTGACGAGGATTTTTCTGACCTGTTCAATGATGAAGAGCCAGAAACTGCTGAGGAAGAAACGGATTACACCATTCCGTCGATCCACCCGGTAAAAACCACCGACCCAAAAGATTCGGAGGCGGAGGCCCCTTCCGAAGAGGCTGTTTTGGATCCGATCATTCAGGAAGAAGACGAGGAAATAACTCCAGACATAAGTGCGGTGGAATCGCCTGAACCCGAATCAACAGCCGTCGAACCGGAAGATGAAGAAGATGGCGAAGAAATGCCTGTTGCCGCGGGGCTGGAAGAGGAAGCAACCGTCCAGGGAACCCAGGAAACCGCCGTAGAAGAAGAGACAATACAGGAACAGGATGCAGAAACCGGCAATGGCAACTCAGAAGCCGAAGCCATTGCCGATCAGGAGACATTGAAAGAAGACCCTGAAGAAGCCACTGAGAAAACATTCGCTGAAGAAGCGGAAGAAACGACTGCTGAGGAAGAGCCCGCCCAGGAGCAGGAAGAAGAAAAAAGCGACGACGACCTATGGGCCGAGGCATTCGCAGATCAGGAAGCTTTGAAAGAAGAGCCCGAAGAAGAAGCCGCTCAGGAAGCATCCGCTGAAGAAGCGGAAGAAACGACTGCCGAGGAAGAGCCCGCCCAGGAGCAGGAGGAAGAAAAAAGCGACGACGACCTATGGGCCGAGGCGTTCGCAGATCAGGAAGCGTTGAAGGAAGAACCCGAAGAAGAAGCCGCTCAGGAAGCATCCGCTGAAGAAGCGGAAGAAGCGACTGCTGTAGAAGAGCCCGCCCAGGAGCAGGAGGAAGAAAAAAGCGACGACGACCTATGGGCCGAGGCGTTCGCAGATCAAGAAGCTTTGAAAGAAGAACCTGAAGAAGCCGCTCAGGAAGCATCCGCTGAAGAAGCGGAAGAAACGACTGCTGAAGAAGAGCCCGCCCAGGAGCTGGAAGAAGATATAACTGCCGATTTGGAGGAGGATTCAGAAGAAGAGTCTGAACTCGAGGGAGAGGCCGACCCTGAAGAGGAAGCCGCTGAGGATGAAAATGAGATTCCCCAACTGCAATACGAAGATGACTATGATGAAAAAGAAGCTGTAGGGACCGAAGAAGAACCGTATGAGGACTATGGAGACGATGAGGAAGAGTATGAACCCCCTTCCGAAAAAAAATCCGGCTTCTTCAGCATGCCATCCACTCTGACGGGAAAGTTGATTCTTGGAGGCGGTGTTCTGGCTGTGTTGTTGACAGGCGGAGGCGTCTACTTTGCCTTACAGACCCTTGCCCCACCAGAGCTCGTTCAGATGGGGAAAAATAAATCTCAAGTTCCTGAGGCCCTCAAACCCCAACAAGTCGCAGGCACCCCAAGTCTTCAAAATGAAACGGCTCCGCTAAACCCACCGCAACCTGCATCCCCCCCTGCACCCAAGGAAGACTTTGGAGACACGGCAGACATCGCCAAAGAACTGGGACAGACAGACAACCGCCTTGAGGTGTCTAAAAATCTGGAGGTCTCCGAAGGGCTGTTAGCCGGGCTCAATCCAAGCAATCATGCGGTCGAATTGAGCGCCATCCTGCCTGTGGCTTATAACGTGAACGACATCCGGGTGCTGAGTTTCAGTCTGGAAGCGGAGATGTCCGACGCCGACAGCGCACAAGTGGTCCGGGAAGCGTTACCCGTGTTTGAGAGGATCACTCTCACCACCGTTGAACAACTTTTAGAGAAGAAGTTTTTTAACGATATTCTCTACGTGCAGGAAAAATTAAAGAAGAATCTGCAAACCAACTTCAATAAAACCCTGGAAGGCAGCGGCCGGGTCAAAAAAATAAACTTTAAGGAATTCACGATTCAGTGATCCCGGCCCCATCGCTCCCGCTTTCTCAGCATGGAAAGCGGAACGCTTCAGTCCCCCTTCAATTCGCGGGTTTCTTTTTTTAATTCCGCCAACAGGTTCATGATCTTTGCCAGCAAGGGCTTAAGACCCTCTCCGCTAACGGAAGAAATGGCAAAAAAAACTGGATTGAGTTGACGCAATCGATCTTTGTATTCGTCAAATTTTTCTTCAGCGGCGGGATGATCCACCTTGCTCGCCACCAAAATCTGGGGTTTCAAGAACAGTTCCGGGCTGAAGCCCTGCAATTCCTTTTGAATGGCGTGGTAGTCTGAAACAGGATCCCGGGAATGACTCTCTGAAAAATCCAATAAGTGCAATAACAGGCGGGACCGCTCGATATGCTTGAGAAAACGTATTCCCAGCCCCTTGCCCGAATGGGCGCCCTCTATCAAACCGGGAATGTCCGCCGCCACAAAGGTCTGAAAATTTTCCATTTTCACCACTCCGAGCTGAGGGACCAGCGTGGTGAAGGGATAATTGGCTATTTTGGGACGGGCATTGGAAATACGTGAAATCAAGGTGGATTTACCGGCGTTTGGAAAGCCGATGATGGCGACATCGGCAAGCAGTTTGAGTTCCAGAAAGAGATTTCTTTTCTCTCCGGGCTCGCCATTCTGGAAGGTTCTGGGCGCCCGGTTGGCTGAGGATTTGAACCGGGTGTTGCCATATCCCCCCTTCCCTCCCCGAGCCACAATGAACTTCTGCCCCGGTTCTTTAAGATCGATCATAAGGTTTCCGGCATCCAGATCTTTCACCAAAGTGCCTACAGGAACCCTGATGATCCAATCTTTTCCGCTTCGCCCCGTCATCTGCTTCCCCCTTCCGGGACGCCCGTTTTCCGCCTGATACAGCTTTTGATAGCGCAGGTCTATGAGGGTGGAAAGGTTGGGGTCGGCTTCCAGAACAATGTCAGCGCCCTTTCCGCCGTCACCGCCATCCGGGCCTCCACGCGGAACAAACTTCTCCCGCCGGAAACTACTGCACCCGTTCCCGCCGTTTCCGGCTTGAACGGAGATGGTTACTTGATCAACAAACATGAGAATTTTGCGAGGGCGGACATCCCCGAACGGGGCTCAATGGATAGCAAAAAACGCGGACAAAAAAACAGGCCTTTACTTTCTCAGAAAGGCCTGACTTTTTTATTTCAGCGAGGAAAAATAAAAATTTCAGTTGGCGGCGGCGTAAACGCTGATTTTCTTTTTCTTGCGGGTCAAATGCTCAAACCGAACCACCCCGGGAATTTTTGAAAACAGGGTGTAATCACTGCCCACACCCACATTGGTTCCGGGATGAAAATGCGTCCCCCGCTGGCGAACCAGAATTTCACCCGCTTTGACCGCTTGTCCGGCATACCTTTTCACTCCCAGCCGCTTGCCTATGCTATCCCGACCGTTGGATGTACTTCCCTGTCCTTTTTTATGTGCCATTGTTTTCCCTACTTTTTAGCGATATCGATTATTTTAAGTCTGGTGTACAACTGCCTGTGACCGTTTTTTCTGCGGTAATCTTTCCTTCTCTTTTTCTTGAAGACGATTATTTTTTTGCCTTTCAATTGTTCCTCCACTTCACAAGTCACGGAACAACCTTCCAGCAATGGAGAACCGGCCTGAACGTCCTCTCCCTCGCCGATCATCAATACTTTATCCAAGGTAATGGTTTCGCCTAATTCCTGGTCAATTTTTTCAACCTGAATCACGTCCCCCTTGGAAACCTTATACTGTTTTCCACCTGTTGAAACCACTGCAAACATTTTTAAAACTCCCGAAATCTAGTCTAAAATTTCATCAATTAGTTGACCCTGAAAGGCCGCGTGATGAAGGAGGGGATGCATCGTGTGCGAAATCAGCTATGGTAGTTAATTTCAATCGCCTTGTCAAGGAATTCATCCGGTTCGATTTAAAAGCCCTTACCCCCCTTAAACGTCAGCCGGGACCGCCCTCCACAAACCGCATCACAAATGGCAGACAATCAGGGAAAACTTCATAGACACTTGATTTTATTATTCAAAATGATATAAAGAAATGTTCTCTTTCACAATCCGGCGGTGTCCAGCGGCATTTATGTCCCTTAAAGATAAGGAAAAATGGAATCTTAAGTATCAATCCGCCGAACACAACTCCGGCCGCGAACCTTGTGAATGGCTGAAGGAAAACTCCGCGTTGCTGACTGAAAAAGGCAAGGCTCTGGACCTGGCCTGCGGGGAAGGCCGAAATGCGGTTTATCTGGCCTCCCTGGGGTACGATGTGCTCGGGCTCGATATTTCTGAGATCGGCCTGATAAAAGCCCGCGAACTGGCCAAAGAGAAAAATCTGCACATCGACACTCAGGCCGCTGATCTGGACGATTTCGGTTTCGAGGAAAATGCCTTCGATCTGGTCCTGTGTTTTTATTTCCTCGACCGCAAATTGTTTCCCGGCATCAGAAAGACGCTCAAACCTGGAGGGTTGGTCATCTATGAGACGTTTACGGAAGACCATCTGAAGTACACCGGCTTCAAAAAGGAATGGGTCCTGGGTTTCAATGAATTGCTTGGGGAATTCAAAAGTTTCCGTGTTCTTAAATACCGCGAAATGGATTGTGAGGAGAAAGGATTCGCTTCTATCATCGCCCGCAAAAAGGAAAAATAACCGAAGATGATTTCACTTCGCTCAAAATACAACTTAAAGCCTATATGGGCCTTTTTTATTTTCCTGCTGATTCCCGGTTTTTTTCTGGGATGCGGCACCACCAAAGAAAAGAAACTGGAACGAGAAGGTCTCACCTTGATCTACCGCCCCAAATCCCAGGTGGGTTCTGAAATCGAAAAAATGAAACTGGACCATCCCATAAAGATTTCTGAGGATGTTTTTGCAAATCACCTTTATTCCCTGCAATATGAAGAACTGTCTCTGCTTGGCAAAAAAAAATATGTCATTTCCCTGAAGGATGTGACCGAAATCACCCAGATATTGACCAAAGCGCTCAACCGCATGACGCCGGGAAACATCCTTATTTTCGATTTGGAAACCCCGCGAGGCACCACCCGGGGAGAAATTTTTGCCACCGGAGACAGCATCAATTTTCGTTTCGATTCCATCAAGGGAGTTGAGTTTTCCGGAACTTCCTTCGCCGGAAGCGGAGGATCGATCTGGCGGCTGGTGCCGGTGAAGGGACAACGGTATAAAGTGACCAAAAGAATTTTGGGATCGAGCACCAAGGAAAACTGGATCGTCGCCAATATGATCTTGCCCCAGACATCCAGACGGCAGGCTAGAAACCAAAAACTCCAGAACGAAAGGTCGAGGGCATCGCAACCTTCCCCCGCGCCTCAAACCGCCCCAGGCGCACCTTCAGGAGGCAACGATCAGGAACTGGAAAAAAAGCTGAAGTTTTTGAAAGATCTGCGGGACAAAAATCTGATCGATGACAGCGAATATGAAAACAAAAGGAAGGAACTTCTGGACAGTTTTCTTTAGGAAGGACCCCCCTTTTTTCTCGCGGCCTCGTTTGAGAGAATCTGATCGACTTTATCCATCAGGTCGTTTCTTTCCTGGTTGGTGGCGTCGATTTTTCTTTTTAGTTTGACGATCTCGGAGTCCGGAAGATCTTCTCTCCGCACCTCATCCTCCAAATGCCAGCACCGGATGTTTCGCAATGACAACTCGCTGATCGCAACTCCCAGTTCTTTGATCCCATCGCTGGGTTTGACATTTTTATTGTCATAAAGTTTTACTTTTTCATCGCGGATTTTCACTTTGCCTTCCAGGGCGGCGGCAAAATACCCATTGATTTCTTCCATGAGCTCCCGGCTCTGTTTGAGAACCAGTTCGCGCTTGACCCGCATTTCTTCCCAGTTGGAGTCCATGTCGCCCATCGCCTCCAGAGCTTCATCCAGATGCCAGAGCCTGAGGTTTTTTATTGAAAGTTTATCGACCAGACTTCCCAGTGTTTCGGCCATTTTATTTTTTATCTCCCATTGAAATGATCCTTCGCAATTTTTCTTTTAACGTTTCCTGAGACAATAAATTCCATCACGAACCGTCAACATCACCGCCTCGACGCGTGCATCCTGTCTGACCTTTTCATTAAACTGATGGATGGCTTTGTCGGATGCGTCTACCGGATTTAAGACCCTGCCGCTCCATAGAACATTGTCGACCACGATCAATCCGCCCTGCACGATCATGGGAAAGATGGCTTCGTAATAGTTCCAATAGTTTTCTTTGTCGGCGTCGATGAAGGCCATATCGAAAGGGCCGGAAAGGGTCTTCAACGATTCCAGGGCCGGCCCTTCCAGCAGGGTGATTTTCCTTCCATGCTCGCTTTCGGCAAAAAACCTTTTGGCAAACGCGATCGCCGGCGGGTCGATGTCGCAAGTGAACAACTGCCCGTCATCGGGCAGGGCTTCCGCCATCGAGAGGGATGCGTACCCGCCAAAGGTGCCGATCTCCAAAACCTGTTTTGCTTTGAGTAGATGGACCAGCATTTTTAAAAACCGGCCTTCGATGCGGCCGGTGATCATATGCGGAATTTCCAGGGTTTCGTAAGTTTCCTTTTCTAACCGTTCCAACAAACCGCCTTCATTTTGCGTGTGTTCATAGGCGTAGTTTTCGATCTCTTCGGAAATAAAATCCATCCAACACTCCTTAACAGAAAAAGCGCTTTAATAAGAAACGATATTTTCATCTATTTTTCTCCAGGCGTACCAGGTGGCTACCGTTTCCAGGGGATTCCATTTTTTGCCGAGGGAACGGATTTTTTTCGCCGTCGGATGATTCCTGGTACCATACAGAATTTTAATGGCGTTTTGCAGTCCCAAATCCGCGATCGGCAGAACGTCCATCCGGTTGAGGGAAAAAATCAGAAACATCTCTGCCGTCCAGCGGCCAATGCCATGCACGCTGGTCAAGGTAAGAACCACCTCCTCGTTACTGAGATGGGGAAGTCGATGAGGGCGTATGGATTTTTCGACAAAATGCCTGCTCAAATCCTTCAGATACGCCACCTTTTGCCGCGATAAACCTGCTCCCTGCAGGCTGGCATCTTGAACTTCGAAGACGTTCTCGGGTTTGGGGGCGTGCCCGTCAAACAAATCATAAAAACGCGCAGTGATTGTACGCGCCGCCTGAGTCGATATTTGCTGAGAAATAATGGCCTTGCAAAGCACCTGAAAATATTGCCGGTTTTTCTTTAACTGGAAAGGCCCTGTTTTCCGAATGAGTTTCGCCATGACGGGATCTCTCTGGTCAAAATGGTCGAGAATTTTTCTTCGGCTTGGAAGGCTTTCTTGCGTCATCGTCTTCTTTGAAACACCCGTCACCAATCCAACTGCAGGGCACTCAACTTTTGAAGATGGGGAGATTCTTTGATCGTGGCGATGGCGTCCTGGCTCAAGTGACTGCCATACATGTCGAGCGTTTTCAGATTGGAAAGAGCCTGGCATTCCGCCAGGATACCCGCCGCGCGGTCGTCCAATCCGTTGTGAGCCAGGGACAGCAATGTCACCTGAGAAAGAGCATCTCCATCGCAAAGCGCCTTGAGGCCGTCGATTCCCAATCCGGTCTTCGCAAGATAAAGCTCTTTAAGGTTTTTTAAGCAACCGGGCTCGCCCAGGGCCTCGCCGCCCTTGGGCCCCAGAGGGTTGCTCTTGAGATAAAGGATTTCTAATCCCGCCAGCGTTTGTGAATCGGCCAGGGCTTGAATGCCCGCCGCTCCGATGGAGTTGCCCTGCAGATAAAGGGTTCGAAGACGTTTTAAGTGCGGCGACCCGGCCAGGGCGACGACCCCCCGGTCGGTGATTTTATTATGTCCCAATGACAGGGAAGCCAGTTTGAACAGGCAATCGGCTTGGGCGAGGACCTCCGCTCCTGAGTCGCCCAAGCCATTTTTGTCCAGTTGTAAAACTTTGACCTTGCCGATCCGGGAATAGCTAAGCAGGTCTTGCAATTCTTCTAAGATAAGATCCTTGTCGTTCAGGTCGAGGCTGAATTTGGGCTCTTCGCTTTCTTCCGCATCGGAGTGGATATCGGCCTCCTTGAGCACCATGGCCGTGTCATCTGCATGCTCATCCCCTATCAGGGTCATGTTGTTCTGAATGAGGCTTTCAAATAATGGGCTCAGCATTTTAAATCCAGGATTTCTTTTGAAAAAATTCAATGATCTCTAAAGCCGTTTCCGTGGGCTTTCGATGCGTCGTATCGCAAATCAGGTCGGCGGCGGCGAGATACTTGGGTTCTCTTTCCTGCAAAATGATTTTCTGCTCTTCCTCAAAGGAGACGCCGTCTTTTAACGGAGGGCGATTGGAGTCGTTCCGAATGCGTTTCAAAAGAGCATTCAAATCGGCTTTGAGGAGCACGGCTTTCCCATATTTTTTTAACAGGACTACATTATGATCGTCGAGAACAACGCCTCCACCGCAATCGATCACGCTGTCCTGGTCTTCGTTTGCAACTTCCCGGACAATGCGGGATTCCATCTCCCGAAACCGAGGCCACCCCTTTTTTTCTACAATTTCCGGTATGGGCATCCCCGCGGACTGGGCAATGAGCTTATCGATGCATATCAGTTTTCTTTTCAGCCTTTGCGCCAGGATTTTAGCAATGACGGATTTTCCCGATCCCCGATATCCTAACATCACAATATTCATTCAAAACCCATATTCCCTGAACCGAAATCATGAACGCAACGTTTGTTTTCAAACGCCGTAATATAAATAAACCCTTTTAAAACCATATTATCCAAGATTTTTTCTGCAGGTTAGAATATTATAATACGGGATGCAAACAAAACATGGGTCCAATTGAGGGTCTTCGATTTTTTTAAATTAATGGTGTATAGGGGTTATGATACAATTTTAACGATCCTTATTGAACGTTCATTCCTTTCATACATAAAACCTTTGCGGAAAGGATCACGATGTGAAAAAACTAATCGCAGTAGCTGTTTTCTTGACCGGAACGATTTTTTTTGGTTCTAATGCCGTCTGGGCGGAGGATGACCCAAATGTCGTCAGACTGAAAACCCTGTGTGAAGAAGGTAACGGAACTGCCTGTTTCAAAATAGGGGAAAGATACCGAACCGTGGAAATGGACAATAAATCCTCCACAGCATACCACTTGAAAGCCTGTGACGCCGGCTATATCACGGGATGCACTCATGCTGGAATTTTAATTCTGCAGACCGGGAAGCAATACAGCCCGGAATGGAAAAAAGCCGCAAAATTGTTTGGGAAAGGTTGCGATGTCGATTCTGACAAGGCCTGCTACAACCTCGGTCAGTTAAAATACCAGGAGGGCCGACAATCAGCCGCCAAGAAATATTGGAAAAAATCATGTGATTTGGGAAATCAGGTCGCCTGCAGTAATTACAAAAGAATCAACCGGTAATTCTTCGCTTTAGAAAAAATGAAAAAAACCATCAACTGGGAAGCCCTGGTCAACGACGGCGAAAATTACGGCGATTTGGGAGCTGACCTCTCGCCGCAGGAAAAGATAATTTTTGAAGCCATTAAGGACCAAAAGGTTCTTAAAATTCAGGACAGCTATGCATTCTCAAAAACCGGACAAGTCACCGCCGATCATGGAAAGGAGTTGGCGACCCTGATCGCGAACTTTGAACCGGTTAAAAACATCACCACCCTGATTTTGACACACAACCACCTGGGTCCTGAAGGCGCAAAGATTCTGACCGAATCCCCAATTTTACCCAAAATAACTTACCTGCATTTGGGTTCCAATCATTTAGGCGACGAAGGAATTGCGTTTATCGCAGGGGCGGAAATATTTTCGGAAGTCACCACACTCAATCTGGAATGTAACGGCATCACTGCCGCAGGAGCGAAAGCTCTGGCCGCATCCCCGGTGTTCTCCAAGCTGACCTACCTCAACCTGGTCGACAACCGCATCGGTGACGAAGGCGCGATGGCCATCGCCAATTCGGACTCTTTCGCCAATCTGACCTATCTTCACCTGGGAGGCAACCGGGTAAAATCCCAAGAAGCCAAACAAGCTCTCAAAGAATCCAGCAAACTCACACAGCTGGAAACGCTGAAAGTTTTTTGACCGGGTCTTTATCAGGGAGCTTCGGGGCGGAGCAATTCCGGACGGGAATAGTTGACGAGACCGGGAGTGGTTTCCACCCCTTCCTGAAGCATCAGGACTTTCAGACTTTTCAGAGTTTTGGTTTCGGCCACCGCTTTCGCTCCCTCCGGACCAAAATGATTGCGCCCCATATACAAGCGCGTCAGACCCGTAAGAGTCGTCGATTCTCCAAGGGCCTTCGCACCCTCGTCACCGATCAAATTCTGAGAAACCCTGAGAACAAGCAAAGAAGACAGTTTAGGGGTTGAAGCCAGGACCCGGATAGCGTCATCCTTCAATTTATTTGCGGACAGGTTGAGTTCTTCCAGACGCTCGATCACCTTCCCTTTAACCAACGCTTCGATCCCGTCTCCATCAATATAACCGCGTTCCAACTCGAGTTTTTTAAGACCGGTCATGTGATTCGTTTCACCCAGGGCTTTGACGGTTCCATTGCCAATTTCATTCCATCCCACATCAAGATATTCCAGGGAATCGAAGTTTGCTGATTTGACCATTTCAGAAACCGAAGCATCCGTCAGTTTGTTGTCTGAAAGAATGAGGCTTTTCAGGCTCTTCAAAGCAAACGTCGAGGAAGCCGCTACATCCAAAATTCCCTGGTCCGTGATGAAGTTGACTCCAAGATGCAATTCCTCAACCGCCGCCAGGTTTTCCGATTCCAGCAATGCCTTCAATCCTTCATCAGTGATCTGGTTGTCGGACAAGTCGAGATTTTTGACGGCCTTTAGCTGATCGGAACGGGAAATGATACCCGCTTCATCGCCACCCAAATATTTCCCTGATAATTTAAGAACGGAAGGATCCTTTTGCAGGCTGGAACCGATCGTTTCTTCCAGTTTGGCGGTTTTTTCTTCCAGAGTCGGCTCATCTTCATGGTACTCCGCGTCTCCGCCTCGAATAATACCCATCCACATCTCCTCATTTGCGATTGATTCAAAATATCAACGGGAGAGTTTTCACCCCGAAATTTCCTCTCAAAGAATTCTCATTTTATCAGTCTATCATTTATTCCCGCACATAAATTTTTCGAACCACTTACTATGGAACCTCCGGGAAAATATCAATTCCGTCAACTTTCTAAAAATCCAGTCATTTTCAAAACCCGCCCATTTGGGGCAAGATCAACCCACACCCTTCAAATGCCTATTTTGGCCATTGATTTCAATTCGTTGCAAACAAAGCCCCTGTTTCCTGCAAGCCAATATTAAAAGAAATTAATGAAATGTTAACCGATTTTTAATTTTAATTTTCTAGAATAGCTCCATTAATTATTGTCAAAACGGCTTTAAAACCCTTTATTTTGCCACACAGGAGGTTTATTCGTCATGGTGATGTTCAAAACTCTGGATATACGCGGCCTTTCGTTTTTTAACGCCTTTCAGGAAACATCCAAGGCTTTTTCCGGTATTAAAAAGAACGGGGCTTTGGAAATTATTCTGGATCGAAAAAAGAATTTTACAGACGCTTTTAAAACCTGGGCAAAGTCCAAGGGTTATAAGATATCCGACATAGACGACGACCATCAATTGGTGCGTCTTTTCATTAAAAAAGTACAGCCCAGGAAAACGAAATAAGCGGGTCTTCTTTCATCCGTTCGAACCGCGGTTGTTCCCGGAAAGCTTGATTTTAACTTGCTTTCACCCGGCTTCCCTTCCGGGAGCCGGGGAACGGATAAAATTTCTGCGTTTTTCGCGAACCTTAAGGTCTCATAATCCGCCTGGCGTCAATCGGGTGTCCCGCCCTCGCTGTTTTTTTCATAAATGATCCTTAACCCTTCCAGGGTGAGGAAGGGGTCAATGACATCGATGACTTCCGTTTGCGAGGCGATCCAGTCCACAATGCCTCCGGTCCCGATCACCCTGGCTTTTGTCCCCAGTTCCTCGCGGAATTTTCCCACGATCGCATCGATCATTCCCACAAACCCGTGCACAGCCCCGGACTGAATACTTTCCATGGTCGATCTGCCAATCACCTTCTCTGGAACCACCAGTTCCACTCTTGGCAGTTTAGCGGCATTTTTAAACAGGGCTTCCATTGAGATCTGGACGCCAGGAAAAATAACGCCGCCCAGGTATTCGCCTTTCTGGGAAACGGCGTCAAAGGTGGTGGCGGTGCCGAAATCGATGATGATGATCGGCCCTCCATATTTTTCAAAAGCCGCAACCGAGTTGACGATCCGGTCCGCCCCGACTTCCGCGGGGTTGCGGTACAGAATCGATATCCCTGTTTTTATTCCGGGACCCACCACAAGGGGTTCGCAGGAAAAATACTTGCGGGCCATCTCTTTAATTATGGGCGCTAAAGGCGGCACCACACAAGCGATGACAATATCGTCAATGGTTTCCGCTTCCACCTGGTTTAACAGGATAAACTCCTTGATCAATACCCAGTATTCATCGGCGGTGCGGTTCCATTCGGTGCGAATCCGCCAATGGGTCAGTAGCTTGCCGTTCGAAAACAACCCGATCACATTGTGCGAGTTGCCAACATCAATCACCAAAACCATATGGACTCTCTTTATTCAATTCTGTTATTCTGCCGTGGACCTCAACCAACTTTCCTTCAGGCGGGGATTAGAACCAAAATATCAAACCCCTGAGAGGTTCGCAATGTGGAAATCATGAGGCGCAGCGAATATCGCAAAGAAACCATCGGGCCTGCGAACTTTTAAAATAAGCTGGAATCCCGACATGCCATTGCCTATTATGATTAACTTGATTCGAATGAACTATTTCCTGCAGTTCAACGACAATGGGTGCTTTGAAAAGGTGAACAATGGTGGAAGACCAATTTCATATTAAAATGGAAGATATAGAAAAATTTATTATCGAAAGGTCGGCGGACAATTCTTTCTGGGAAGAGATCCGCTATGAGGAGATTCTCGAAAAGCTATTCTCCGATCTCCCTGAAGAAAAAATCAAGCGGTTTTTAGGGGTCGTGCGAAACGGAGGAGCTTTTAAGTTGGGCGACTATTTTTACCGCATCAAAGCCGATTGCTATGGATAGTTTAAGGGTTGACCGATGAAAAAGGCATGATGACTTGAAGCGGTGATTCCGCGGGTGTCACCGTCAAGGGCAAAACTGCAAAATTATCTCCATCCATCTGCACTGGTTCGTCTTGTGAGGCAGTCACCGTGATGCGGTTCACCGGGGCTATCTGCTTCCAGCCAGGCTTGGTTTTTCGACTCAGCGCCATTTCCATTAAACTGCGGACCAGGGCCCACCGGGTTTCACCGGCAACCAGCGAAACCTCGAAACCGCGAGATTGCAGGCCGGTTTCTGCAGCCAGCAAATACTTTCCACCATAAAAACAACTGTTCGAGATTACCACCCAGGACGTCTGATACCGGGAGCCATCGATATCGACAACGAGCTTTGCCGGGCGTTTAAAAAAAAGTTCCTTCAATCCGGCGATCATATAGGCCGCCTGTCCAAAAGACCGTTTCAGCGTTGGGGAAACCCCGGCCACAGCTCTGCCATCAAACCCTGCGCCGACCATTAAAAGAAAAGCGCGGCCATTGGCGTTACCCACATGCACGGCCTGGGTGGGTCCAAAAGCGATCGACCGGGCCGCTTGATCGGGCTCTAAGCTATAACCCAGTTCCTTTGCCAGAACATTGACGGTTCCCAAAGGAATGATGCCGAGCGGGAGGTCGGTTCCCAATAAGCCGTTTGCCACCTCATTGATGGTCCCATCTCCCCCTGCCGCCACCACCGCATGGTAGCTCTGGCTATGCACCGCTTTTTGGACGGCGGACTCTGCCTCATGAGGCCCCTTCGTGCCATGGAGATCGCATTGCAAGCCATATTCTTTCAAGTGCTTCAGGGATTCTTCCAGCATGGAAGTCCTTGCCCCTGCAACCGGATTATAAACCACCAGAACGCGTTGCCGAGACACAGGGTTATTTTCAACTTTGGGGATAGTGCACCTCCCTTTCTGTTGCTACCTTAGAAGTTTTAAGAGGACAAGATTTTCGGAGAAACGAAGTTCTCCACATCGGTTAACCCCCGACAATTTTCTGAGTTCTCCCCGGGAGGGAAAGCAAAATTTACCGGGCCCTTCATCGGTTGTCTCATGAACGCCTCTTCATTCAGGAAGCATTCCGGGTGGTGCGGGTAAAGCGATTGACAGAACAGACGTTTGACGATAAATTGGAGCCAATTCCCTTAGCAACAGCTTTGAATCTGCATTTTGCGGCGGCCCTGCCTCTTTTTGAGGCGATGGAACACTCTTATGATTACAAATTTCTTGCAAAATTTTTTTCTCACCAGTTTAGGTCCCGAATTTTCGTACCTGGGCACCGTCGCAAATGCTGTTGCCTTTGTTGTCCTTGTGTTTTTGCTCCCCGCCCTGCTTTTTCTCTGCCAAAGAAGTATGTCCCGCTGTTACCAGGAGCTTAGACGGCATAACCGGCAGATGGAAACACAAACCCAATGCATCGAAGAGATGAATCGATGGATGCAACTGTCCAGCGAGAAAATCCTCAAGGGCGAAAAAATTCCAATTCCCGAAAAGAAGGTGGTTCCGCAGAAAAAGCGGCTTACCACTCCGGCCCGACCGCGCGCCGCAAAACCTCCACAACCTGCAAAATCTCCATACAAAAAAACCATCGGATAATGATCCCGTTGCCCACCAAAAATTGACTTGCAAAAGGCAATATCGATCAAATCTTTTTTGGGGTGACGCCCTCGATAATAATCCGTCCAATCATTTTTCCGTCTACTGAGGGAGCATTGACCCGAAGGTATTCCTTTACCTTTAAGACGGCGTGTCTATCGTCTATGGCTTTTATGAAAACATTGAAGTCTTCATTTATTTCAGGATCTTCGTTTTTAATTCGCCCCCGGACCTTGAAACAGGTTTCTTTGACCATGTTTTCCTCTCTTGTTTCATCCTGAGTTTTAACCAGTAGTTTTCTGCAAAAAGCTCCAAAAATTTCACCCCGGACTCAGGACCGTCTGGTTACTGGAAGATTGGCGGCGGCAATCGTCTAAAAAAATCAATCTTTAACAGGCTCCCTTGAGACTTTATTGGTTTTGATGGGTTAAAATCAATAAAATTGTTAGAATCTCTTTGGATTGAAAAATAAAGAACCCCATTTTTTTAACAGGAATATTTAGATGCTGGAAGATTGGATATTAAGACGAATTGAAGTGGAAAAGTCAAAAAGCAACCTCAATGGCGCGGACCTCAGCGACGCCAAATTGATGCGGGCAAAACTGAGCGACGCAAATCTCAGAGACACGGACCTGAACGGCGCTTATTTCATCGCCGCAAACCTGACCAACGCGGACCTCAGTAATGCGGATCTTTCCAGGGCGGTTCTCAGTGAAGCGAACCTCCAGGGAGCCAATCTAAGCGGTGCCATGCTAAAAGAAGCTTTTCTGAACGAGGCAAACCTCAAAGGGGCTGATTTCGAGGAAGCCGACCTAGAGGATACCGATTTGAGGGGCGCTGATCTGAGACAAGCAAAAAACCTGACGTGCGAGCAAATTGAGTGGGCCATTATCAATAAGAGCACTCAATTCCCGGATTATCTTGAAATTTCCTGGACGGGTGAAGATACCTTCCACTGTAATGACAACTGTTGAAATTTTGAAAAATAATTGCAACTCCTCACTGGAAAATTATCTATTTTGAGGTTATGTTGTAACCTGAACTTCCGAAGCCGGTGGTTAATAAATTTTCACGGATGAATGCATGCTGCAGAGAACTTAATGTCTGATCAAGAGCCTACTGACAGGGAACGAGCTGAAGCCTCCAAAAAAAATCTGCAGAAAGCGGATTTTAGCGGGGCGGACTTGAGCGGCGCCGACTTGCGGCGGGGCAACCTCGTTGAAGCGGATCTCAGCGGGGCCGACCTCACCGAAACCCGGCTCAATTATGCCAACCTCAGCAAAGCGAATCTCAGCAAAGCAAAATTGGATTACGCCAACCTCAGCGAAGCGCAACTCAATGAGACCAACCTGAGCGAGGCCAACCTGAAAGAAACCGATCTGAGCCACGCCATTCTGAACCAAGCCGATCTTACCTCCACCAAAATGGATGGGGCCAATTTGTCGGGCGCTGACCTTAGAAACTCGATCAACCTTTCCTGTCAACAAATCGAATCGGCTGTCATCGATAAAAAGACCCGTTTCCCAAACTACCTGCAAATCACCTGGACCTATGTGGGTGCACACGGGGCCAATTTTCATTGCAAGGTCCGTGCACCGGAACAACCTGAAGGAAAAAAGAAAAAAGTTAATTTTCACGACAGCAAGTTGTACCAGCAAGGGTAGAAACGGCAAAACCTCTGCCTGTGACTTCCCTTCCGTCGCAGGGAAATTTGAATCGATAACAACCAATACACCAGAAAATTAACTATGTCCGTGGCAAGGGTTTTAAATCACCGTAAAATTGCCTTCCGTCTGGATGACCTCAAAAACACCAATCTAAAAGGCAAGGATCTCACCTCGGTGAATCTGATCCGCGCCAACTTGAGGCAAAGCGATCTCAGTGAAGCCAAGTTAAAAGGGGTCAATCTCATTGACGCCGACCTGAGCGGCGCGAACCTGTGCAGCGCCAACCTGATTCGTGCGGTCCTGATAGGGGCCAACCTGACAGACGCCAATCTTGCTCGCGCCAATCTGATTGCCGCCAACCTTTTGGGAGCCAATCTCAGCGGCGCGAAAATGTTTAAAGCCGATTTTCTTCGCGCCAACTTGATGGGAGCAAATTTGAAAAATGCTAACTTGAGCGGTGCGGATTTGATGGAAGCCAATATGGGGGGCGCTGACTTTTCAGGAGCCGTTCTCAGCGGCGCTAACCTGACAGGCGCCAACCTGCGTTTCACAACCAACCTTTCGCTGGCGGAAATTGAATCCGCTGTTTTTGATCGCAAAACACAATTCCCCGATTCCATTCCAATTGTCTGGAATTCCGAATCCTCCTATGAAATCGCAGGTTAGTCCCGGCGACCTGTAACACGCCTTTCCGGCGTTAAAAATACCCTTCGATTAAATTGCTCATCCCTCTTTCAACCTTGTAAAATAAGTATTGTCAGAAGTTCGCTGAAAGGGAACCCGCTGTTTCTCCAGGAAAGATCCGGGTCTTTGAAACGAGCCATGAAAATAGCTTTAGGGTATCGAAACCATGAAAAAAATATTCTTTTTCATCCTTGCAACGGTCTCCCTTTGTCCTGAAGTTTCCTGGGCATTGGATTGCATTAAATTTGAAAACATGGAAATCAAGATCCTCAAACAGGAACATGCCAAGGTGTATTTGCAATGGAAAGCCAAGGCCGTCAACCGCTGTGAAAAAATGGTTTCTATAAAAGCCCATATCCATTTTGCCGATGAAAAAGGCAGATCTCTGCAGAGCAGTTTTGAACACCTCAATTTTCTAACCCCCGGTGAAGTTAGAAGTTTCCAGGGGGAAAAAGACCTCGCGTCTGAAACCTTTTATAAAACTGCGGCTTATAATTTCAAAGCCAGTGCACAACCCGATTTGAGCGAATAATCCCAAAATATTTTTACCCTCCCGGCTCTTTTGGCCTGTCAATGGCCCTGCCCCGCTCACCGCACCCATGGTACTATCCCCCTACCCTCCGACCCTGCTGAATTTATCCGAAAATCTCCTGGCAACACTTTGAATTAAAAACGACTGATCACCTTTTAACCATTCTGTAACTCTTCCTTGATACCTTCGTAATACCGATCTCCTAACCTGTATTCAACCTTTCGATCGGGAGTCATATCCGTCCGACGAGTAAATAAAACACCAGATAAAGGGTCGATACTTATGTCCTCAAGAGAGATCAAAACCAGAAGCAACGGGCAGAAAAAAGAAGCTTTGGAAACTCTATGGGAAGACATTGAGAAAGCCGTTCTTCAGTCCCCGGCGGTGCGCGTGTCCCTGACGAATTATCAGGCCATCGGCCCAATGAACGAATCCCTGCAGGACAAAATCATTCTAAATATCGACAAATTGACGGAGATGGTGAAAAACGATGAGGTCAGCCCCGCGACTGTCTCTGGAGAAGAACCGTCGCCTGAAGACGTATTCCGGGGAATGGTGAGAGAGTTGAGAGGCCATCTCATCAAATCGATTCAAACCAACTTGAATTTGATCGATTCCACCACAAAACTGAGCATCGAAAATGAGAAACTCAAAAAAGAATTCGCCCAGTTGAGCGCCAAACACAAAAAGGCCCTGGAGAATATTGAGAAGATCCTCATGAATATCACGAGAAATCCGAATTAATCCCCCCCAACAACCATTCCTGAAGCAACAAAACCCTCCCTAAAAACCTTTCCACTTAAACAAAACACGCCTTTGCTTTCCCTTTTTGTGGGGTTTCAAGGGATAAACAAAAAACCAACGATTTTTCAAAGGTTTTAATAAATAAAGAAAAATTTTTCATTCCTTGTCAACCGATTGGGCGGCTGTGCGTTGTAAGTAGTATGAAGCGATCAGTCCACTCACTTTGACAAGGAGAAGATAATGATTAAAAAATTAGCTTTTGTCCCGTTCATTTTAGTATCTTTAGCCACAGTTCCTGGGTTTGCCGATGAAAATGACCCCGGTCAAAGGATCGAAAACCATCTCGATCGCAAAGGCGACCGGATTGAAAGGCGCCTGGACAGGAAAGGGGATCGGATTGAAAATCATCTGGATCGCAAGGGCGACCGGATCAATGACCGCCTCGATGGAATTTCTGACCGCGCCCGGGAAAACGGGAAAGAGGGACTCGCGAACCGATTGGATCGCAAAGGCGACCGGATCGATACCCGTCTGGATCGAAAAGGAAGCCGCATCGACCATCGTTTAGATCGAAAAGGCGACCGGGTAAACCGTCATTTGGACCGAAAAGGGGCACGCGTTCACAGACGGGTGGACAATCATTCGAGACGGTAATGATATCCTAATAATCTACTGGCCAGCATCCGCTAACGAATACAACGAAATGTTGGCTTTCAGAGCAGAAGACAAGGCAATGGTAATCATGGGTACACATGCGGGATAGCGGCCGGGATCTGGAAGCATTTCTGGCATCCATTGAACGGCGCGCATTTCGCATGGCCCAGATTTCTACAGGAAATTCTGAGGACGCTTTGGACATCGTTCAAGATACAATGTTTATCTGGGTGCGTAAGTATTCCCAAAAACCGGAAGAGGAGTGGCGACCGCTTTTCTTCAGGATTCTACAAAATAAAATTCGGGATTGGCACCGCAGAAATATGATTCGCAAACGCTGGCGAATCTGGTTTCAACCCGGCGAAGAAAGCGAAGGGGAAGGCTTCGACAACCCGCTTGAAAATTTCGCTGACTCGGATAAAAGCAGCCCTGAGAATAAAATTATACTTGGACATTCACTTAAGGCTCTGGAAAGTTCCCTTCGTAGGCTTCCCCAGCGTCAACAGCAGGCTTTTTTACTGCGTGTCTGGGAAGAAATGAGCGTGCGGGAAACTGCCGCCGCTATGGGTTGCTCGGAAGGGTCCGTCAAAACCCATTACTCGCGAGCGGTTAAAACACTTCGAAATTTGTTGGAGGAACACCGGCCTTGAAATACCAGGACGATGAAGATACCTTTTTAAAAAAGGTCAAAGACTCCCTGGATCGCAGCGAAGAAAATCTTGATGCTGAAACCCAGTCCCGATTGAACCGCATCCGCCGGGAAACGCTCAAGATAAAGAAACAAGGAGAATCCAAAAGATTCAAGTGGCTTCCAGTTCCGCTCCCTGCCCTGGCGACAGCGTGCGGAGTCCTTCTTGCGATTTTCTTTTTCTCCATGGGCGACCACGAACTGACGTTCGACACTAATCTCGAGGATTTAGAAATTCTTGCTTCCAACAACAAACTCGATTTTTATGAGGATCTGGATTTTTATGCCTGGCTTGTTGAGCAAGAGCTTGATGCGGGTTAGGCCGTGTATTCTGGGATCGGTTTTCGTATTAACGATCCTGACCGCATCTGGGAAGGCGCAGCCTCCCGAACCCGGAGAGGCGATCGAAAGCCAGCGGAAAAAAGCACAAGAAATCCCTTCCCTGGAATTTTTGGAGTTCCTCGGAGAATGGGAAACCGAAGACGGGCGATGGATCGACCCTGAAGAACTGGAAAAAATGTCCTTGCCGGAACCGAAGCGTGAGAAGGATGAAGACGATGAAAATAATTAACCTGTTGTTCGTTGCCGCATGGGTCATTTGTCTGGCCAGTCCTTTTGAGGTTTCCGCCCAGGACCCAAAAGTCCCCTGGAATCAATTGAGCGAAACGGAAAGGGAGGTTCTTAAACCTTTCAGGGACCAATGGAGCGATCTTCCTGCATCGCGACAGCATCGCCTGCAAAAAGGCGTCCGGCGCTGGTCCAGCATGCCTCCTGAAGACCGCAGGATCGTCAAGAAACGTTTTCGTAACTGGAAAAAATTAAACCCGGAACAAAAGAAAAGAATCCGTTCCAAATTTCAACAGTTTCAAAAACTGCCGCGAAAAAAACAGGATCAAATACGCAAGGCGCGCCACTGGTTTCGAAATTTACCTGAAGAACGTAAGAAAAAATTACGCAGACAATGGCAAAGCCTTCCGCCTGAAAAACGATCCGAATGGCGTCAAAAAAGGCGTGATAAAATCGAGCAGAATCGTCAAAAGCGATTGCAGCGGTTCAATCAAGACAGGCTTCCAGCAAGACCCGGAGCCAGGCAGAACTCGCCTCTTCACCGTCCTCAGCGGGACCGGTAAAAGATCCGCCCTAACTATTAGAATTGGGAGTCAATCATTCGGGGCAAGAGGATATTTAGAAAGGCCCTTTTAAACCAACCGGAACAGCAAACATGCAGGCTCAGGAATTCTTGTTGTTCGAGCGCGCTTTAAGCACCGGCTTAAGAATCATTTCTCCTGCCTCCTCCTCATCGCTTAGGTTGGAGGTTTTCTGATTCTCGTTTTGGGGCGGGTTGATAAAAGCTTCCGTCATATTGTAAGCTTCATCATCTGTGTACTGCCGGGGCGGATGCTTGCAGAAATACGCCGACACCGCTGTGAGAATGCCACCCTGACCGCGGTCGATGGCTAACTTAGCGCAACGGATGGTGTCGATGGCCACTCCGGCGGAGTTCGGTGAATCTTCAACAGAAAGCCTGAGCTCCAGGTTCATGGGCACATCTCCGAAAAGCTTCCCCTCCATGCGGATGAAGCAGAGTTTGTTATCCTTCTGCCAGGGCACATAATCACTGGGACCGATGTGGATATGATCGGGTTCGAGGCGCCTTGCGGTAACGGATTGGACGGCTTCCGTTTTGGAGGTCTTTTTTGATGCCAGCCGCTTGCGGTTGAGCATGTTCAAAAAATCGGTATTGCCTCCGGTATTGAGCTGATAGGTGTTCTCCAGCTTCACCCCTCGCTTCTTGAACAGATCGGTCAAAGCCCGGTGAGTGATCGTGGCTCCAAATTGCGATTTGATATCGTCGCCAATCAGGGGGAGATTTTTAGCTTCGAAACGCTCGGCCCATTCGGGATTGCTGGCAATAAAAACCGGAATATTGTTGATGAACCCCAGCCCGGCTTCTAAAGCACATTCCGCGTAAAAACGCGTGGCCTCTTCAGAACCCACCGGCAAATAGTTTACGAGAATTTCGGCTCCTGATTCACGCAGAACCCGGATCACGTCTTTTTGGTCAGGTTCTTTGGCATCGGAAAGAACAAAGGAATTTTTTTCCTCATAATCTTTCATGTGCTCGGAGAATCCGTCCAGAATTTTTCCCATACTGACCGGGACATTGAGAGCTGGAATATCCGGGTGAAATACTTTCGTGCAATTGGGTTCAGCAAAGATCGCCTCTGCAACATCCTTCCCAACTTTTCTTGCATCGGTATCGAACGCCGCCACGACTTCAATATCTTCGGGCCGATAGCCGCCGATTTCCCAATGCATCAGACCGATGGTTTGGTTCGCATCCGCGCCCCTGTAAAAATGCACCCCCTGTACTAATGAGCTTGCGCAATTGCCGATGCCGATGATTGCAATTTTGATTTTATTTGCCGATGGTCTCATTATTTGATTCACAAACCCTGGCCTCCTTGAGAAAACTTCTATCCATTTCAAAGCAAGATTTATTAATCCTCGTTCAAACTCAACCGGAACTTTCGATTAAGCAAAACAACAACGTATGATATTACAGGTTTCTGCTTTTTAACAATCTTTGTCTACTGGCTCCATTTTTACGGGAGCCTGCGATTGAGGAGTGAAAACCAAACAAAATATCCAGACAAGAAAAATTTCATTTGAAAAAAGGTGCCACCGATCACAAAAACATGTGATCCACTTCCTTCAAAAACGTCCAAAAATTCATCATAATTTCCCTTAATTTACTGGAAATAAGAATTCCCGAAGGTTTTGGCCGCTAAACTGCAATTGATCGGAGACAACAATGAGCGAATGCGAGGTGAAAAACAAACTGGACTATATACTAGCGAACGGAGATGATTTTCAAAAAAACGTGATCACCAAATGCATCTCAGTGGTCCATTTTGAAGTCAGCAAAAAAAATGAATTTAATAATCGAAAAAAATTTTCGGATTACAAAAACCGCATTGAACGGGTTTTCACCTACGGCACCGATGAACAAATCAGCAGTTTGATTGGCAGTTTACTGGTTCAAGAACATAACGTGGAAATGGACCGGGCGGACTCCAAATGACCCTGATAATGGTCCTCCTGATTCGAAAAATATTTTTCAGTCACGTTGCCTATCGAAGGTTTCGAGACCTTCGCTGAAACTCCGCTTTATTTTTTCCTGAAACTCCCGTCGAGCGTTTTCGGGGTTTGAAGGATTTTTTTCCTTCTCCAGAAGGTTGTCCCGTTCTTTTCGGGGTTCCGTTTCTATTTTTCCCTGACGACGGACTCATTTTAACTCGTTGGCGTTTGGCCGAAGATGCCACGGCTTGGGAATGAAAGGGATGATCTGTCATCACCGTGACAACGCGATTGGTCACCTTTTCAATTTCCCGCAAATAACCACGCTCCCCTGCGTCACAAAACGAAATGGCCACGCCTTGAGCCCCTGCCCGTGCCGTCCGTCCAATTCGATGCACGTAGCTTTCAGCTTCATTGGGAAGCTCGTAATTAATAACGTGAGTGATCCCCTCCACATCAAGCCCTCTAGAGGCAATGTCTGTCGCCACCAACACCCGCACTTTTCCGGAACGAAACTGTTTCAAGGCCTGCAGTCTTGCAGATTGAGATTTATTACCATGAATCGCAACGGCCTTGATTCGGCTTTTGCTCAAATTTTTAACGATTCGGTTGGACCCGTGCTTGGTGCGTGCGAACACAAGCACTCTGAAAAAACTTTCGTCCTGAAGAACCGAATCGAGCAAAGCGCTTTTGTTTTCCCGGTCCACAAACAAAACCCGCTGATCAATTTTCTCCACCGTGCTGGAAGGTGGCGAAACACTGACCCGGACGGGATCGTTGAGAAACCTTTTGGTGATCTTGACGATCTCTTCGGGAAGGGTCGCGGAAAAAAGCATCGTCTGACGCTCAGCGGGAATCGCCGAAAAGATTTTTCGGATATCGGGAAGAAAACCCATGTCCAGCATCCGATCCGCTTCGTCCAAAACCATCACATCGATTTTGTCCATTCGCACATAACCTTGATCGAAAAGATCAAGTAACCGTCCAGGGGTGGCCACAACGATATCCAGACCGCGCGATAGAGCTCGAATTTGTGACGGGTAATTGACTCCCCCGTATATAACCGTTTGACCTAATTTCAAATATCTTCCGTAAATGCGAAAACTGTCGCTGATCTGCACCGCCAGTTCCCTCGTGGGCGTCAGGATCAACGCCCGCATCCCTTTGGGGCCGGGAGGGTTTGGCGACTCCGCCAATCGCTGCAATATGGGCAGGGCAAAGGCCGCGGTTTTTCCTGTTCCCGTTTGGGCGCACCCCAACAAGTCGCGGCCTTCTAAAAGGTGTGGGATGGCTTGCATTTGAATCGGCGTGGGAATGGCGTATTTCTCTTCACGAACGGCACGGCAGATTGGACCGATCAAATTTAAATTATCGAATCCCCCTCGAACGGGGGAAATGGATGAATGCATTAACGTATTTTCCTTTGGTATTAATTGTGAAATAAACTGCGATTGAGGATGGGTAAAGCGAAATTCCGCACACGGGCGTCGTCACCTCCACCAGTCCATCTGATGAGCATTGCCGATAAAAATCAGGGCTCCCCAAATCAATGGGGAAGCGTTATTGGCTCAATCTGTTAAGCGCAATGATTCTTTTCAGAGGGCCTTATTTTTGGCGCGGATATCCGTAGCTTGGGGTGAAGGTTTTATTTTCTTCAAACCTTTTTGATAAAGGGACGGGGTTTTAAACATTTGGTCCGATCTTTCGTTCAGTTTTTTTACAGAAATCACTTTTTTTAAATTTCCGGCGCTGTCGTAAACCTTGACTTCATGCATTTTTTCACTCGTTTCCTTTTGTCTTTAAATCACCCAACTCTGGTTAAAAAAAACCGGCGGAGGGGACCCTCCGCCGGTCAATGTTTTTTAAGGTATTTTTTTATTTCGGCACAACTTTTGTGGCTTGTGGACCTTTCTGGCCCATGCCCTCCTCAAATTCAACGGTCTGCCCTTCCCTTAGAGTCTTAAACCCTTCCGTTTGGATTTCCGAAAAATGAACAAAGAGATCTTTTCCGCTCTCAGACTCAATAAAACCATAACCTTTACTCTCATTAAACCACTTTACTGTACCTTGTGACATGCTCTATCTTCTCCTGCATTTGCGGAAACGCAATTGCTAAACACAGCGCTTCCAATTTTTGTTTTGGGTTGGTTATTCAAAGGGCTTTTTGCGGACCGTTTGAGGACAAAAAAAGCCATCCGGATGGATGGCCTGCAAAATAAAACCTGAAATTGTTTTACTCCATCTCGCCCTGAGCACGTTTCCCTTAAGGAAACCGCGACCTATTGACTTTCGTCAACCCATCTTACTGGATCGATCGTACCACAGATATCCCGAAATAGGGAATTAAAATGGAAGAAAAATAAGACGGACCTGAAAACAGGGCCCGACGTCACGCAGAGGATCTCAAAAAACAGCTATAACCATTTGAAAAAGCAACTTTTTTGTGAATCAAAAATCTCAGCCGATAGCTGCCCGCCCTTGCCATGGGATCAAACGGGATTTATATTTAAAAATTCCTCCAAACGAAACTCACTCCCTGCTCCGGGCCACCCCTGAAACCCTTGCAACCTGAATCATTGCTTCGGCTCCTTTTCTTGACCATCCCTTTAATGTACCCGTTCAATCCGGCAACTTTTCCCGTCACCTGGGTCCAGGCCTGAACCTTTCCATCGATTTTCAATCGTTCGGTGGTCCTGTCTGCAACATTGGGCGTGAAAGCTGTTTTGGATAAATTTTTCCTCCTGGATTCAGGAATGTAAGATTTGGGTGATATAATCCCGGCAATCACACTTTCGGGTCGATTCGTCTTTTTCGAAGATTGACCTAACTTCAAGTCGATGTCTCTCAACGATCCTTACGTACAGCGAAAAAATTGCTACTGGCGCATGTAAATGCGACTGAATTTCAAAGGAGTTTAAAGTGAACAGTTTGCCTGATTTGACACTGGACGGATTTCGCGAAGGTTTGATTAAAAAAAACCCTGAAGAACCTGAATTTCATGAAGCCGTCATGGAATTCGCCGAATTTGTCATTCCCTATATCAACGCAAATCCCAAATACCTTGCGCCACGCATCCTCGAACGCATGACGGAACCTGACCGCACCATCATATTCCGCGTGGTGTGGGAAGATGACGAAGGCGATTTCCGAGTCAACCGCGGCTACCGGGTCCAATTCAACAATGCCATCGGTCCTTACAAGGGGGGGCTCCGGTTTCACCCCACCGTCAATTTGAGTATCCTGAAATTTCTGGGATTTGAACAGACTTTCAAAAACAGCCTGACCACGCTTCCTATGGGAGCCGGCAAAGGCGGTTCAAATTTTAACCCGAAGGGAAAGTCCGACCGCGAGGTGATGCGCTTTTGCCAGTCTTTCATGACCGAACTTGCCAAACACATCGGTGAAAACATCGATATCCCCGCAGGCGACATCGGCGTGGGCGCCCGGGAAATCAGCTATCTTTTTGGGCAATACAAACGGTTGAGAAATGAGTTCACGGGAACCCTCACCGGCAAAGCCATCGAATTCGGCGGGAGCCTGATCCGCAAAGAAGCCACCGGTTACGGGTGCGCCTATTTTATGGAAGAGGTTTTGAATCATCGCGGCGATTCGATCAAAGACAAGGTGTGTGTGGTTTCGGGTTCAGGAAACGTTGCCACTTACGCGGTGGAAAAAATAATACAATTGGGCGGCAAGGTGGTCGCGATGTCAGATTCTTCGGGGTTCATTCACGATTCTGATGGAATCAATGAAGAAAAACTGGCTTACATCATCGAACTGAAAAACGTTCGCCGTGGACGCATTAAGGAGTATGCGGATTTTTACAAGTGTAAATACTTTGCCAAGAAAAAACCCTGGAACATTAAATGCGATCTGGCGTTTCCCTGCGCGACACAGAACGAGATTGATGAAGAAGACGCCAAACAGCTGGTAAAAAATGGCCTTCTGGCACTTGCAGAGGGCGCAAATATGCCAAACTCCAGGGAAGCCATGCGGGTCTTCCTGGACGCTAAAATTCCTTTTGCTCCGGGAAAGGCCGCAAACGCCGGTGGTGTGGCGGTCTCCGGACTTGAAATGACCCAGAACAGCATTCGCCTGGCATGGACCCACGAAGAGTTGGACCATCGTCTTAAAGAAATCATGGCAAATATTCACCGGAGGTGCCTGAAATACGGGGTTGAAGAGGATGGAATCTACGTCAACTATGTGAAGGGAGCCAACATCGGCGGATTTGTCAAGGTCGCTGATGCCATGCTGGCTTATGGGGTGATGTGATTTCTGGTGTCCTTATAAAGCACATCGGAATCCGACAAAATTCAATCGTGCCTTTGTCTTCGCTTCGGTTCTATCGGCGGGCCGAATTCCCGTCGAATAGTTTATCCAGGACCCGCCGCGGATCAACTTTCGATTTCCGCTTTCAGGACCTTTCGGATTGTCGCGTGGGGATTTTGAATAATAGTCCTCCGCGTACCAATCCGCGACCCACTCATAGACGTTACCGGCCATGTCAAACACTCCATATCCGTTGGCCGGGAAACTTCCAACTGGAGCGGTGTGACGATAACCGTCATCAAACTGCTTTTCCTTCCATCGTTTGCTGCATTGTTGATCGCAAAAATTGGCTTTTCCGGATTCCGCCTCGTCTCCCCAGGGAAACGCGGTCCGCTTACCGCCTCTGGCAGCCCATTCCCATTCTGCTTCGGTGGGAAGACGCTTACCCACCCGTTTGCAATACTCTGCGGCCTCGTGCCAGTTGACCCGTTCCACCGGTAAGTCTGGGCCTTTGTAGTCGGAAGGATTGTCTCCCATAACGCTTTGGAATTGCTTTTGGGTCACTTCGTGGGTATCGATGTAAAAGCCATCCAATCTAACGGCGTGAGCGGGTTCCTCATCCTGAAACCAGGACTCTTTGCAGTCTTTGTTATTCTTGAGACAAATACGATAGCCTTGCCTGGAATCTGAACCTCGATGGAGCTCACCGGAAGGGATCCATACCATGCCCCTGGGAGTTTGTTTACCCTTTAACTCCTCGGCAGCAACGTTTTGCCAAATTAACAAACCTGCAATGAGAAGGATGGAAAAAACAAACTTTTTTAAATATATTGCCTTCTCCACCGATTGACCCTCTCTCCCCAGGCCAGGGTTTTTTCCGTCACGTGGTTTCGCTTCCAGTTCCCGGCAGCGTATTTGTTCGATTCGGCAAGAGTCGGATAAATATGGATCGTACCCAAAATTTTATTCATACCGAAACCGTTTTTCATCGCCGCAACATACTCAGCGATGATATCTCCTGCGTGAAGCCCGGCAATGGTCACCCCGATGATTTTGTCCTTGCCTGGAACGGTCAGGACTTTGACGACTCCATAAGCGGCTTCATCGGTGATCGCCCGGTCCAGGTCATCAATGCCGTAAGTCGTGACTTCATACGGAATGCCTTTTTCCTTTGCTTCGCTTTCATTCAAGCCGCAACGGGCTACTTCGGGGTCGGTGTAAGTGCACCAGGGAACCGTATTGTAATCAACCTTGAACCCGTAAAATGGACTGATGAGTGAATTCACTGCGCAATACCACGCCTGATGAGCGGCCATGTGCGTGAATTGATAGGGACCGGCGACATCGCCGCAGGCATAAATATTGGGAAAGTTCGTTCGCATATACTCGTCGACATTGACGGTATGGTTCGCATTCAACTCCACGCCGAGCTCCTGCAACCCAAACCCTTTCGTATTCGCCTTTCGGCCAAGAGCCAGCAGAACGCTATCAAATTCGATTTCGACCGATTGTCCCTTGTGCTCGCACTCCAGAAAATCCTTTCCATCCAGTTTAAAGAATTTACTGGCCGAATGGTTTAGAAGAACATTGATCCCGTCCTTCTGAAAACTCTCCAGAACCATCTCAGAGACTTCGGGGTCTTCTTTTGGCAGCAGCCGGTTATTGCGCTGCACCTGAGTCACCTGGCATCCCAGCCGCGCGAATGCCTGGGCGAGTTCGGAACCTATAGGACCGCCACCCAGGACTAAAAGTTTTTCGGGTTTTTCACGAATGTCCCAGACGGTGTCTGACGTCAGGTAGTCCACCTCATCAATCCCTTCAATCGGTGGAACGGCAGGGCGACCGCCTGTGGCGATGACGATATTCCGGGTGGTGAGGACACTTCCGTTAACCTCCACTTCGTAAGGAGATTTTATTTTTGCTTCCCCTGTATGACATTCCACTCCCAGCCCGGTATAACGCTCGATCGAATCGTGCGGCTCGACGGTTTTGATCACCCGTTGGACTCGCTCCATGACATCGGCAAATTCAAAATCAGCGCTGGCATTCTTTATCCCCAGACTCTGGGATTTTTTAACGTCAGCTAAAAATTTTGCGGTTCGAATCAGAGCCTTGCTGGGAACGCATCCGGTATTTAAGCAATCTCCGCCCATTTTATGTTTTTCGATCAGGGCCACTTTCCCTTTGGTGGCCGCACCGATATAACTGGTCACCAGGCCCGCCGACCCCGCTCCAATCACCACCATGTTGTAATCAAACGTCTCGGGTTTTTCATATCCCTTCAAAACTTTTCTGGCCTTAAAAAAGCCCGCCAGCTTTTTGGCCAAAAGGGGAAAAATTCCCAAAAGGACAAATGAGAAAATCAGATCCGGAGAAAGGATTCCTTTCAGAGATTCAATCTGCGCCAGTTGCGTTCCGGCATTCACGTATACAACGGTTCCCGCCAGCATTCCTATCTGACTCACAAGAAAGAACGGAACGGTCTTCATGGGGGTCAAGCCCATGACCAGATTGATGACGAAAAATGGAACCGCAGGTATCAACCTCAGGGTGAACAGATAAAACGCGCCGTCCTTCTTGATCCCCTCATTAAACGATTTGAGGTAACTGCCAAATTTATTCTGCACCCAATCGCGGAGCAATAACCGTGAAACCAGAAACGCCAGGGTCGCGCCAATGGTGCTGGCAAAGGACACCAGAATGGTTCCCGTGACGATTCCAAATAACGCCCCGCCCAATAAGGTGAGAAGCGCCGCCCCTGGAAGGGAAAGAGCGGTGGTCACGATATAAACCAGCATGTAAGCGCCAATCGCGACTAAAGCATTTTCCTTATAATAAGCGGAAAAATTGGCTTGCTGTCCTTTTATATAGTCAAGACTCAGGTATTGGCCAAGATTGTAATGAAAAAAAGCCCACAAACAACCGGCAATGATCGCAAGAATGATTATATTTTTTATGTTTTTCACGATTTGTCCTAAGGTTTATTTTTGAGGGCCGTCACACCCTGATGGGTTCTCATGCCTTTGAAAACAGGGAAACGTATTCCTCATACCCTTCTTCCTTAAGCTTCTCCACCGGGATAAACCTTAAAGCCGCCGAATTGATGCAGTATCTCAGTCCCGTGGGCTGAGGACCGTCCTCAAATAAATGGCCCAGATGGGAGTCGGCTTCTGCCGATCTCACTTCGGTTCTTTTCATAAAGAAACTGGTATCGGTTTTAGTCACCATATTTTTTTCGACCAGGGGCCGGGTAAAAGAGGGCCAGCCGGTTCCGGACTTGAATTTATCCAACGAACTGAATAGCGGTTCTCCGGAAACGATGTCCACGTAAATTCCAGCTTCCTTATTGTCCCAATACTCATTTTCAAAGGGACGCTCGGTGCCCTCTTCCTGTGTGACCTTATATTGAAGTGGGGTCAACCGCTTTTTTAATTCTTCCTGGCTCGGTTTCGAAAATTTTTCTTCGTTGCTTTTCGTAGATATTTTCATGAGTTTGTATTCCCTTTCATTTCCCCAAACTTTATCTATGAATTGATCCCGGCCCGAGCGATAGCGATAGTATTTATAGCGAACCGGGTTTTTCTTGTAATAATCCTGATGATAATCTTCTGCGGCGTAAAATTCCGCGGCCTCGATGATCGGGGTCACAATTTCAGTCGCGTAGCGTTTGCTTTCTTCCAGGCTCTTTTTGGAAGCTTGCGCCTGCTTTTTCTGCTCTTCACCATGATAAAAAATGGCGGTCAGGTAAGAATCTCCGCGGTCGACAAACTGCCCGCCGCTGTCGGTGGGATCGACATTTCTCCAGAAAACTTCCAGTAGATCCTTGTAAGAAATCTGTGTCGAATCAAAATGGATTTGCACCGCTTCCACATGTCCTGTGGAATGATAAGACACCTCCTCGTAAGTCGGGTTTTTGGTGGTTCCCCCGGTATAGCCCGAAATCACTTTTCCGACTCCTGGTAATTTTTCAAAAGGGGGTTCCATGCACCAAAAGCATCCGCCGGCAAAGGTGGCGACCTGCATTTTCCCCGATGGATTTATTTTAGAGACCAGGTTCGAGCTTTCTTTCATCGGCGAAGCGCCAAGGCCGGTGAGGGAAAGTATCAGTAGACCGATTGCGGTTAAAAATGCATAAAATTTCTTGTTCATTTGTGACCTCCTTGGGACATCATCCTTTTGGGCATTTTACCGGATGATTTCAAGTGCAACATTATAAACATGCTACTCAGTCGTGGATCATCTATTTTACTTACAAATGATTTTGAGGGGAAGGCCGGACGGGCGGGAAGCAATTCGTGGTGTTTGAAGCCCTTTTCAGGCAAAGGGATAACCTCTCGATTTACAAACGAGAAATGGCTGGCGGGCCGTTCCGGTCCAACATGGCTCGCGCCAGCCCTGGCATTATTTTTATCTCATGCAACCCTCATTTTAGAAGCCACGATTGAATAAGACAATCTTCATCAGTCATGGAAGAAAATCACATCATGGGGCCGGGCATATAAATGGTTCCCTGCGGAGATTCATGGGTGTGGACTTCCCCCCCAAACCCCAGCATTTCCGATGCGCGTTTTGCTTCTTCGGGCGTCTTATACATGTGGTCCATGATGTCCCGGCTCATTTCAGACCCACCCTGATGTTGTTCTCCGCTGGAACCTTCCTTACGCTGATCACCGCCTGAACCTTCTTCGCGTTCATGTCCGCCTGACCCTTCCCGGCGCCCCGGATGTTTTCCTTCAGCGACCATGCCCTTCGCTTCGCTCAATTGCGAATAAAATCGCGGTTTCTGAGTGTAGCCTTCCACCCGGCCCAGTTCTGCTTTATTTTCTTCGTCCCAGATAATAAAAGTGGGGGTGCCGATGATCTCGCCAACGCGGCCCTCTTCCATCGCTTTCGCCAACCATTCGGGGAAATCTCTACCTTGAACGGCAACAATTTTTGCCGGAAGGTTTTTCCCCACTTCGCTATTGGGGTATTCTGGAAGAACTTCTTCCTTCCATCGTTTGGAATTTTTCGATGTTTCACCGCTGACAACCAGAAGTTCTTTGGCGCAAACCTGAGCCGCAGACAAAATTAAAAAACTGAGGACAACCAAACTGATTATTTTTTTCATGGGTTTCGTCCTTAAAATGAGTCAAGCCATTTTTATTTTCTATCCTTAAAGCATACAAAAACGGGAGCCGTCTTTAAAGACACAGTTTTACTATTTTCAGGCATAAAATAGCACAAAAAAAAGGGCCGCCAATATCTGCCAACCCTTTGTAAAGCAAGGAAAATCAATTTTATCCTGAAGTTCTTTGGAATTTTTCCGGTTATTTTTTCTCCTCCTCCCACGCTTCCTTGATGAAGGAGTAGGTGCGGTGAACCAGATGGCAGTGCTTGCATCCGGTTTTTCCCAGTAGTCCGACGTTCTTCCAGAAATTTCCGGGATCGGGTTTTTCGGCGTTCAATTCCTTTGCGAGGCCGGAAAAGGCGGTGTCCGCGTCTTTCCCCACATAAAAAAGTTTGACGTTATCGGTGGTGTGGCATTTGGAACAGGTCGATTTTAATTCCATATACCGGGACTTAAAAACTTTCAAAGCTTTAGCAGCGCGTCCATACTGACCCTCACCAAAATTGACCGTCACCCCCTTGAAAGAAGAGGAAACACTTTTCATGTATTTTCCGAAATCAACTTCCTTCTCATCAATCGGGTCGGTGACTTTGATTTTATGGAAACTCGGCCAATGAAATTTTGTCCATACCGAAACCTCTTGTTCGGCGTGGCATTTACCGCAGGTTTTACCGAGCCCGCCGGAGGCTTTGCCGGCTTTAGCGATGTCGTGGGTTTTAGCAGCGGCGGCAAAGGCTTCTGCGGCTTTAATATCGAAATATTCTTCCCATTCCGGCACCATCTCTGAAGTTTTCTTATATTCTTCGACCAGTTTGTCGGCGTGCTTGTCGACGTTCTCGAAATCTTTTTCCTTGAGGTTCACAAACACTCCACCGAAATGCGTGCTCATCTTATGCATCTGCTGAATCCATTTGGGTTCCTTGCTTTCGGGGGGATAGTATTGGTTCAAAGATTTCGGGGGTTCCTTGATGATCATGTCCTTGGCCTGAACGGGAAGAATGGCTATAACGGTGAACATCATCAGCGGCAACAAAATCTTCGACAGTTTCATGGGGCATCTCCTCGAATGAGTCCGGGCAACAGGAAAATAGTTTTAAAAGTTTAAATGACTTATAAATACCGGGTCAAATAAATAAGTGTCCAGCCAATACCCCTTTGTTTACAGGTTTAAACTAATTGGCAACTGAGATTTTCCACAGGTCGGTTTTTTTCTTGGTCCAGGCCGGTTGATATTGCAACTCCACCTCCGCTCTTAAAACCGGGTCGAACAACCGGTAGCTGTACTCCACTTTTTTGCCGTAGGGAAGAGCCGTTTCCTGCTGGGGGGCAATGATCTCTTTTGCACTGTCCACTTCTTCTCCTGCCCGATTGAAAAAGGTGATGTAAAGATAGAGTCTGGGGTCGCCGTTATCCGCCGTGGGCACTCCATGCGGAATGGTTTTATTCAACAGGCTGAGGGTAAAAAATTTACCCTGAAACGCCGACTCCAGAAGAATGTCTTTCTCGGTGATCTCTCCGTGGATGAACCGGTGATCGCCCACCCACCTTTTTTTGTGCAACAGGTTCAACCCGAATTTTTGCGTCAGACGGGCTTTGGTTCCCGGCATGTGGCAGTCCTGGCAGGTGTCTTCAACTTTGGCCGCCTGCCATTCCTTGTACGTTTTTTCGTGGCAGGAGCCGCAGAAACTCGAACGCCGGTAATCCGGATTGCGGCGCGTGGGATGCGGAGGCGCGAGCAGGCCGTAGGGCCCGTTCATCGTATTGTCGACAAAGTGACAAGAGACGCAGTAGATGCCTTCCTCCCTGCGATCGAGCCTGGGGCTCGGTTTCTTACCTTGAACCGATTGCGGAATGTGACAGGCCAGGCATTTCTCTTTGGTTCTATCTTCGGACGCTTCGATATAGGTTTCGCTGGTCCATGAGACAGAATGCCGGCTCTCTTTCCAGGCTTCGTAGATATCCTTGTGGCATTCGGAACAGCGCTTGGCCGCTGGCTTTTCCAATAATTCCGGCGCCCGCACCCATTCAAGGACCTGCTTTGGTATCCATTCGGCCTTTTCATTGATTAAAAAATACAGCAGAGCAAACCCTGAAATTCCTAAACAGCCTGCGGCTATCAGGAGATGCGAAAGATGAAAAGGAGGTTTCATCGGGACCGGGGGGGTTCTTATTGAAATAAAGCTTCATATTGAGGAAGGATTTCCTGCATCTTAAATTGTTCGACTCTTTTGCGCCCTTCTTTTGAAAACTTGTGCCGCAATTCTTTTTGGTTCAACAGTTCATGGATCGCCTCTGCCAATGCCGATTCGTTTTGCGTCGGTATCAACATCCCGTTTTCACCGTGGGTGATTATTTCACTGGGGCCTGAAAGGCAGTCTGTTGATACGACCGGCGTTTCACAAGCCATGGCTTCTAATAAAACATTTGGAAAGCCTTCAAAATCGGAGGACAAGACAAAGAGTTCTGCCTTGGAAATCCACGCATAAGGGTTTTCCTGAGAGCCCACAAACTCGACCGAGGGGTTCAAATTCTGTTGTGAAACCCATTCGGAGAGTTTATTCCGTAACTTTCCTTCGCCCAGCACAACCAATCGCGCGTTCTCATTTTTCTTCCTTACAACGGCAAATGCTCTTAATAATCTATCGAATCTTTTTTGCTCTTCCAATCTTCCAACGCCGATGATCACCTGATGGCCCCCCGCAAAGAAAGGATGCGTGACGTCTTCTTGCGACCGGCTTATCACGCTTTCTAAATCGATCGGATTATAAATCGTTCTGATTTTCTCCGCAGGCACATTGAAAACCTTTTCCAACGCCGCGCCGCTGACTTTGGAATTTGGGACTATCAGATCGGCTCTTCGATAAGAAAATATCGTGAGCCATTTTTTTATCCATCCAAATCGAATTTTCCGCAAATATTCTGGCAGGTAATTTCGTTCAGAAAAAATCAATCTAAATTTTCTCTTTAGAAATACAACCGATAGCCCCGTGATGATATTCGAAAAAAACAAAAAGCTCAAAACGACATCCGGTTCAGCCTCCTTCACCACCTTTCGGGTCAAGCAAATTAACTTGATAAAATCCCAGGGAGCCTGTTTCTTAAAATCAAAAATTCGGACGTTCTTTGGAAGTTGATCCAGGAACCCGCCTTTTTTTTCATACAATATCAAGGAAATTTCGTACTTTTCCTGGCTTAAAAAAGATGCGATGTAAGTGATGACGCGTTCGGCGCCACCGCGGGAGAGCTGGGGTATGATTAACAGCAGTTTTTTCCTAACCATCGAAATTCATTAGTGACTCAAACAATTCCTCATATTTGTCAACTTGCTTCTCAATGGTTAAATTTTCATCAAAAAACTTTTTTATGGAATTCGAGTTAATTTTTTCTTCATGGTTCGCAATGGTTTTCAACATCTCAAGCATTTCGTTTTTATCCCTGGCCACTCGCCCCAGGGAGTTTCTGGCGATCAGCTGATCCGGGTCCAGAAACGATATCACGGGAATGCCTTGCCGCCAGGCCTGCAAAAAAGAATTCGGGAACCCTTCGTGCAATGAGGTATTGACATGCAACTTCGCTCGGCGGAATTCCTGCTCTGTTTTCTCGAGGGGCTGAAAACCTTTGAAATCCAAATTGGGCAGTTTCGCCGACTCCGTGCTGACGAATTCATAAAGATCTTCATGGCCATCGACTTTGCCGCCAATCATGACAAATTTTTCATTGGGCATCTGCATGGCCAAATCTATAAAAATCTCGGGAGCTTTGGCCGGTTTGATATTGGCGACCCACAGAATCGTCTCTTTGCCCTTTGGTATCTCCGCTTTTTTTTCCATCCCATTGTGAATGATGACGGAATCTCTCATGAAATTTTTCTGGAGCGTTTCTTTTTGATGCAGATTTTGCACAACAATTGCCGAACACCTTTTCAAGCCCCAGAAAAACATTACCTTATCGCGGTGATATTTCAGCTCCAGTTCTTTGGGTTTAAAATCCGGATCATTCGCACCGCAATAAATCACTTTTTTATTTTTCAGCCGGGCCCAGGCAACCACAACAGCTAAAATAAAACCGGCGCAACGGACATAGTATATATCCGCTTTTGATTTATTAAGCGCCTGCCAGATTTTTAATAATCGTGGAAAAAAAAATCGGATAACTGGAATTCCATCGGATGGCTTATAAGTTGCAATGACCTCTAAGTTGCCAACTTTTGTTACCGGACCTTGCCCATGGTCCAAAGTGATGAATGAGACCGAATAACCGCGATTCGCCAGTTCCCTTCCAATTAATACCTGTTGCAGCTCCGCGCCTCCAATAAAGCTCAATTGAGTTTCTGCTAACAAATGATAGGCATTCAGTGAAACAAAGCATATTGATCTATTCAATTCCTAATTTGTCCTTTTTTGCTTGAATTTTTAATAGTGCCGCTCCAATGGCCATAATGATCCATAAGGGATAGTTCGAAATCGCGGGATAGGACAATCTTCCCGTAAATCCCGCTATTAAAAAACTAAGGATCGCCACAATGACTCCAAATATAATTTCCTTTTGGGCCTCCTCGAATGAACTTTTTTTAACCGCTTTGAATAGTGCTCTTAATAAGTAAACTACAAACAACATGAAGAAGACCAATCCTACTAACCCCATGTCCAAAATTGTATTTAGATACAAATTGTGCGCATGCCCCGTGCGGTAGATTTGTCCCTTCTCATAGGATTCTGAGAAAAATATGGCTTTTAGGCCGCTTCCAAAAATCAGTTTCTTAGGGGATCTCAGCACCTCTTCGACCAAGGGCGTCCAAATACCCTCCACTCTCCCTGCGCTGATACTATAAACATCCTTCGACTCCAACCCTGTAGTGGCCCTCTGCGAAATGGAGCTCGGCAAAAACATGACACCTATAAATAAACCGACAAAAATAATTGGCGCTAGTTTGAATTTTTTAGATATGAATAAATATATGAACACGGAAATGAGAAGCAGTAAGTAGGCCGTTCTGGAGTATAGAAGTCCGATGGTGATGACCGCCAACACGATACCCACAATGGAAAGCGCGTTCTTCTTAATAAAGTAATAACTGATTAACAAAGGGAAAATCGTTATATATATTGTCGCTATATTATTCCCGTGCAAATTTATTACAGCGGAAAAACTTTGCCTTATATTCTCAAAATCCGTCTTATCGGGCGTGAAAAACAAGTAAACTCCCAATAAAAATACGGACAAGGCAATGATAGAAAACACCAACGTTTTTAGCACCAATTCGACCTTGTTTAAATCCGATACATACAAGGCTATAAAAATACAAGGTGCGAAAAACACCACCGGCTTTAAAAAGAAGGATTGAAAAAACCTGAGCTTATTCAGATTCTCATCCATCTCGAAATTGAACAATGGAATCTGCGGTACCGCCCGATAGACCGCAATAAAAAGCAGGGAAAGTGTTCCAACAATAAAAACCTTTTCAGCGAAAGCGATGTTGGTGCGAACATTTTTCAGGAAAAATGCAACAAAAGTTAATACGAATAAAATGTTGATCACCTTCAGTCCTGGGACTTTCATGATTTGCGTTTGCAATATTTCCATGTATGAAAATGGAATGATCACGATCAGGATTTGAAGCAATGCAAAGGGTTTGTTTAGTAAAGGAAGGACGGCAAAGGACGCAAATACGGCCAGAAACAACGAAAAATAGTTGGGGTCAGACGATAATAGAGCCTGCCCAATGACCACCGAAAAAAACACGGGCACAACGAAATTGGTCAGACTCTTATGATTTAGTAGCTTTTCCAGTACCGCTAACATAGGTGAAGTGATGGTATTTGTCTTACGGTGGCCCCGGTGAACCGGGGTGACAGAGCAGGCCTTCTAGTTTCCATTTTAACCATTTTTTGGGTTTTTAACAGTCTCTTTATGCGGGTTTTAAGGCTTCATTAGAAGGAAAAACAGATCCTATGACGACGGCTCCACTCATCTTCGCAATACTTGCGGGAGACTAATCAAACGGACCTTAGAACCCTCGAATGGGAACCGATATCCCTGATTCGGAAAAACCTTCAGAGAGGGCACCTCAAAATTGATCCGGAGACAATAACACCCGCTGGCACCCTGAAAAAAAGGTCCACTGTCAGGGTTTACCATCACTCATCAACCATGTCTACCACTTGTTGCAGAATTTACGTAAAGCGCTGTTTCTTAAGGTTGATTCAAAATTAAAAAAGAACCGGTCCCTAAAAAAGGGGTTGCGGGTTGTCTCTTAACCCATACGAAATTAGGGCAGGGAAAATCTGACAGCGGCGGGATTGAGGCAAGCCTTGCCAGGCAATGGATTGCGCCTAAAAGACTTGAAACTCTGCCGCTTAAGGTTTTCACAACAAAAGCAGGTCCAATTTTCATGGGTTGAACGGAACCTTCTTTTGGTTTTCCGGTGGACGCTTAATAGTTGAATTAGGGGTGATTTGCTCCTAGAATGAAGGCATGCGAAAAGGAAATCTTATATTTAAGCTGATTCTGGGAGTGATTCTTCTTTCATTAATTATTCCTGTGAAGGCTCCTGTGTCTTATGCCCAGGCCAAGCTATGCTGCAAAAAGTTTTGCGCACATCATATCAAAAGCACTCCAAAGGAAGATTGCCACGGGTCTCACAAAAAAAATTCCGAGAGCGATCCTGTAAATTGTTGCCAAAACTCCTGTGCACAGAAAATTTTCCGTGATGACCACAAAGCCCCCACACTAAACAGCTTAAAATCACAAGTTGTTCCCGTGAGTTTAAAACTCATTCAGGGGACTGCAGTTCTTAATTGGATTTCCATTCAATCCCCTTCCTGGGATTTCCGGGAACACCCTCCGCAACCTCCCCGGTCGGGGCCGATCTATCTCGAACACTCCAGCCTTCTGATTTAAACGTTTCCTCTCTTTTGCTGCTTGTTTGGGGTCGAGTCTGTCTATTTTAGCCTTAAACCGAGCAAGCGTTTTCCCCTGTCAATTTTAAATTTTTAGATAAGAGGTGGGACAAATGTGTCTGCAACGAATACTCATTGCGATATTTTGTTTTTTCCTGGCTTTTAATGTTGCATGGTCATTCGCGCATGCCAACGAGCCGGAAATTCAACTCATTTTAAAGAACGAGGTTTCCTTAAAAAACCTCCATGCGATTGCTTTTGACCGGAATCCAGGGTTGAAAGCCGCAAAGGCAAAATGGAAGGCTGTCATCGAACGGTACCCGCAGGTGACCGCGTTGGATGATCCTGAAATCGGGATTGATACCTGGAACATTCCCACAGATTTTGATCTGGATGAAACCAGAAATACCATCTACTGGATATCGCAAAAATTTCCTTTTCCGGGAAAACTCAAGATTGAGGGCGATATCGTTTCTCAGGACGTCAAGGTTGCGAGGACCCAGTTTGAAATTGCCACCCGGGATTTGTTGGCTGAGCTGGAGATTGGATACCACGAGCTGTTATACATGGACAGGGCCATTCACATAATCCGCAGCAACAAAAAGCTGGCGGAACATCTTGCCAAAATTTCCGCAACACACTATTCGGCACATGCCACGACACTGAACGATGTGTTGAAGGCCCAATCTCAACTAGCCCAGTTGGACAATGATCTCATTTTGCTCATCGAGTTGCGTTCGAATGAGGTTGCGCATATCAACGCCCTTCTGGATCTGCCGCCCGCCCAGCCCATAGGAAAACCCAGAGACGTCCCATACGTTCCCTTTAATCTCGAATTAAACCAGATGTACGAAATGGTGCGGGAGTACCAGCAGGAACTTCACATTAATGGGTTTGAGATGGAAAAAAGCCGCCATAAGATCCGGCTTGCTGAAAAGAAATACTACCCCGACTTCAGGACTTCATTCAAATGGTTTGAAAATAATCGAATCAATTTGGATCAGGGGTTGGGGGTTTTTGTCGGCATCAATGTTCCGATTTGGTTGGGCAAGAACCGTGCAAGAGTTTCTGAGGCCCAAAACAATCTGCAGGCTTTGGAATATGAGAAAAAAGATCTGCAAAATAGAGCCTTCGCGGAAATCAATAAAATCTATTTTAAAATCCAAAACTCCAGCAGACTGGTCCGGTTGTATAAAGAATCCTTAATTCCCCAGGCATTGCAGTCTTTGGACCTTGCAGAAACCTGGCACAAACAAAACAAGGGCAGTTTTGCCGGACTTCTTGAGGCCAGATCAACCTGGCTGAACTTTCAACTGGCCTATCAGCGGGGTCTGGCGGATTACTTTCAACATATAGCCAGAATGGAAAAATTGATCGGGGTGAATCTGGAAATTGCCAAGAATAAGGAGAACAAAAAATGAAATCCTTACTGTTCATAATGCTCCTGTCCCTGTCTTTGATGGTTGTGACCCCCGGGTGGACTGAGGACGGTGACTATAAAAAAATGATCTCGGAGTTTGAAAAATTTCGCTCCACCTATCAAAAGAGCATTTTAAAGGCAGAACCCGATCAACCGGAACCGCAGCTGGAGCCGCTTGAAACGGATGTCAAACTGGATGAACTTCAAGGGCGATGGGATCAATTGGTTGAAGGGATTTTTAAAAAAGAATCCTTCTTTTACCTGGCCGATGAGGATCAGAAAAAAATGGAGCCTTTGAGGAGCAGCCAGGATGAAACAGTTACTTTTTTAAGCGCTCATCCAGATATTCCTTCGTTTTTAAAAGTAACTTATTTAAGAAACCTTCATCTTCAATCGGTAAAGAAAGAATTGGAAGCCAGGCTGGAGAGTTACTCGCAAGTTGTGCAACTGGAGGATATTCTCGGCCAGTTTTCCTCCTTCGTTAAAGAACTGGATACCAAAGCGGGCACCCAACAACACCAGACATCCATCAAACAATCCTATCCTTTTCCCGGCGCTTTATCCCTTAAAGCCAGCATCGCTGAACAGGAGGTCAGAATCGCCAAGGAAAAATATGAAATCGCCATCAGGGACACGGTGACGCAACTTAAGGAAACTTTTTATGAATGGGTCTATCTGCCAGAGGCCATTCGCATAACAAAAGAACACCTTAAACTGCTCACAGAGTTGGAAGCCGTGGCCTCGGTCCATTTTCGAACAGGGAAGGGAGGATTCAACGACATTATTAAAGCCCAGATAAAAATATCCAAACTCAAAGACGACTTGATAAATCTTGAAGAGCAGAAAGGCGTGGTTGAGGCCAAACTTGCCTGGTTTTTTAATATCGGCTCTCCATTTCCCATTGAACCACCGGGTTCCCAGGCTCTCAATTCTATTGGGCTCCCCGCTTTGGAGCTCATTGAGGTCGCCTTCAAACATCAGCAGGAGCTTAAATTGCTGATTGAAGAGATCAGGAAAAGCGAAATGGCTATTCAGCTGGCAGAGAAAAAATACTATCCAGACCTGACACCCGGATTTTCTTATTTTGAGGACAGAAAAGGCAGCCGGGTCGGAACCGTAAAAACCGGCGAGAGTTTTGAAACCACCCCTGACACACAACCTGAATTATGGTTTGGAGAAAACGATGCATTTATCCGGGAAGCCAGGTTGAATTACCAGGCACTCCTGAAAAAACGGGACGATCAAAAAGAAGGACTCCGGTTCCAGGTTAAAAAGTTTTTCTATGAACTGGATCAAGCCGAACGGGCGGTCCGGCTATATGAAAAATCTCTCCTGCCACTGGCTCAAAAAGCATTGGAGGTGTCTGTTGCAGAATACAAGACAGGGAAAACAGATTTTCTAAGCCTTTTGGATGCGGAAACCACGCTGTTAAATTTTGCCATCGACTATCAACGGGCTCTGAAAAACCACGGGCAACACAAAGCCCGTTTAGAGCAATTGGTGGGCAAGCGATTGTCCCAGATTGAGGTAAAACATGAAAACTAAAAATCATAAACCATTCCGGAAAGCTTTTTTCTTTGTGCTGTCCCTTTTATTTTTTGTGAGTTTTGTTTTCACTGCCCTGGCCGAAAAAGATTCTTCTGACGATCCAAAAGCTGTTGCGTCAGTGGTGGAGAAAAACGATACCTATATAGATCCTATGAAGGGTTCCAGGGGGCCGGTCATGATCAATCCCATGAAGCAGCAATTGATCGGGGTCAAGAAATACACGGTTCAGGAAAAGAAGCTGGTTAAAACCCTACGGACCGTAGGCCGGGTGGAATACGATGAGAGACGCCTGGGCGAGGTTAATTTAAAAGTCGAGGGGTGGATAGAACGATTATACGCGGATTATACGGGGAAATATGTCCAGAAAGGAGAACCTCTATTCAAACTATACAGCCCGGAACTGCTCAACGCCCAGGAGGAGTATTTGTTAACCACCTCCGGTCGCACCAGTTCCAGTCTGAAATCCTCAGCCAAAACCAAATTATTGCTGTGGGATATATCCCAATCCCAAATCGATCAGTTGGAAAAGAGCAAAAAACCCAAAACCCTGCTTGATATTCTTTCGCCAACCTCAGGGTATATCATTTCCAAGTCCATCATTGAAGGAGGCCATGTCAAACCGGGTCAGACCCTTCTGCAAATTGCTGACATTGAGAAGGTTTGGATTCTCGGAGACATTTACGAGAATGAACTGCCCTTTATCAAGCTGGGCCAAAAGGTAACGATCACCTCCCAGTCTTTCGCTGGGCGCTATTATTCAGGAACCATCGCCTACATTTATCCCAACCTCAATCTTAAAACGCGTAGTGTCAAAGTCCGAATAGAAATGGAGAACTCGGATGAAACATTAAAACCCGGCATGTTCACGAACATTCAAATTGAAGTCGATAAAGGAACTCATTTAGCCGTACCCGAAAGCGCTGTCCTTCATTCCGGAATTCGCAATATCGTGTTCGTCAGCCAGGGGAAGGGAATATTTTCCCCTAATGAGGTGGCTACCGGTTCTCTGGTAAACGGCTACTATCCCGTTATAAATGGGTTGACCAAAGGGGATGTGGTGGTCAGCTCGGCAAATTTCTTTCTGGATTCTGAAAGTCAATTGATGGCTACGATGGAAGGAATGATGGGCCTGGTTGGCATGGGGGACTGGAAGATGGAGCATTCCCGGATGGGAGAAATGGATATGGGGGAAATGCAGGGTATGAAAATGGGAGAAGGAAGCGATTCCAAAACCGACGGCACTATGAAAATGCAGGTGGGCAGAAAAACCGAAGGAGAAACTGAATGATCGAGAAGACCATCGAGTTTTGTGTCCAGAAAAAATTCCTGGTTTTGGTGTTCATTTTGATGTTGAGCGCCTGGGGGTATCGATGCCTGCAACAAACCCCTCTAGAGGCCATTCCCAATCTTTCGGATGTTCAGGTCATTGTGTTCACCGAGTGGCCCGGGAAAAGCCCGGATATCATTGAAGACCAGATCACTTACCCGATCGTATCCAGCATGGTGGCGGCTCCAAAAGTTAAATTTGTCCGGGGTGTCTCCCAGCTGGGAGTCTCCTACGTTTACATCGTTTTCAAAGATAATACGGATATGTATTGGGCGAGAAGCCGGGTGGTGGAATACATGGGAAAAATCACCGGTCGTCTGCCTGCCGGCGTGACCCCCACTTTAGGACCGGACGCAACGGGAACCGGCTGGGTGTATCAATATGCCCTGGTGGACGAAACAGGACAACACGATCTGGCTGATTTGCGGTCGCTCCAGGATTGGACATTAAAATACTGGCTTGAAAGTGTCGAGGGAGTGGCGGAAGTCGCAAGCCTGGGAGGGTTCGTCAAACAATATCAGATCACCGTCAACCCTGAAACGTTGTTGGCGTATGACCTGCCCCTGAAAACCATCATCGAAGCAACAAAGAAAAGCAACAACGATGTTGGCGCCAGAGTTCTGGAGGCATCAGGATCGGAATATATGGTTCGGGGAAGGGGGTATATTCAGTCTTTGGAGGACATCCGCGATATCCCCGTTGGCACGGATAAACAGGGAACGCCTGTATTTATCCGAGACGTCGGAAATGTGTCTTTTGGTCCAGAAATAAGACGCGGGCTTGCGGAACTGGACGGCAAGGGCGAGACCGTCGGCGGTATCGTCGTTATGCGCTATGGGGAAAATGAACTTCAGGTTATAAACCGGATTAAAGAAAAAATAACGGAAATACAGAACGCCCTGCCACCGGGGGTCGAAATAATTGTTACCTATGACCGTTCCGGCTTGATACAGCAGGCCATTCAAACGTTAATGCGGACGTTGATCGAAGAGGGGATCATTGTCAGTCTGGTTTGCTTCCTCTTCCTTTGGCATATTCGAAGTGCTCTGGTCGCCATCTTGATTTTGCCTGTAGCTATTCTATTGGCTTTTATTCCCATGTTGTTCCTGAATATTCCCGCCAATATCATGTCACTGGGAGGAATCGCAATAGCCATTGGGGCCATGATCGATGCGGCCATCGTCATGATCGAGAATGCGCATAAGCAATTGGAAGAAAAGCCTGAGGCAGACAGAACCACGGTGATCCTAGAGGCGGCAAAGCAAGTGGGCAAACCTCTGTTTTTTTCTCTGTTAATAATTACCGTTTCTTTTATTCCCGTATTCACCCTGGAAGCTCAGGAAGGAAGGTTGTTCCAGCCATTGGCGTTTACCAAAACATTTGCCATGCTGTTTGCTTCGTTGCTGTCCATCACCCTGGCTCCCATATTGATGGTGTTTTGGATCAAGGGCAGGATCACTCCAGAAAATAAAAACCCCATCAACCGCTTTCTAATTTCAATTTATCGTCCCTGCGTGCAGACGGCATTGAAGTTTAAAAAGTCAACCCTCGCAATTGCCGTCATCCTGTCGCTTTTGACTCTCCCTTTGTTCGGAAAACTGGGATCTGAGTTCATGCCTCCATTAAATGAAGGAACCATGCTCTACATGCCTACGGCCATTCCCGGCATTTCAATCAGCGAAGCTTCCCGCATCCTGCATATTCAGGGCAAGGTCATAAAAACGGTTCCTGAAGTGGACCATGTGTTCGGGAAAATGGGTCGCGCGGAAACTTCCACCGATCCAGCGCCTCTAAACATGGTGGAAACGGTGATCACGTTCAAACCCAGGGAGGAATGGCGTCCTGAAATGACCTGGGAAAAAATGATTGACGAGCTGGACAGCAAACTTCAAATTCCCGGAATGCCAAATATCTGGTGGATGCCCATTCAGACACGCACGGAAATGCTGGCGACGGGAATCCGCAGCACTCTGGGCATAAAAATTTTAGGACCGGACTTGAAGGTGATTGAGAAACTCGGAATTGAAATGGAACCGGTCCTGAAAAAAATCGAAGGGACCCGGAGTGTGTTTGCGGAACGAGTGGTGGGTGGCCGCTACGTCGATTTTGTAATCAACCGCCGGGAAGCCGCAAGATACGGTTTAAACATTCAGGATGTTGAAGATGTGATAGAAACCGCCATCGGCGGGAAGAACATCACCCACACCATTGAAGGAAGGGAGCGATACCCGGTAAATCTCCGTTATAGCAGGGAGTACAGGGATAACCTTGAAGCTATAAACCGGATCCTGGTTTCTACCCCTTTGGGAATGCATATTCCAATAAGTCAGATTGCTGAAATCAAAACGGTACCGGGTCCGCCTTCCATTCGCGATGAAAACGGTTCGCTTGCCGGATTCGTATTTGTCGATATCAATGACCGGGACGTCGGGAGCTACGTGAAGGAAGCCAAAAGAACCATTCTGGAGCAGATAAAACTACCGGCCGGTTACCGCCTTGTCTGGGCAGGACAGTTTCAATACATGGAACGAGCCAAAGAGAAACTTAAAACCATGATTCCTTTCACCCTACTGATCATTTTTATTCTGCTTTACATGAATTTCGGGTCCATCTCAAAAACTCTCATCGTTATTCTCTCTGTTCCCTTTTCCCTGGTCGGCAGTGTTATGATACTGTATCTGCTTGATTACCACATGAGTGTCGCCGTCTGGGTGGGCATTATCGCTTTGGCCGGAGTGGCCGCGGAAACCGGTGTCATTATGCTGATGTACATTGACGAAGCCTATGAACGAAGAAAAAAGGCTGGTCAAATGCGAACCCTAAAAGACCTTCATGAAGCCGTCATGGAGGGAGCGGTAAAAAGAGTGCGACCTAAAATCATGACGGTGTCTGCGATTATTGCCGGTCTGTTGCCCATCATGTGGAGTCAGGGAACGGGCTCGGAAGTCATGCAACGGATTGCCGCCCCGATGATCGGGGGTATGGTTTCATCCACGCTCCTCACTTTAATTGTCATTCCTGTTTTATACCTGGTTGTCAAGAAATGGGAGGATCTCCCAAAGAGAAATATCCCCTGGTGGAAAATTCCAATTTATAAAAACAAATGACGGATTGCTGTGAATTAAAAAAAGAAGAGCTGAGCCGATTGCGGGGCCAACATCGCCAGGCTCTCGTTATTGTGTTGTGGATCAATTTTTTCATGTTTTTGTTTGAGTTTTCCGTGGGCCTTTGGGCAGACTCTTCAGCCGTGCTGGCCGATTCACTCGACATGCTGGGAGATTTTTTGACCTATAGTTTCAGTCTCTATGTATTGGCACGCAGCGATCAATGGCAGTTGGGCGCCGCCTTGCTGAAAGGGATCATTCAAGCTGCTTTTGGAATCGGCGTGATATTCGAGGTTCTAGGGAAACTAATGTCCGGAGGAGAACCGTCCACCCTTGCAATGGGAGTGGCCGGCGGGATTGCACTGATCGCCAATACAATATGCCTTTTGATTTTGCTTCGGAACCGCGAAGACAATCTCAACATGCAATCAGTTTGGCTCTGTTCTCGGAATGATGTGATCGGAAACCTGGGAGTCATCGTGGCAGCGGTTTTAGTGCATTATACGCATTCCGTTTTACCTGACATAGCAGTTGGAATGATAATTGCGACTATATTCCTGCGAACCGCATTTTATGTAATCACTCATTCCGTAACCCAATTGCGAAAGATCTGATCTAATTTGGAATATTTTTTATAGATGTCAAATGGAATCCTTGAGAAATCGAAAACATATTTTTGCTACCGTCCACTAAAAAGGGGTCACGGTAAAACCCGTAACCCCTTATAAATAAAAGTGGAGCTGAGGGGGATCGAACCCCTGACCTCTTGAATGCCATTCAAGCGCGCTCCCAGCTGCGCCACAGCCCCAATTGAAATCAATTAGAAAACCTTCCGGTAACGCCTTTGATATTAATGTTTTTCCTTCTCCTGTCAAGTCAAATTCTAACGACCCTCGCCGTGTTTCACCTCTTGCCTAATCGTTAAATGGTTATATAATAAAGTGATATTTTTATTCTTACCAGGGCCCATCTGCAATTCCCCGGTTTAGGCCCACGAACTTATTCGAGACAGGCCCTCTTGTTAAGCAAATTAAAACGCCGCATTCGAAATATTTTTATCACCGGGCTTTTGATCACCTTGCCGGTTGCAATTACCTTTTTCATCCTAAAGTTTCTATTCAAAAATCTCGACGCTCTTTCTCCTGTATTTACAGAACTTTTGATCAAGGTGGGCGCACCTATACCGGAAGGATTCCGCATCCCGTTCCTGGGGTTCACGATGACCTTCTTGATCATTCTGCTGGTAGGCATTCTGACCACAAATATTTTCGGAAAAAAACTGTTGCAGTTGGGCGAAACCATCGTGGAAAAAATTCCCTTTGTCCGCACGATATATAGAGGCACTAAACAGGTTGTGGTCTCTTTTGCCAACGCCGACACCAACTCTTTTAAAAAGGTGGTTCTCATCGAATTTCCCAGAAAGGGATTGCACGCCCTTGGCTTTGTGACCGGGGAAACCAAAGGTGAAGTGCAAGTACACACTACGGGCACAGTCATAAACGTCTTTGTTCCGACCACTCCCAATCCGACATCCGGTTTTCTTATATTCACTCCTATAGAAGAAGTTCAGGAAATAAATATGAGTATCGAGGACGGAATCAAATACGTTATCTCAGGTGGCATTGTGGACAACCAAATTCACGATCTGCCTCCTGTCATCGATGCCAAGGAAATCAAGGTTTGACCGATTGCCCAACCTCTTTAAAAATTCTTTATCAGGACAATCATCTCATCGCCGTGTGCAAACCCCCCGGCATCGCCACGCAATCGGATAGTGCTGAAGGCCCCTCCCTGTTTGATCAAACCAAGCAATGGATCAAAACCGAAGGCAAAAAACCCGGAAATGTGTTTTTGGGACTGGTCCACCGGCTGGATCAACCTGTATCCGGGGTTTTATTGTTTGCCAAAACATCCAAGGCGGCCTCTAGGCTTTCAAAGCAATTTCGCGATCGAACCCCGCAAAAGATTTACCGGGCCATTGTGACTGGATCGCCTAAACAGGCAACGGGAACACTCATTCACTATCTTCGCAAGGAAATCTCCCTGAAAGCCACGGTGTTCCCGCGATCCGCACCCAATGCAAAAAGAGCCGAATTGTCTTATATCATCGTCGAAAGCTTAGCGAATGGAAGTCTTTTGGATGTCACACTCCATACAGGCCGGTTTCATCAGATACGAGCGCAGTGGGCATTCACCGGCCATCCCATTTTAGGCGACGTGAAATACGGCGCCCCCTACCCCCTGCCCGGCCAGCAGATTGCACTGTACGCCAGGAAGCTCGTTATTCAACACCCCATTTCCAAAGAAGAACTCTCTTTGGAGTCTCCCCCGCCTCCCGGTTGGCCCTTTGCTGGCGAATCCTTTCATTAGGGAGAACTCTCTAAACCTGAGCGTTTTTACAAGTATAAGCTTCCTCGGTGGTCCAGGCGATGTCGATGTAGTCGGGAAATTGCGTGGTTCGCCTATCGAAAACCGCAGATTCTATTTGTTCGCAGGAGAGGTTTTTTACTTTTTCGATTTTAGCCGCTGTTAACGTGGTGCCGCTCAAATCCGCACCGCTGAGATCGACACCGCTGAGATCGCTCCCGGTAAAATCGGCGCCACTCAGATTGGCATTCCTGAGGTTCGCCTGGCTCAGGTCGGCTCCCGACAGGGTTGCCCCGCGAAGATCACTCTCCTCCAAATCAACTTCGACGAGACGGGAACGGCTCAGGTCCGCGACAAAAAAAACCGCCTTTCTCAAATCGGCCTGACTGAGATCGCTTTGCTGGAGATTGGACCGGCTAAAGTCTGTCTCTTCAAGGTTCGATTTTTTAAAATTGACCCGCTCGAAATTCAATCCGCTGAAATCCATATGATTGACATCCACCTTTTCAAAAACGGCGTCATCAAGAATGGCCTGAGTGAATCTCGCGTTTTTTATTGTGGCTCGGGTGAAATTGGCTCCACTGAGATCCGCCCTGCTGAAGTCGGTCCCGATGAGCTTGCTGCCTATAAAACTCACCCCGGCAAGATTCGCTCTTTCCAAAACCGTGTCCTGAAGGTTCGTGTCGCTTAAATTTGCCTCCTTCAAGTTGGCTTCATTGAGCTTTGCTCCACTGAGGTCAATCCAGGTCAGGTCGTAACCTTCCAGATCATTTTTATGAACTGCGATGATGACTTTGAGCTGATTGGAAATTTCCGGGTAGAAAGTTTGCTCGCCCGACAAGGAATCGAACAGAGCCTTAAACGACCAGAGCTTCGGACGAACAGGCCCCTGGATGTTCTGAACTTGGGGAATCTCTTCAATGGCGGCTTTTGCGCCTTGAGTATGAAGTATGTCAAAAATCCGGTTGGCCTGTTGTTGCGCGGAATTCAGGCCACTTTCATAATTTTGCAAGGTCCCCAGAAAAATAACGTTGTAGGCCCCAAACAAAATAACGAGCATAACTAATACTTTTTTCATCAGAAATACATACCGTCCATTAAAATATTCGGCCTCAGCTCAAACCCATTACTGACAGCCTTTAAGTTGCTGAAAGGGGGTGATTATAATACACCCCGAAAAGGGGATCAATATCCTCCTTAACTGATCTCTGGACTATTCCGCAGGGGCATTGGTGGTGGGCATTCCTTCGGCAATGGGTTCACGGTCGAGGGACTCCTTAACCAGGTCTTCTTTGGTAGTGTGAAATCCCATGTCCATCATGAGAGAAATCAATACAGGCACTAGAAAAAGCGTGAACACCGCTGAAACGCTCAGTCCGCCGATGAGTGCCGTTCCCATGCCGCGGTAGAGTTCTGTTCCCGCTCCTTCCCCGAAAGCCAGGGGAAACATGCCGAAGACACTTGAGATCACGGTCATCATGATAGGGCGAAGCCGGGTTTCGCAGGAGACTTCCAGGGCTTTTCGCTCGTCCATTCCAGCGCGGATATTGTTGAGCATCTGGTGAATGATGAGTATGGCGTTGTTCACCACGATGCCGGCCAGAATGATGATGCCCAACTGCGTTAAGATGTCAAAGGTGATCCAGTTCCAGCCAGACGCCATGACCTCGGCGTTGGGGACGTTCCAATCTTCAAGAATGGACCGGATAAAACCTCTCTGCATCAGGTTGTTGCCGACAATCCCCAAGAACGCACCGGAGACCGCGAAAGTCACTGTGAGCATGACGATGATGGGCCGAAGAAATGATTTAAATAAAGCCACCAGCAATAGATAGATGAACCCAATGGCATAGATAAAACTGTTCAACAGGGATTTCTGGGTCGAGGTCAATTCGTCCGCCGAACCGCCGGTGCGAAGGCCGAACTCTTCGGTCATCGTCTGCCGGACAGGGGCCAGGGCTTGTTTTTCCACTTGATTAATCACATGCTGCATGGCAACGTCTTTTTTCACTTGAACCATGAGATTGATGGCCCGTTCCTTTTCGATGTGGTCAATGCGCGCAGGACCTGCGTCGATCTCCAGATCCACGAGATTCCCTAGGTGAGTCATCATGTTTTCTTCAGTCCAAATGGGCAAATCTTTATAGTCCTGAAGGCTGAGTTTTCGACGATCTTTTTTTTGCACAAAAACGAAGTCGATCGGTTCGCCCCGGTCATTGAACTCACCCAGATATTTTCCCGCGTTCAAGGACTCGACGATATCTCCGATGGAATTCATGCCCATATTCAGCCGGGCCGCCTGTTCGCGCTTGGGGATGAAGCGAAGCTCGGGGTTGCCGAATTTGAATTCCGGGCGAACGGAATGAACCCCGGGAATCCCTGATATGTCACCGATCAATTGCTGGGCGATACTCTTCAGCTTAAACATGTCGGGTCCGGTGATCTCGACCTGAAACGTCTTGTCCGCGGACCGGAAAATCGGCCGTTGCACTGCAAACGCAAAACGGTAACCGGGAATCTTGAATATTTCGCTTCCCATTTCCTGGGATTTCACGGCCATTTTCACCTCTCCCCGCTGGCCGTGAACCAGTTCCGGGTCGATGATCGCACCGCCTCCGTTGAACCGCTGGGAAAACACCAGAAAATTACGCGTCACATCTTCCATATTGACGATCTTTTTTTCATAGGGTGAGAAATACTCCATGTTCCTTTCCGCCGGAACACCCGCCACCGGTTCGATCATCATGAAAACCATGTTGGTATTTCCATACGGCAGGTAGTCAGGCTCTGGAAGAATCTCGGTACTCCACCAAAGAAGAAACACCACCCCTATAAGTATCCCCACTTTACTCATTATGCTTGCCGGCGACCGGGACAGCAGTTTTCGTATCAGGGCTGTGTAGCCCGTTTTAATTCCTTCACCCATGAAAATGACCGGCTTTAAAATCTTCTGGTGCAATACCCCGGCCCGGTAGGGCTCCCCTGGTTTCAACCGTATCAAGAGAGTGGTCAGGGTGGGAATGACGGCAATGGAGACGAGAAGCGACAGAGCAATGCTGGCGCTGATGGTGATGGCGATGTCTTTGAACATCTGCCCCGCTTCTTCCTCAATGAATACGATAGGAACAAATACCGCCAGGGTGGTCAGGGTGGAAGCAAACACCGCGCCCCACACTTCGGCGGCTCCATCGTATGCGGCCTTCATCACTCCTTTTCTCATCGTCAGGTGACGATAGATGTTTTCCAAAACCACGATGGAGTTGTCCACCACCATGCCGACGGCAAAAGCCATGCCCGCCAGCGATATGATGTTGATACTGCGCCCCAAAAGCTTGAGGATAATAAAAACCGCCACCAGACTGACAGGTATGCTGATGGCAACGATCAGGACCGACCGGATGGAACCCAGGAACACTAAAAGCACAATGACGGCGAGGATCGCGCCCAACCCCAGGTTGGACTTGACGAGGCGCATGGCCTCATCGATGTAATCGACATCTTTGTATACGATATTCAGTTTAAGAGGAATTCCACGGCTGAGAAGTTCCTTGTTCAAACCGGCCACGGCCTGGGCTGTCAGATTACAGGTTTCCACCACGTTGGCGCCCGGTTTTCTGATGACGCCAAAGGCATTGGACAACATGCCGCTGATGCGAACCAAAGAAGCACTGCGCTGGTAGCCATCGACCACCGTTGCAAAATCGCGGACCATGATGGTGCGGTCTCCATCGCGCTTGACCACGGTGTTCAGAATTTCTTCGGCACTGGTGAATTCCCCCAGGGTTCTTACCGTGTACTCACGGTTCTCTTCATCATGAAAACCGGCGCGGGTGTTCTGGTTTTCTTCAGACAGTCTGCGGATCACGTCTTCATAGGTGAGATGCAGGCGGGCCATGCTGTAGGGGTCGAACTCCACGCGCATCTCCCGTTCTTCGCCGCCAAAGTGCCAGACATCGGCGACTCCTGTGACCCTGAGCAACGTGGGAATGATGATGTCCTCTCCGACCTTGAACATATAATTCTGATCGAGATCCGGCATCTTCGGATTGGGTTTGTCGAAGACGATCCACATGATCGGATTCGAGTTGTCACTCGATACGGACTTTAATGTCGGCTTGTCCGAAAGAACCGGCAGGTCCTTCACCTGCTGCAGTTTGTTGTTCACATCGATGGTAGCGATGTTCTTATCCGTTCCCCAATCGAATTCCATCGTGATAGTGCTCAACCCGTGCTGACTGCGGGAGGTCATTTTTTTCAATCCCTCCACCGACTCCAGTTGTTCCTCCAGGCGGCGGGTGATGTTGCGCTCCACTTCGTTGGGAGAAAGACCGCGATACTCGGTTCTCACTTCGATGATGGGTTTGTCGACGGTGGGGGTGAGCTGTCTGGGGAGGATCTGGAAACAAAAAATCCCCACGGCGGCGGCGAGCACAACCATGACGGTCACGGTATGGTAATTGCGAATGGATTGGTCGATCAGCTTCATCAGGTTTCAGGCGATTCAGCCGGTTGGGTATCGGCTTTCGGATCCGTCGAGGCGGCGTTGAACGGAGTTTCCGTCTCGGGAGACAGATTCGTGGGAAATACGTTGGCCCCAGGAAATACCGCTCCGGAGCCCCGCAAAATCAAATCCGCATCGGGTCCCAGTTGTTTGGTGAAATCCTCTATCTCCACATATTCGTTGCGTTCTTTGTATGCCTTGACCGGAACCAGATGCGCCTTTTTATCTTTCATGATGTACACCACCGTTCCCTGTTCACTGATCACCAGGGAAATGGATGGTACATGCAGCACTTTTTTTCGGACGCCAAAATTCATGAGCGCTTCCAGGTTCACTCCTGGAAACAACGACGGATCCGGTTTCGGCAAATCGATTTGCACCTTTATATTGCCGGAATAAATATTAGCGTCTGGAATGACCCGGATGTTTCTGGCCAGGTTTCCTCCATATTTGAATTTTTGGTCAAGCTCTTTAGCAAGGAATTCGACGCCCTGCAAGGTTCTCAATTTGCCGCGGTAACCCTGCGGCATTTCAAGAACGGCTTTCAAGCGTGCGGCACCGATCATTTCCACCACGGGAGTTCCGGCACTGGCATACGCACCCTGCTCGATTCTTTTTGAAATGACCACGCCATCAAAAGGCGCTTTGACAAACGTTTTGGTCAGGTCAAGTTTAGCCATATCGATTCGTTTGCGGATTCCTTCCACGGAGGATTTTTTTTGTTGTATATCCTCTACGCGGGCACTCATTCCTGCATTGAGAGCGGCCTTACTGATTCTGAGGGCGTCCCCGGCACGGCGGGCGCGGTCCACGGCCTGATCCAGCTCAGATTGAGAAACGAACCCCTGGGCCATCAGCTTTTCGAATCGCTCTTTCTCTTTAACCGCAAACTCCCAGGCGCTTTCGTCGGCATTGACCTGAGCTTCCAGTTTTTCTTTATCCTGAGGCCGAAGCCCTTCCTGGGCCTTGTCGTGTTCAATTTCGGCCACCGCGAGTTCGGTTTTCAGACGGTCCAGTTCCAATTCGTATTCGCGGGTGTCGATACGAGCCAGCTGGGCGCCCTTTTTGACCCGCATGCCCTCTTCAACGGGAATTTCGGACACCAGCCCCTTCACTTCAGTGTTGATCACCACCCGCTGATCGGCCTGAATATTTCCCACCGCACGAACCTGATCCATCACATCCAGATAGACCACTTTCCCAACTTGAACCGGAAGAGAAAAACCCCTCTTTTTTCCAGCCGGTTCATCTTCTCCACCACCGCAACCCGCCAGCAGGAAAAAGGGCAATAATAGAATTGTGAGCCACAACAGGGCCTTTTTGTCGTGACCGATTTTGCTATAATCCACAGCAAGCCATGCAATTTATGTTTATAATTGGATGCATTATCCTATATAGATTATTTTTATTCAAATAATTCATGAACTTATCTTCCACTCAATCTTATCCCCTGGATGACTTTGACTACCGTTTACTGGATTCCGGCGAGTTTCAAAAACTGGAACGGTTTGGCCCGCACCGGTTCATTCGCCCTGCTCCGCAGGCGATCTGGCCAAAAACTCTGAAAAAACAGGAGTGGTCCCAAGCCGAAGGTGAGTACCAATATTTTAAAGGAAAAGAGTCGGGCGGAGAATGGAAATTTTTCAGGAAACTTCCCTTAGACGGCTGGATCATAAAATTCAAAGAATTATCTTTTAAAGTGTCTCCCACCGGATTTGGTCATATTGGAATGTTTCCCGAACAGGCCCTCAACTGGCTCTGGATCGAAGAGCAGATCAGAGCAAGCGACAAGAAAGACATCAATGTTCTCAACATCTTCGGCTATACCGGTGCCAGCACCCTGGCCGCCGCCAGTGCCGGCGCTTCGGTCACGCATGTGGATGCGTCCAAGGCTTCGGTCACCTGGGCGCGAAATAATCTGGAACTTTCAGGACTGGGAGACCGGCCGGTCCGTTGGATCGTGGACGACGCCATCAAATTTTTGATCCGGGAACACAAAAGGGGAAAGCGGTACGATGGCATCATCATGGACCCGCCCACGTTCGGACGCGGGCCCAAAGGGGAAGTCTGGAAAATCGAGAATCAATTGTCGGAACTGATGACTCACTGCCGTCGGGTGTTGAGCGATCATCCTTTGTTTGTTCTGCTCACCACACACTCTCCCGGCTTTTCGGCTTTGACTTTGAAAAACATGGTGATTAAATTTATCGCTGACCCTGGATCGGGAATCTTTGAAACCGATGAAATGTATATTCATGACACTGGATCGGGGCTCCATCTTCCCAATGGATTTTTTTCGCGGTGGAGAAACAGTTCGTAAAACAACCGGGTTCTTTTTGAAAGCCGAACGAAAACGTTTCGTCTCATAAAATAATTACCGCTATAATAATAAGTCGAAAAAATATCTGTTCCCGCGAGGCAACCATGGCGCTTGAATTTCATAACTATCTTAAAAAACACGCTGAAAAAACTCCCGACCACCCGGCTGTCATCGATGGAGAGGACACGCTCACCTACCACGAGCTTTTAGAGCAGGTTGAAACGTTTTCCAACGCGTTGAGCAGACTCGATCTCAATCCGCACAGCAAACTGGGAATTTTTTGCTTGAATCAGAAAGAATATCTGATTGCCTTTTTAGGCGCGTTGCACAAAGGATTGCCCATTGTCCCTTTCAATTTCCTTCTTGGCCCTGAAGATCTTGTTTTCATCGCAAAGGACGCCGGGATCGACGTTCTCATCGTGGATGCGCTGTTTATCAAGCCGGAAACCATTCCTTTTTTTCAGATGTTCCCGCACAAAATTGTGATTGGAGAAACCGACCTGGCTCCATTGGGAGCGGGAGTCGTGCCCTTCACGGATTTTTTACACAACGGCGTCGGGGAAAAAGATTTGACCCGCCACAAAAAGGACGCATCCATTCCCGACACGATTTTTTATACCTCCGGAACCACCGGGAAACCTAAAGGAGTGATGCTCAACGAAAGTCAGTTTAATCTCAATTGTGACGGGATTCTCGCGCATCTGGATATTTCTGGAAAAGACCGGGCCATTATTGCGTTGCCGTTTTTCCATTCCTTTGGAAACATCATGGCCCTTGTCCTTTTAAGACAGGGCGCCACCTTGATCCTGTTAAAACAATTTGCCCCAAAAACGATTCTGGCCACCATCACCCAGCACAAGGTCACTCTTCTGCCTCTGGTCCCAACGATTTATTCTTTTCTCATCGATATTTATGCGCGCGGCGGGTACGACGTTTCTTCCCTTCGCGTTTGTTTTTCGGGCGGCGCATCGTTGCCGGAAGCATTGCACCAAAAAGTGGAAGAAATTCTGGCGGTTTCCGTCCTGGAGGGTTACGGACTCACCGAAACCTCACCCGTGATCGCGGTCAACACTTCTCAAAGAGGCGGGGTTCCCAGTTCCGTGGGACCGGTCCTTCCCAATATAAAACTAAAAATCGTTGATGAAACAGGCAACGCCGTTAAACGGGGAGACGTGGGGGAAATCTGGGTACAGGGCGAAACCGTCATGAAAGGCTATTGGAAAAATCCAAAGGAAACGGAAGAAACGTTGGCTCGGGACGGATGGTTGAAAACCGGAGATCTTGGCCACATGGACGAGAACAACCTTCTTTATATTTCCGCAGGAAGAAAGAAGGATCTCATCATCCGCGCCGGAGAGAATGTCGCTCCGCTCGCCATTGAAAACGCGCTGATGAATCACCCGGCCATCGCTGAAGTGGCCGCGATCGGGGTGCCCGATGACCGTCTGGGTGAAAAGGTCAAAGTCTGTGCCGCTCTTAGAGAAGGAGCGGTGTCGGACGAACATGACCTTAAGGAATTCTGCCGAAAGAAGCTTCCGGCTTTCATGATTCCCGACATTATCCAGTTCTATGAATCGCTTCCCAAAAACGCCGCCGGAAAAATTTTGAAGACCCAGTTACGGGATTCCTAGAAAACAGCAAAAAAATCGGCGATTGGGTTAAAACACAATAAATTTGCCGGGCAAAGCGCGGCCTTCCCCTGAGCGCATTTCCCAGTCTAATGCAAATCCGAGCCAGTCGAGATAATGGGACCTCGCCATTTCCACATCCAAAACCTGCAAAACGGGAATCGGCGGTTTGAATTTCATAACCGTTCTGGTTTCCTGAGGTCCCTGACCGTTTTTCTTTTCAGCATTTATTTTATATCGGCGGCACAGCGGAAACCCAATCCCTCAATCCTGTAGTCAACCCACAGAGCTTTGCGGTTGGCAGATCGCAATTCTAAAGGATTGCTTTCCCAGGAGCCGCCTCGAAACACTTTGTTATTGGTTCCACCCCGCAGGACACGATCCGAGCGGACAGGACCTGTAGGATCCTTTTTTGGGCTGACGATATAGTATTTTTCTTCCATCCAGTCCGCCACCCATTCGCTCACATTGCCCGCCATGTCGTGAAGGCCAAAGGGATTGGCTGGAAAAGAGCCCACCGGAGCGGTGAACGGAAACCCGTCGGAGTTGACCTGATCTCTCACATTCAAGGTGCAAGATTTATCGCAAAAGTTAGCCTTTTTGGGATCCATTTCTTCTCCCCAGTAATATTCCGTAGTCGTCCCGCCTCTGGCGGCATATTCCCATTCCGCTTCGGTGGGAAGCCGTTTACCGGATTTTTCGCAGAACGTATCCGCTTCAATCCAGGTGACGCTTTCAACCGGCAGATCGGCACCTTTGAACCGGGAAGAATTGATGTTCATTATCTGCTGAAACTCACTCTGGGTGGTTTCGAATTTATCCATTTTAAAGGAAGAAATACAAACTTCGTGTACCGGTTGTTCGTCGGGTTCGCCCTTATCACTTCCCATTTGAAAACACCCGCCTTCAACACGAACCATTTCTGAAGGCCCGCTCGAACCGGAAGCCTGGATCAAATGGGTTTTGACTTCTCCCTGCAATTCGAGGACCTGCTCACGGGCCGCCAATGGCACGCCTATGTAATCGAATTTGGCGCGATGCTTGGCGACCAACTCCATCTTTCCAGCCTTAAAAAAGAAAAACCTGTAATGCGGAACAGGGTCGGAACTGACCGGATTCAAATAGTTTCGCATATTGTTTTTACCGGCTTCCTTCAAGATAACCGTTTCATCCACCAATTCGGCTTCCAAAGGCTCTGACTCCCCCTCCAGAGTCACGAGAACTTTCTTTCCATTGGAAACCGGCATTGCCAATATACGGTCGATCAAATCACTGGCTTCCTTAAATTTTTTCAGGCCCACTTTTGTTTCAGCGAGAGACTTTAAAACGCGGAAGTTATCGGGGTTTTTTTCCAAAGCAGCAGTATAGGCCTTTTCCGCGATGGCGTACTCTTTTCTCTCAAAAGCCAGATCACCCGAGGCCAGAGTCTCGGCAAGATCACAATAGGCCTGAACAGGCCAAAACAAAAAAACCGCAAGAAACCCCAGAATATATGTATGAGGACATTTCATGTGCCAACTGCGAATCCCAGTCATGAGCCGACTCCAAATCGATTAAATGGGAGAAATTATCCGGCCATTATACCATCCAACCCTTGGATTGAAAGGGATATACCCGGTTTTCACTCAGGGTCGTCATGGCAGACAATTCGGCATGAGGAAAGGCGGGTTTTACTTTGCGGGTTTTCGCGCTTTTTTACCTTCAGGGGGTTTTTCCTGGCCCGGCTTTTTTCTGGGCTGGCTCTTGGAAATATCCTGATCGGTTTTGATTTTTTTCAAGGCCTCCCATTCCTCGTCTGCCTCGCCCGCCTTTTTTTTCTTATACTTATCTCTTCTCGGGAAATAATCTATTTCATCGATCATGAGGTCACCAATTAAAAAACGACTACGGTTTCGGGGCGGAAGTATTATTTTTGTACAAATCCAACAGTTGGTCGATCACCGGTCCTTTGACACCCAATCGAACCGCCCGGTCAAGGTGCACCTGAGCCAACGCGCCACGCTCCAGCAAGGTATACGCCACCGCCAGATTAGCATGACCGGCTCCGTAATTGGGGTCAATGTCGATGGCCCGCTTGAGCCTGTCCACAGCCCGGTCCGGCTTGTTCATTTTAATATACACCTGAGCCAGAGCATCGTAGGCGATTTTATTGAATGGCCAGGCACGAACGGCGTCATTGAGTTTACTTTCCGCAGGCTCTAACTTTCCCATAAAATTGAGGTTACTGCCATAATTCGTCAAAGCCACCGTGTGGGTCGGGTTTAGCTGTAGACCTTTCGCATAAAACGCATTGGCCTGGACGAGATTGCCTTCGATATTCCAACTCGCTCCTATTTTGAAATAAGGATTCCAGTGGGAAGGGAAAATTTCAGCCGCTTCCTGATAAATCAAACGCGCATGTTTCAGGTCCCGCTTTGCCAGCATGGTATCCCCTTCCTTCAGCCGCTTTAGGTAGTCCTTCCTGGCTTGAATCTCCGCCGGTGTTTTGGCGGGAGCAGCCACTGATATGACACCTATCAGCAACAGGGAAGTGAGTGCTCCTGCTGTCAATAAAGTTTTGGGTGAGGAAAAATAGATATGGAGGCGCTCTTTTAAGGGAAACCGGACCGCCATCCAGCTTATACCAACGATGGAAATTAGTTGCGCAATGGGGAAAATCACCGTGAAAAGGACGTCCCTGAAATCCGTTGGTCCGGGATTTTCTAGGAACATCACACGGAAAAAATTGGTCGACCGCAATAATTGACCGGGCCTTTCAAAGATGAGTTGGGGGATACGGGTCAGCCCTTCCCAGGTGAACTGCGGGTGATTGTATGGCAGGCTCACTTTATACTGAGCGATCATAAAGTATTGCGCCGCCACTCCGACAATGACAAAGCTCATTGCCAGTGGCCACAAACCCTTTTTTCCGAAACACCATTCAAGCAGACGGGCCAAGCCCAATGCCAATACCGGAAGCGCCGATACCAGGTGGCGGTGACCGTAGGAGGCGGAGTCTTCCGGATACAATAGAATGATCGAAAATATTCCTGCAAGGTAAGCTAAGAGGGCAAGTCGGATGTCTTTCAACAACTCACTTTTTATAAACAGGCCGAAGAACCCCGCCATCGCGACGGGCATGGATAGAATCAATCCCCATTTGGGATCAAATAAAAGGGATGACAAATTTTTCAGGTACGCCACGGGGTCGAACCCAGCCAGGCCTTCCCCTGCAAAATGCAGATGGCGCGGCGGCAGGGGAATGCCGTTGAGTTTATACCAGCAAACCAGTTGCGGAAGCATCAACAGCAAAAACCCGCAGGAAAAAGCCGCGACCCGAAGACAATAATCTTTCACTTTTTTGGAGACGGGCGATGTTTTGTCCCTCCCTAGAATAACCAGGAGGTCCACGGCAATCAGGGCAAAGAAGGCGACATTGATGACCCGGACCATGCACAACAACCCAAGTATCCCTCCCAGAACGGCCTGCTTTAAAAGATCATTCGATTTTCTCCAGTGAAGCCAGGAGACGATCAGCAACGCGGATATCGCAAACTCCAGGGTGTGGGCCATGCGTTGGCGAATGAAGGTGAAATACAAAAGCGGCGAGGCCAGCCAGATGGAAAGCGCGGTGATCCAGGCCACTCTGTCAGAAGCGATTTTCCGAGCCAGATGATAAACAAGGATCAACCCTGCCAGCAACCAGGTTCCGGACGCCACGGCGGTGGCTAACAGATAGGGAGCGGAATATCCGTCCAGCGCTACAGGATAACCCAACGCCGCATACAGTAAGGCAAGAGCGTGGCCAATGATAAAAAATGGGGAAAATAACAAAGCCTGGCCGATTTGCCAGTTGTTGAATACGTATCCGGTGGGAGTTAATTTTTCCGCATGCGCGTAATGACGCTCATTGATGAAATCGAGATCCCCATCAAAAAAAAGCGACCGCAGGTAAGCGTAGTATCCCGAATCATCCCCGGCGTCAATCAGCGTTGCCGAGTAATAACCTGTTTGCAGTCGCGGGGGAATCCAATCGTTGAAAACTCCCAGAGGCGTCAGGAGGAGAAAGGCAAAATAAAAACCGCCCCCCAGGATTATGAGGCTTTTTCGGGGCATGCGAATTAGGAGTGACTTGTTTTTAAACGACCAGACCTTTTTCTACCAATTTTTGATGGGCATCCTCCACCTTGGAAACGGCTTCCTGACATTCCCCCCATCCGACCAAATCCCGCAGCCCCTCTTTCAGGCTGATTTTAGGTTCGTATCCCATGGCCCGGATTTTCGCGATGTCTCCATAACAATGGCGGATATCTCCATTGCGGAATTTTCCAATGACATTGGGTTCAAACGACTTGCCGCAAAGCTCGATCAACGTTTCCGCCACCTGCAGGATCGATGTGGCTTTTCCGGTTCCGATGTTGAAGATCCCAAAATCCGCTCTGGAATGGTCCATTAATGCCAGCTTGCCCTGCACGAGATCTTTCACGTGCACCATATCGCGTTGTTGTAAACCGTCTTCATAAATCAGCGGCGGTTTGTCGTTCAATACGCTTGAACAAAATATGGCCGCCGCCCCTGTGTAGGGGTTGTTCAGCGATTGCCTGGGTCCGTAGCAGTTGAAATAGCGGCAGGCCACCGTTGGAATTTTGTAGGCTTTTCCAATCATCAGTGAATACACCTCCTGATCTTTTTTGCTCTGGGCGTATACGGAGGTGACATCCAGCTCTTTGTCCTCATCGGTTGGGACGGGAGCGGAAGGCTGGCGGCAATCGGGACACAGCATTTCCCACAGGCCCTGTTGAAACTGCTCTTCCGGGCGGGGTCTCGGAGAAAAGGTTCCATGATCCGGACAGGAGTACTTCCCCTCTCCATAAAGACTCATCGAGCTGGCCACGAGCACTTTTTCGACGGAATGTTTGTCGTTGACGAGGATGTCCCACAAAATCCCGGTTCCCTGGACATTGGTGGAGATGAACTGGTCGATGGAATACATGGACTGCCCCACCCCGACTTCCGCGGCATCGTGAATGATGATTTCCACGCCCTCGATGGCTTTCTTCAAACCATCCCGGTCACGAACGTCTCCTTTAATGAATTCGGCATCTTTGTGAAGGTAGGCAGGCTTAACCGCGTTGACGCCGTGGACCTGTTCCGTCAGGTTGTCGTAAACCCGGACGGTGTCGCCGCGCTCGACCAATGCATCTACGGTATGTGAACCGATAAACCCCGCCCCACCGGTGACCAGAATTTTTTTTCCCATTGAAGAATCCATAAAATTAATTTTTTAAAACAACCGTAATATTAGCACAGCTTAGTCTTTCAAAATGTGACCTGCAACCTTGTTCTCCTAAAACACCGCAAATGGTTTTTCATTTTCAGGACCGGGCTTTTTAGTAAATATTCTTTTGCAGGAAAGACTTTCTCTCCTTCTTGAATTATTTTCAAAGATAAGTAATAATCATTTGAGTTTGTCCATTCCGGTGTTTTCCTCTCAAGATTCTTTCCCAGACTGCAAACGTGGACCTTTCCATCCTCATTATAAATTACCGAAACAGCAGAACCTTATTGGATTGCCTGGACTCCATTTTCAAGACCATCTACGGCCTGAGGTTTGAAGTTATTGTGATTGACAATAATTCTGAGGACGAAGGCTTTGAGTCTGTCGAAGAGAAATTTCCACAAGTTTGTTTTGTTAGAAATAGAGCCAACAGGGGATTTGGAAAAGCCAACAACCAGGCCGCAAAAATCGCAAAAGGAGATATCCTTCTCTTTCTGAATCCCGACACTCGACTGACGGATAACGCGGCACAAAGTATGGTGGCCCAACTCAAGACGGATTCCGGAATCGGGGCTCTGGGACCTAAAGTGCTAAATAACGATGGCTCTTTGCAATACTCCTGCAGAACTTTTCCGACCGTCTGGACGGGTTTGTTCAACAGATACTCTCTTCTTTCCAGACTTTTTCCCAACAACCGGTTCACCTCGCGCTACCTCATGAAAGATTTCAACCATAAAGAAATCAAGCAGGTAGATTGGGTTTCCGGCTGTTGCATGATGGTTTCCAATGCCGTCTTTAAAAAGGTCGGGGGATTTGACGAAAACCATTTTCTTTTCAATGAAGACGTGGATTTGTGTCTCACTTTAAAACACCACGGATACAAGACGTTGTATTTTCCGTTGGCCACAGTGTTTCATGAAATCACAACCAGCAACCATAAGGTGCCGCAACACATCATCCTGAAACGCCACCTCGGCATGAGCCATTATATTGAAAAACACTTTATCGGCAATCCCATCCTTGGGTTCGTCATCCACGCCATGATTGCGGTGCGTTATTTCACTCAGTTATTGGTCAATATGGTTCGATGATTTTTGAAAGCCATCCCATTGAAGGCAATATTTACCTGGCGGGATACCTCCTTTCAATCGTTTTGTCGCTGGTTTTTACCTTTCTTCTTGTTAAGGCGGTCAGCCGGCAAAGTGCACTGACCCAATTCTTGAACCGCCTTCCAATTTCGGCGGGGAAAAATGTCAGTCCTTTTGGGGGTATTGCCGTCATTTTTTCCTTTCTGCTCACCCTTTGGGGACTGTATTTTCTGGGCGCGGTCCACGAAAACAACAGCTATCTTTTTATAGTCCTGACGCTGGGCATCGGCATGATGTTTCTTCTGGGAATTTATGACGACATCTACCATTGCTCTCCGAGATTGAAGCTGGCGGCCCAGTGTTTCATCGCCATCATTCTCTATTTCGCTGGTTTTCAGATTGAGCGCATCGGAGGCTTTTTAGAGCTCAATCAATTTTCCATCGTCCTGACCATATTCTGGATCGTCGGAATCACCAACTCCATCAACCTGATCGACGGCATGGACGGTCTGGCCAGCGGTGTGGTATTTTTCTCCTGCCTGACCCTGGTTTTCGTCTATCTGGAGCGCGACATCATCACAGCGTCTTTTCTTGCGGTCGTTCTCGCGGGAAGTACCCTTGGCTTCTTTTTCTTCAATTTTCCACCAGCTAAAATCATTCTAGGAGACACGGGCAGTCTGCCACTTGGTCTTCTGGTGTCTCTGATTACCCTTTTACCGCTCAATCAGGGAAACACCGATGAGATCTATTATCTCATCCCGGTGATCACGCTGTTGATCCCAATCACAGACACCGCTTTTGCTTTTTTCCGAAGAATCTTCAAGGGAACCAGCCCATTTTCCAAAGACGCGCACCACTTTCACCACCGCCTCGGAAACCTGGGGTTATCGTCCACGAATACAATCTGCCTGCTGTTTGCCATCGGCTTTTACTTCGATTTGAGCGCCATGGTGCCGGTATTTTATATCAACCTCATTCCCAGATTCATACCCATCTATTCTCTTTTCATCTTACTCAATGTGGCCGGCCTGATCTGGTTGTTAAGGCATTATGAAAAAGAACACCACCATGACCGATCCTGAAACCTACCCCACAAAAAAACGCTTTTCACTGACCGTTTTATTGTTGTTTCTTCTCATCCTGTTCACTTACGCGAACACTTTTTTTGCTCCATTTAATTTCGACGATGAAGTGGTCATTCTTCATGAAATCGCCGCGACTGGTGACCGTTTCTACCAACTGTATCCTCCCGTGTACCGACATTTTTTTTACCTCAGCCTTGCGGCCAACTATACCTGGGGAGAGGCGAACCCTCTGGGCTACCATCTGTTCAACATAACGCTCCATTTCGGAACCACCGTGTTGGTCCTGTTCACCGCTTTTCTCACCCTGAACCGTGGAATGGCGGTGGGAAGAAAAGATGCCGTTTCGATTTCCTGCTTCACCGTTTTTCTGTTTGCGCTCATGCCGGTTCACTCGGAAGCTGTCACCTACATCTCCGCCAGAGCCACCAGTATGAGCGCTTTTTTTTATCTCCTGTCCTTACTGTTCTTTATTCTCGGGAGTTTGAAAGAAAACCGGTTTCGATGGCGGCCCCCGGTTTATTATCTGTTTTCCCTTTTCGCCTTTTTTGCCGCGGTCTTAAGCAAGGAAACGGCTCTGACCCTGCCGGCCATCGTTCTTTTATACGATCTGATATTTATGAAGGGAAGCCAGTGGAGTCCCTTGAAAAATAGGGTTTATTATTACTATTTGCCTATCCTGGCCGGTGTCGTTTTCGTTTTCATTCTCTCCCCAACTTTACTTTCCGTGATCCTGGAATGGCTTCCGAGACTCGATCTGAAATATGCGGCGTCCCAGCCACTGGTAATATTCTATGCCATCAAATTGCTTTTCATTCCCATCAATCTGACCTTTGACTATGATTTTAATCTGCGGTTTTTCTCCCAGGGGATGACGCTGGTTCTTGGAGTGACCTTATTTCTGGCGTTGGGTTTGGCTTTCCTCCAAAAAATGACCAAAGGGACCGGGCTGTATATTTTTTCGCTGTTATGGTTTCTCATCCTCCTGTCACCGACGAACAGTTTCCTGCCACGGACCGATCTATTAAGCGAAAGAAACCTCTATCTGCCTTCATTCGGTCTACTTCTTTTAGGAGCAACCATCGCGACCGGGGTTTTCAAGTCAATCCGCGACCGCTTTCCTGTCTGGCGATCTTATGGAATGGTCTTTCTGACAACCCTGTTCATTTTGTACTCGGCGCTTCTCATTCAGAGAAATTCCACTTACCGGTCCAATATTCTCTTGTGGGAAGATACCGTGAAAAAATCTCCCGGAAAACTGCGCGCCCTGCACAACCTCAGCCATTTTTATTTGACGGAAGAAAATTACCAAAAAGCATTTGTCATTTTGAAAAAACTGGTGGCGTCACGGGCATCTCCTTTTTACCGGTCCATCGCCCACAACAATTTGGGAAACATATACACCCAACAGGAAAACCCGGCTCAGGCGGAAAAAGAATTTCTGGAAGCCATCCGTGCCGATCCGACGATACCTACGAGTTACTTCAATCTGGCTTCCCTGCATGCGGCGCAGGGACACTTTCATCAAGCCAAACGCGGGTATGAACAGGCCGAAGAGCGATACGCCCAGTATCGCTGGGGTTATCTCACGCCTGCGGAGCTGGCTTTCAACAAGGCAAAGGTGCATTTCATTTTAGGGTTGTTTAAAGAGGCGGAACAGGATCTCTACCGTTATCTGCAACAGGTTCCCGGTTCAGTGGAAGGACAATTGCTGTTGGGAAAAATTTACGCGGCAACCGAAAGGAGAAATCAGGCCATCGATACTTTAAAAAGCATCCAGGGCAACCCTGTTGACGAGGCCCAGGCGCATAACGATCTGGGGGTTTTGTATATTGAAGGAAAAAAACCGGATGAAGCCATACTGGAGTTTAAAAAAGCCGTCTCTCTCAACCCAAATTTACCGGACGCACACTACAACCTGGCTCTTCTCCTGGCCGAAACTCAAAATGACCCCACCCAGGCCCGCCAATACCTGCAAACGGCGATGCATTTAAATCAGGATCCCGCCCGACGTGAAGCCATTCAAAAACGTTTGATGGTGCTGGAAAAGTGATTCACCCGCAGCGCCTTTAAAACCCCTCCCATTAAAATCGAGCAACGATATCAATGCTTTCAATCAAAGCTTCGGTGACCTGAAGTCTACCCGGAAGGACTTTTTGACTCTGCATTCATTTCAAATGGCCTCTTTATTTTCAGAGTGATAGAATATTGCCATTTCCAAATCCTGCTTCAATATAACATATTGGTTTTAAACGGATTTTTGCTTGACGTGGGCACGTTCTCAAGATGTTTTATTATTAATTGTTACCAAAATAAAAAGAAACGGGCTTTTTAGAAATGATCAAGACCACTCTGGTGGGACACGCCAGCCTGCTCATACAATCGAAGGAAACCACCATTCTGACTGACCCTGCCTGGTTCGACACTCTGTGGGAAGAAATCAACGTCCTCTGCCCCAGCATTGTTTTGGAAAAGGACAAAATCCCTCCTGTGGACATTCTTTATCTCTCCCACAGGCACCAGGACCATTTCGACGTGCGAACGCTGGCTTACCTTGCCCAAAACGGTAATTGTCTCAAACCGGATGCAACCGTTCTGGTTCCTAACGACGACATTTTGATCGATGTCCTTAAAGAACTGGAATTTAAAAATGTCAAGGTGGTCGCCGATTTCGAAACGATCCAGTTCAAGGATGTGACCCTCACGCCAACGCCCTCACTCAACAAGGCGAGCACAGCGAAGGATGATTTTCCCGAACACGGGCTTCTGGTCCATGACGGAGAGGTGACCTTGTGGAATCAGGTGGACACGATTGTCAGCCCGGATATCATCGATCAAATTCGACAACGATACGGGCATGTAGATTTCATGCATGGCCGGTTCGTGCCTCTGCTGGAGGGAAACTTTTCCTATAACAAGCCGATGGATCTGCCTTACGATGAATATTGCACCTATTTGAATGTTGTCCGGGCGCTTGGGCCGAAATTCGTCGTGCCCGGTTCGGCTTCTTTTCGCTACCGGGACGAATTTGATTTTCTCAACCATTATTCCTTCCCAACCACTCAGGAACAATACCTGCGCGACATTTCAGCTTTTTGCCCGCAAGTGCAATGCAGCCCCTATGTGTCGGGGGATGTGGCGCATATCGCGCCCGGCGCCATCCGCATTGAAAAACAGTCCTCGGATTTCGTGCGCGTTCGCGAGGATGACAGTCACCGGCTGGCGTTCAAACCGGTCATGGAAGTTCCCCGTTTGCGGACACAAACCACTGACGATAATCAATATGAAAATGAAATCAGCGTGATCCGGGACTATATGGAAAATCAATTCATGAAGCGGATTTTAGCCAGTGACATGCTGGAAGGCTGGAAACATTGGCAGATCGTTTACCAACTGGAGGTGTTTGGGAAGGAGGAGTCGGAAACCTGGAGCATCGATTTCGGGCAATCCGATCCCAAACTGCAAAAAGGCGATCTCGGCAAGATCAACCTCTATGAAGGCATCGCGTCTTCGGAGTTGTGTGCATTGATCGAAGGAAAAACCTCCTGGGACTATGTGGCGTTGTGCGGCAATTACCGGACGTTTAATAATATCTATCGAATCACCGATGGCAGTTTTGAAATCCCGCCGGAGGACAGCTCGAATTACGCTCTTGAACCCTTGATGGTGCTTTTCCCCTGGGACCGCAAAATGGACCGGGAAAAATTCATGAAAGATGTGCGCCGCTGGAAAGGCAAAAAGCAGGATTAGAAATTTTTTTCCATTTAAATCGTTCTCTTTTTTTTCGTATAAGGCAGAAACCAGCCTTTGACCAGCACCTTCCTAATCTCGCGGATGGAGACCTTCCGGTTTCTTTGAACCGCCTTGCGTTCAGCGAAAGCTCTTTTCAAACCTTTAATGGCATGCCATTTAGCCTTGAAAACCACTTGCCCTTTTCCCTGTAATGCGAACCATATTAAAGCCGCTACATTGACCAGCAAATGCTGTGGAAGGTAAATCCAGAAAAGAGTGCCGGGCATGTTTTTCACATAGGCCCATACCAGATTACGGTTGCCGTGATAGACCGCGTAATCGCTATACCGCTCCGTGGATCCGGAACCCACATGCTCTATCACGGCATTGGCAACGTAAAGACAGCGATGCCCCATCAAACGGATTCGAAAACCCAGATCGACATCTTCAAAATAAGAATGAAAGGTTTCATCAAACCCACCGGCGTTTAGAAAAACATCTTTGCGGATCATGGCTGCGGCAGCGCAGGGAGAAAATATCTCAGATGTCACCCGCTCCGTGGCCGATTCCTGCACACCGAAATCCCTTCGCCAGGCGAGACCGCTGACATGGTAGACGTCTCCGGTTCCATCCAATGTATTCCCGGCACCGTAGCGCCGCATATGGCTGCCAAAAAATGAAAACTGCGGGTGGTGTTTAGCGGCGGTTACTAAGCTCTCCAGCCACTCGGGCGCGGCAAAGGCATCTGGATTCAAAAATGCGATCCAATCGCAGTCCTTCACCTTTTTCGCACCCAGATTGTTTGCAGAAGCAAACCCGGTGTTGTCATTCAGGCGAATCATTTCGACATTTGGAAATCTTTCTTCAATCCCTAAAAGAGAGTCGTCGGTACTGGCATTGTCGATCACGATAATTGCCTTGGGTGGTCGGGTTTGATGATTCAGCGCAGTCAGGCATTTTTCAAGATCTTTGCCTGAATTCCAGTTCACGATGATGACTGCGACCGAAACCATTTCAGCCATTTGTTGTTCCATACATCGGGGAATGAACCCATGATGGAGCCTCTTGCAAACCTGAAAAAGACCGCATATACTCCCCGGAAGTGGCAAGAATTTCTTTAACCCAGCGAAGCATCAGGTTGACCTTTCCTATATGAAATCCCATTTTGTGACCGGTGGTGCGGGTTTTATTGGCTGTAATTTTGTTTTAAACTTACTCAAAGCCAACGACGTCAAAGTTCTCAATTACGACAAGCTGACCTATGCCGGGAACCTGGAATCCCTGGCATCCGTTGCTACGCACCCGAACTATGTTTTCGAGGAAGGCGATATCTGCGATCGGGATCGCGTTCTGCAATTGCTTAAAGAACACCGGCCGGACACTATTATCAATTTTGCGGCGGAATCGCATGTCGACCGCTCCATCGACGGTCCCGCACCCTTCATCGAAACCAATATTTCCGGCACGTTCTCCCTTCTGGAAGCCGCGCGCCATTATTGGGGTGCGCTTTCCGGAGAAAAGAAAGCGGGCTTCCGGTTTCTGCACGTATCCACCGATGAAGTGTTCGGGTCTCTCGGCGCCACGGGATACTTTACAGAAGAAACCCCCTATGCGCCCAACTCCCCGTATGCCGCTTCAAAAGCATCGTCCGACCATCTGGTGCGGTCTTATCACAAAACCTACGGGCTTCCCGTTCTGACCACCAACTGTTCCAACAATTACGGGCCCTATCAGTTCCCAGAAAAACTGGTTCCTTTGATGATACACAATGCCCTGACGGGAAAACCGCTTCCGGTTTATGGAGATGGCAAACAAATCCGCGACTGGCTTTATGTCGAAGATCATTGTCAGGCCATCCTTGCGGTCCTCGAGAAAGGACGCCTCGGCGAAGTTTACAACATCGGCGGAAATAACGAAAAGGCCAATCTTGAAATGGTCCACACGCTATGCGGTCTGCTGGATGAATTGGTTCCGAATGCCGCCCATAAGCCGCACAAATCGCTGATCCAGTTCGTTGACGACCGGCCCGGCCACGACCGCCGTTATGCCATCGATTCGGGAAAAATACAACGCGAGCTGGGCTGGAATCCCAAGGAAACGTTTGATTCAGGGCTTCGGAAAACCATCCAGTGGTATCTCGACAACCAGACCTGGGTGGAACGGGTGATGTCGGGAGCCTATCGCGGCGAACGGCTGGGACTGGGCTCTTAAGAAAACAGGAAAAATATGATCAACAAAGGAATCATTCTGGCAGGCGGTTCGGGGTCGCGGCTTTTTCCCCTGACTCAGGTGGTCAGCAAGCAGTTGATGCCGCTTTACGACAAGCCAATGATCTATTATCCGCTCAGCACCCTCATGCTGGCGGGCATCCGGGACGTTCTGGTGATCACCACTCCCGAAGACCAATCCCTGTTTCAGGCGTTGCTCAAAGACGGCCGTCAGTGGGGCATTCAAATCCGTTACGCGGCCCAACCAAAGCCTGAGGGGCTGGCGCAGGCGTTTATCATTGGCCGGGAATTCATCGGCAACGACGGATGCTGTCTCATTCTTGGCGACAATGTATTCTACGGACAGGGTTTAGGCTCAATATTGCAAAGGGCCAGAGAACGAAAGGAAGGGGCCACCGTGTTCGGATATTGGGTCAAGGACCCCAAAAACTATGGCATCGCGGAATTTGACGCCACCGGAAAGGTGGTCAGCCTGGAAGAAAAACCCCAGCAGCCAAAGTCCAACTACGCCATTACCGGATTGTATTTTTACGACAACTCGGTGGTAGACATCGCCGCCAGTCTCAAACCTTCGGCGCGCGGTGAGCTGGAAATCACCGATGTCAACAAGGCTTATCTGGAAAAAAACCAGCTGACCCTGGAAAAAATGGGACGCGGTTACGCCTGGCTCGACACCGGGTCTCATGACTCCCTGCTGGCCGCCGCCAATTTCATAGAAACCATCGAGAACCGTCAGGGGCTCAAAATTTCCTGTCCCGAGGAAATCGCCTACAATCTGGGACTGATTTCCACGCACGATTTGGAACTACTGGCGGCGCCCTTAAACAAAAACGGCTATGGCCAATATCTACTCTCCCTGGCTAAGCGCGGTAAATCCTGATGCGGTTCTTTATCCATCCTACTCCTGCGGCTGAACAGCATTTAATTACATGCGTATTCTGCTGATTGGCAAAACCGGGCAGATCGGCTGGGAGCTTGATAAGGCGCTGGCGGGACTGGGCGAGATCGTTTCGACCGGCAGAGAGGAACTTGATCTATGTCAAGCGGACCGGATTCGTGAAACGATTCAGCGGGTGAAGCCCAACTTCATCATCAATGCCGCCGCCTACACCGCCGTGGACAAAGCGGAAACGGAACCTGACCTGGCTATGACCCTGAATGGGGTCGCTCCCGGAATTCTCGCCGAAGAAGCCAGAAAAACAGGCGCCGCCCTGATTCATTTTTCGACGGATTATGTTTTCGACGGGGAAAAAACCACCGGCGCTTATCTGGAAGATGACGCCTGCAACCCTAAAAATGTTTACGGTCAGACCAAATTAGCCGGCGAGCAGGCGATCGAAAAAACGGGAATTCCTCATTTGATTTTGCGGACCAGCGGCGTTTATGGCGCCAGGGGGAAAAATTTCATGCGCACCGTTCTCAAACTGGCGAACGAAAAAAAGGAACTTCGAATCGTCAACGATCAGGTGAACTCCCCGAGCTGGTGCGGGGCTATCGCTCAGGCGACGAAACGCATCCTGCTTCCCTTTAGCCAGCTTTCTTCCGGGCAGTTTCTGGAAAAAATGGGTGCGGTCAGCGGTGTTTATCATTTATCCTGCCGGGGAGAAACCAGCTGGTACGGATTTGCCAGGGCGGTTCTGGATCATTCCAAACATAGCCTGCCGGCTTCCCAATTGAAATCGATTCCGACCTCCGAGTATCCGACTCCAGCCAGGCGGCCGGCTTATTCCGTGCTCAGCAACGCGAAAATCGCACGGACTCTTCAAATAGAAATGCCGCATTGGGAAGAGGCGTTAAGGATGTGTCTTGAAGCAGAATCAGCCCATTAACAATACAGTGGAAATTTAAATCTATTGCTAAGGACAAAAAATTGAAAAAAGCTTTCATCACCGGAATCACCGGTCAGGACGGTTCCTATCTTGCGGAACTGCTTCTCAAAAAAGGATACGAGGTGCACGGCCTGGTCCGCCGGTCGAGCAGTTTCAACCGGGGAAGAATCGAACACCTGCACAAGGATCACCACTTACCGCAAAATAAAATCCACCTGCACTATGGGGACATGACCGACGCCCCGAGTTTGAACCGCCTGGTCGCCACAATTGAGCCGGATGAGATATACAACCTCGCCGCGCAAAGCCATGTGGCCGTCAGTTTCGAAACTCCCGAATACACCGGCCAGGCCGATGCCATCGGGACGCTTCGCCTGCTCGATGCCATTCGCTCCTTAGGGCTCGAAAAAAAATGCCGGTTTTATCAGGCGTCCACCAGTGAAATGTTCGGCAAGGTCGCCGAAACCCCGCAATCTGAAACCACTCCGTTTTATCCCAGAAGTCCTTACGGCGCCGCCAAAGTCTATGCCCACTGGATCACCGTCAATTACCGGGAAGCCTATCAAATGTTCGCCTGCAGTGGCATTCTGTTCAACCACGAATCTCCCAGACGGGGGGAAAACTTCGTGACCCGCAAGATCACGCTGACCCTGGCAAACATTCTAAAGGGGACTCAGGAGAAACTTTACCTCGGGAATCTGAACGCGAAACGGGACTGGGGATACGCCGAGGACTATGTCGAAGGCATGTGGCGCATGCTGCAGCAGGATTCCCCGGAAGATTACGTGCTCGCAACCGGGGAACAACACAATGTACGGGAATTTATCGAAGAGGCCTTCGGGCTTTGCAAAATCAAAATTAAATGGCAGGGCTCCGGGGTCAATGAGAAGGGAGTCGATACGGCGACCGGGCGCACTCTGGTGGAGGTCGACCCCGCTTATTTTCGTCCGGCGGAAGTGGAAACCCTGATCGGGGACCCTAAAAAAGCCAAAGAGAAACTTGGCTGGGTTCACCAAACGCCATTCAAAGAGCTGGTGCGAATGATGGTGGAAGCGGATTTGACCCTGGCGGGGATGGACCCCGAAAAGGTCATGGACTCGTAATTTTAGAAATCGCCATTACTCACTTTGGGAAAGGGGGAACTCAACTATAGTTTTCCCAAGTCACGACCCCTATTTTTGAAGGACAACTAGACAAATTCTATATTTGCAAAAAAAATCTTTATAAAAGGAAATTTTAAAATTGAGCATTCCAGACCTCTCACCTTTTATTCAGACCTTTTTGGGTGCTGTTTCCGGCGCAGGAGCAGCATTTGCATTTCAAAATCGCAAAGAAAAACGAAAAGAAATTGAACAAAATAAAGCGTTGGTTAATTTCAGTCTGATGAGCCTCAATTGTAATTTGGAAAATTTGATTTGCTTTAAAGAGCAGATTCTTCTTCCCCTCCTGAAGGAAACAACCCAAGTTAAGTCACTTTCAGGCATTTCTAAATTTTTGGAAACTGGAGTTCCGGAAGGGGGAATAGATCTGGGAAGGCTTAGTTTTTTAATTTCATTAAATGAGAAACCGGGTTTTCTCCCCTTTCCTGATTTAGAAAAGCTGATTAACCTATCTCAGAAACATCCAAACATCCTAAGACTTTGCCAAAGAGTTAATGAACATTTAAATCAAATTCAGGAAACAGTTGAAATTCAAAATAAGAATATACAGAAATTTGTTGACTCTAAGCCTCCAGATATCCAGACCCTTTCCCTGCTTATAAGTTTATCTGAAAAGCTAGAAACAGTTACAAACAACGCCCTTTTTTTTATTATGAAAAGTCGAAGCCTTATTTATAAAATTTGCGATGAAACTTTTCCGGAGAGGCGAAAAGGAATCTTTGAGTTTAAAATTTCAGAAAAGCATAAACATCTTCTTCCCCCTGATGACTTAATAAAAGGATATTGACTAACGTCATGGGATTGGCTTATTTGCGGAAAGGTTAGATTAGGATCAAATCTTGACTTAGGACAACCATTTGCGATTTCGAGGATTTTCCTGGTTTTTACAAGGTGCCGGGTCCCTTTATAACAGGATGCTGGAAACATAGCGGTTGAGGCTGATGCCCAATTCGGCGGCTTTCAGCGCCAGGTTTTTATGCTGTTCTGGTGGAATGCGTATCATGAATTTCCCGCTATATTCTTTCTCGGCTAGTGGCGTGGGGACCGGCTCGCCATTGGCTTCCATATCTTCCACCGCTTCTTTTACCAGCTTCATCATATTTTGCAGCGCTTTTGCCGGTGTCTTTGCCAGGTAAGAGAGGCTGGGAAATTCGGCACAAAGGGCAACGTGTTCCCCGTCCTCTTCCGACCATGTGACGCGATATGTATAATGTTTGTGGTTAACCATTGTCCTGATCCTCCTGTTTGCGAATTGCGGTCAATACTTGTTTCACCTGGTAAGCTTTGGCTTTACCATCCTTACTCTTTTGGATATTTACGCGAGGGTCACCCGGCCACGGCGTTTTATAAACGTGGTGGTTTGTGCTTTTGTTGCGTGGTTTTCCAAAATAGTGAGCGCACACTTTCGCAAGGTCAGCAAACCGCACATTCTTAGGGTTTGCTTCCATATTTTTTAGTGTTTTTTCTATCTTGCTCACAAAACCATTATAGTATCAATAAGGATACTATCCAATGGGTGGGATAAATTTCTTTTTGTCAGCGGGAAATCCTAATCTCAGAGGCATTGGCTTTTGACTTACTCCTCGTTCTAATGGGCTGGATTTACCCCTTCGGGGGCACGAAAGCTAAGGAAGAAAATCACGGCTTCGTCGCCTTTTGCTCCTCGCAACGACGGGTTATGAGGCCAGGCTCTCCCTTTTCAAAAAGCATCATACCAAATTCAATGCTTTCAGGCGGTCCTCATAGGCTTTTCCGATCACCAAGCAATTGTGATGCGTGCGGATAGTGGCCTGGCCGCTCATGGCAATGGTCTTTCGATATTCTTCATCCTCCACCAGCCGGCGCATGTACCAGGCGGCATGGTCCACATCCGGGTCGGCCCAGACTTGGCCTTTGCCGAAGGGGTATTCTTTTTCCTCCACCGCGATCAAACCGTATTTCACCAGGCAGGAATTGTCGTCGTGCATAAAATCCGTGTTTCCTGAATAGCCGGTCGCGATCACCGGTTTTCCCAGCAACATGCTTTGCGCCAGGCTGAGACCGATGCCTTCCGACCGGTGGAGAGAAATAAAACAATCGCAATTCTGCATCAAGCCAGTAATCTCCTCTGCCCGGTAAGCTGCGTCGATCAAAATAATGCGTGGGTCTTTTTTTGCTTCTTCCGCCAAACGATCAAATTCCAATGGATAAAGCGGACCGTCCATCGACTTGATAACCAGGGTCACCGCTTCATCCCCTCTGGGAAACGCCTTGGTAAACGCCTGAATGCAGGCTGAAGGATTTTTTCGAGCGACGTAGGATTTAAAATCAAATACAAACAGAAAAATAAAAGAGTGGGAGGGTAATGAAAAATAAGCGCGGTCAAGGCCCTCGGAAATCTCAAGTTCAACGGAAACGGGCAAATACAACACGGGTTTTGAAGATTTTTTCTTCACCGCGAACTGGATGAACCGGGACGGGCACCAGACCTCGTCGAGAAAATCCAAGGGGGCCTGCCAGGCATCGGGGAATTCACTCAACTCCCAGGCCCAGTAACCTATGTTGTAACGGTTTTCGACAAACGACCGCCCAAGGGTCACCACGGATGATGCCAATTGATCGGGCTTTAAATGGAAGATATTGACATTAAAGGGGTTGTCAGAACGCATGTGGCTAGAAAGCGGGTCCGCCTGCTCAACTGGTGCCACGCTGGGCCGGGTGTCATAGATCCCGAAATCCAGAGATGTGTTTTGAAACGATTTGGCGGTTTGCCGGACAAATTCTCCCTCGCCGATGATGGCGCGAGGCAAGCCGATGAGGGTGACGCCCTTTTTGAGGACACCGTTCCTTACGGCATCTTCACCCGGCAACTTTTTGTCAGGAGTTTTTAATTCTCTGCGATGGTGTTTTGTTCCATAGAGAGACCGGAACGCGGCAGTCATGAAACCATCTTTTATCCGCGTCCTAAAATGCGGAGGGATCCAGCCGACCAGGGGCTTGAACCTGGGATAATTCTTCATCAAAAAATGCAACATCCCTCTCATTCCTGATTGCATCATTTCAAGTCTCCACCTCAAGGAACGGCGACATGTTGTCAATTGAGCGTATTTTTTTATGGCAACTTTATCGCGTCTAAGAATTAAAACTTGTGCGGTTGTCCCCAAATTGACAAGGAATTTCGGGAATGATACCATTTCGCTCAATTCATCATGGTATATTTATTCAATAACCATCGAATTCCACGCCGCAAGCTGATGGGGAGATGCCCGGACACACGCATGATGGACTTCCCCCTTTAGACCCGATTTTCAAACAGAAGAACAAAACCTGTATTCCATTTAAAGTGAGGGGATACTTTCAAAATCCATGATCTCAATTATTGTTCCGGTTTTTAACGAAAAAGAAAACATTCCCATTCTTTACGAACAATTGGCACAGGTAATGGAGGCTGAAAATATGCCTTTTGAAATCCTGTTTGTAAATGATGGAAGCGTGGATGAAAGCGAAAACGTTTTAAATGAGATCGGCGGCAAGGACGCCCGGTGCAAAATCATTCATTTCAGCAGAAACCTCGGACAGACCTCGGCCTTGATGGCGGGGGTGGATTACGCAAAAGGCGAGATCATCGTTCCCATCGACGCAGACCTGCAAAACGACCCGAAAGATATTCCATTGTTGCTACAAAAACTGGAGGAAGGGTGTGATGTGGTTTCGGGATGGCGGAAAAAACGTAAAGATCCCTCCCTTCGCCGCATCCTTTTAAGCAATCTTGCCAACAAACTGATTTCTCTTGTATCCGGTGTTCGTTTGAACGACTACGGATGCACTTTGAAAGCTTACCGGAGCAGTCTGATCAAACCCGTGCGGCTCTACGGGGAAATGCATCGCTTTATTCCTCTCTACGTGAGCTGGCAGGGCGGCAAGGTCGCGGAAATCCCCGTCAACCATCATGCAAGAATTCATGGAAAATCCAACTACGGTTTCGACAGGATTTTCAAAGTCCTGCTTGACCTGATCGTCATTCAGTTCCTCGCTAAATACAACACCAAACCCATATATGTGTTTGGCGCATTCGGCATAATCAATCTCGGGGTGGCGTTGCTGTCCTTTTTTTATGCGGTGTATCTGAAATTATTCTTTGATGTCGCTTTCATTTCCACGCCTTTGCTTCTTCTGGTGAGCCTGACTTTCATCATGGGAACCATGTCCATTCTCATGGGACTCCTTGCTGAAATGCTGGTGCGCATCTATTACGAAACTCAGAACAAACCCAGTTATCTTATAAAAAATACGGTCAATCTGGACTCCGCTCCCTGATGTGCGGATTAGCCGGGTTTTTTGGAGCCGGAGACTCTCAGGATCTTCAGGCGATGATGGATGCTCTGACTCACCGCGGGCCGGACGCGGAAGGAAAATGGGATCTGCCTAAAACGGGAATCCACCTCGGCCACCGCCGCTTGTCCATCATCGACCTTCAGCACGGAAACCAGCCGATGGCCCTGCCCGACGGCTCTCTCATCGTCGTATATAACGGGGAGATATACAATCACCTAGAATTGCGTGCTGAGCTTCAAGCGCTAGGCCATCGGTTCACCACCGATCATTCGGACACGGAAGTCCTGCTGCACGGGTACGAGGAATGGGGAGAGGATCTTCCTGAAAAACTCAATGGCATGTGGGCATTTGCCATTTATGAAACCAGCCGGAACAGGCTCTTTTTATCCAGAGACCGCTTTGGGGAAAAACCGCTTTTTTACACTCGGCAAAACGGGACTTTCGCCTTCGCCTCGGAACTGAAAGCGCTTCTCAAGCACCACCGAATAACTTCCGGAATTTCACCTCTATCGCTTAAAAAATATTACGCCTACGGGTATGTCCCCTGCCCTGCTTCTTTGTATGAGAAAATTTACAAGCTTCCCGGCGGTTGCAATCTGTCGGTCTCTCTGTCTGAAGATCATTTTACTCTTCGGCGATACTGGGACTTTGCCCTCAACCCGATGGAGAAAATTCCCAAAAACCCCCAACAGGAATGGGGAGAGGAGATTCGCTTTCTCCTCCACCAATCGGTAAAAAGACGCCTGATGTCCGATGTTCCCCTGGGGGTCTTTCTAAGCGGCGGCATCGACTCCTCTGCCATCGCCGCCTATGCCGCAAAGGAAATGAGCGACACCGCCCTTTCCACGTTTTCCATAGGATTCGAAGATGTTAGTTTTGATGAGTCTGACTGGTCCAAACGCATGGCCGGAAAACTAAGTACCGAACACCACCAGCAACGATTTCCTTTAGAAGCCTTGGTCGACCTTTTGCCGGAAATGACCCTGAAGTTGGATGAACCTGTAGCTGATAGTTCTTTGATGCCCACCTTTCTCTTGTGCAAAACCGCCCGCCAAAAGGTCAAGGTCGCTCTGGGAGGGGACGGCGCGGATGAACTTTTTGCCGGTTACGATCCCTTTCGCGCTCTGCGGTTTGCAGAGTTTTACAGCCGGTTGGTTCCCAAACCAGTGCATCGGGCTATTCGTCTGCTGGCGGCGAGGCTTCCGACTTCACATAAAAACATCAGTACGGACTTTATTCTCAAAAGGACACTGCGCGGATTGAGCTATCCTGCCAGAACCTGGAACCCGGTGTGGCTTGGGCCTTTGGAACCTACGGAGTTGCAAGAACTTTTCGCTGAAAAAATCGATCTCGAAGAAATATACTCCGAAGCTATTGAACTGTGGGAGTCGAATCCCGGTAAAAATCTTGTGGACCGCGCCCTGGAGTTTTACACGAAATTGTATTTCCAGAATGATATTCTGGTCAAACTGGACCGGACGAGCATGCTGAACTCCCTGGAGGTGCGTTCTCCCTATCTCGATGTGGATCTGGTCGATTTTGTTTGCCAAATCCCAAGCAACTACAAATTTCGCAAAGGCCAGACGAAATATATTTTTAAAAAAGCTATGGAGCCGGTTTTGCCCAGGGAAATCGTTTATCGTAAGAAAAAAGGGTTTGGCAGTCCCATCGGTTCCTGGTTCAAAAACGGGAACCTGGTTTTCAGCTCCCGTTCAGACAGTTCAGCACGCGAAACAGATTTTTTCAGAAATAAATTCAATGAGCATTTGAATGGCGCATCCGACAACAGGCTCTATCTCTGGAGCCGATGGTTGCTGGAGCAGTCGTTCCCCGGTAGATAAGGGTTAAAATAATTTTTAAAATGAACCCCGTCTTTAAAGGATTCCCTTGAAAGCCTCCGTTTACGCAGTCGAAGCCGAGGTAGAAGAGACACACTGGTGGTTCACCGGTCGCAAAATCCTGTTTCAGAAGATCATTCAGGCGACCGGCATTCCCACCCACGCATCCGTGCTGGATGTGGGAACCGGAACAGGGTCCAACCTTCGGCTTTTGCAAAAAATGGGATTTACGCATGTGACCGGGGTGGACCAGAGCGAGGACGCTATCCGGTTTTGCGAAGAGAAAGGACTCGGCAAGGTAGAGAAGGGAAACGTGTGCAACTTGCCTTTTGCCGCCGACCATTTTCAGTTGATTCTGGCGACGGACCTTATCGAGCATGTCGATGATACTGCGGCACTGAAGGAACTATTCCGGGTGCTATCCCCTAATGGAACCGTTGTTTTCACGGTTCCCGCATTTCAAATGCTTTGGGGCCTGCAGGACGAATTATCCGACCACAAGAGAAGGTACACCAAAACCCAATTCGAACGGGTTGTCGCTAATGCCGGGTTTAAGATTTCCAAAAGCTTTTACTTTAATTATCTATTATTTATACCTATCTGGGCAGCCCGCCAGGTCGTCCGTCTGCTGGATATCAAGCTTGAAAGCGAAAATCAGATCAACACTCCCTGGATCAACCGTGTGCTGACCGCGATGTTCCACTTCGATGTATTGACCGCCCCTCATTTGAAACCGCCTTTTGGAGTCTCGATCCTGATCGTGGCTCGTATTCAACCCCCCGGAGGCAGCACGTAAGAATTCGACTGTCATCGAAAGGCTGGCAATGCGGACTTTTCGCCCACATACCGCAGGGAAAGCTATGAGCCTTTGTGGAACAGCAAGGACTGGACCGCGTTGATCCCTCGCAAATATCTGTGAAATCCGCCGTTCCAGGTGAGCGATTTTAGACCATTGAGCCAGACCCTGGGGCAGGTGTAATACTGCCGGTAAGCTTTTTTATACCAATACCGCATCCTCTCCTTTCCAATCAACGGATTGATATAAACCGGATTGTCAAAATCGACGGATAAAAATTCGCTCCAGTTTTTCGTTTCCCGCAATCCACCCGTGGTTTTGCAAACCTTGTACAATTCACTTCCCGGGTAAGGCACAGGCAGATAAAACAAGGTCATTTGCGATCCAAGGCGCTTGGCGTAATCAATGGTGTTCTGAACCAGATCGTCTGTCTCCCCCGGCAAACAGAGAATGTAGGAGCACAATAACGATATCCTGGATTTATGAGTCCAGTTCACCGCTTCTTCCTGAGTTTCCACTTTGATATTTTTTTTCAGAACATCCAGGGATTGCTGATTCCCCGATTCAATGCCATATGTGATCGTCCGGCATCCTGCTTCGTACATGAGAGCCAGCAACTCCGGGTCCACCCGGTCGGTGCGCGTGTTGCAGGACCATAACAAATCATTCAAACCCTCGCGAATCATCCGCTCAAAAAGGTCCACGACGTACTTGCGGTTCAGAGTGAAGGTTGAGTCCTGAAAATAAATCCCCCGCGCACCCTTTTCATACTTGAGAATTTTAAGTTCCTCAATCACCCGGGCCTGACTGAACACTCTTAGTTTTTTCCCGAGAGCTGTGCTGGCTTCGCAAAATGTACAGGGATATGGGCATCCCCGCTGAGTAAAAATTGAATAACTTGGCAGTTGAATGTACTGGGTGGGATGGGGGACGTATCTGGTCAGATCGAGATCCCCGAACATGCCCAACGGTGTTTCGTCCAGGTCCGGAATCAGCGCTCGGTCGGGATTCATGACGATCGTTCCCGCATCCTGCCTCCAAGTCAATCCCTCTATGTGGCTGAAATCCGTCGCTCCCGCCTTCATCGCTTCAATAAGCTCGACCATTGTCATCTCACCTTCCCGGCGTATGATAAAATCGCACTCAGGAGATTCCTTTAGGCTCTCGACCGACATGTCGGTGGCATGAACCCCGCCGTAAACGATGACGCAGTCTGGCAACGCTTCTCTAATCAATTTAGCGGTTGCAAATACGTAGCTTGCCGTTGGAGTGAACACCGGAAGCCCGATCATGTCGTATTGCCCTTGCTTCAGATAATTTTTTAATTCTTCTGAGTTATAATCACCAAACTGGGTGTCAAAAAAATCTGCATCATATCCCTTGTCCTTAAGCCATCGGTAAATAGAAATCGATCCCAGTGGCGTGAGATATCCCTGCTCAACCTTCAGGCTCCCCCACGCGGCTTCCGGGGGGTAATAGGGTTCGAGGAGCAGGATTTTTGGGTTGGGCGGAAGCTTCCGGAAGGTTAGCCGATGTTCCTCACTTTGAATGGAAACAGGAAGAAGCTCCTTGGCTTCGGGCTCGGAAAATTTAAATTCCTCTTTGCTTTGAAGTGGAATGTAAGCCATAAAAAAAATTTAAATGAAGGAAGGAAAGGAAAGGATCGTTTATCGATTTCCAAAACGATACTTAATAGCAGAAAGCAATTTATTATGATTCTGTTTGCCAATCAACAAATTAGTTCACACAAAACCATTTAAAAAAAATCGCCTCTCACTTGATAAAAATGGTAGTATTCCCTGAGATTTACCTGAGCTTCACCACTTGCTAAAGGAAGGCGACCGTTTTGGAACTGATCAGGCCCAAAAGCAGCGCCCAGGAAGTGGAGCCGTTCGACGAGAGAAAAAAAATCGCTTTGGTTGTCCCCGCCTTCAACGAATCCAGAAATCTGCAGCAATTCTTCAAGGAGGTTCAAGAAGCGATCCGCGAATTGGGTTCCTACAGCTGGGAGTTTATTTTCGTCAATGACGGAAGTTCGGACAATACCTGGGAACTTACGCAATACCTGGCTGACGCAGATCCCAGGGTGAAGGGAGTGAGTCTGTCCAGGAATTTCGGCAAGGAAATCGCCTTAACTGCTGGAGTGGAGGCCGTCTCCGACGCAGATGCCGTGATCTTCATTGACGCGGATCTACAACATCCTCCTTCCATCATTGCCGAACTGATTGCCGAATGGGAAAACGGCTACCAAATTGTCGCGACACGACGTGAAGCGATTCAATATTCCTTGATGAGAAAAGCGGGGTCACGAATTTTTTATTATATGTTAAAGCACTTTTCCGACCTCGAAATTCATCCTAAGGCTACCGATTTCCGCCTGCTGGATAGAGATGTGCTAAAAGTCCTAAAGACGTTTGAAGAGCGGACCCGTTTTTTCCGAGGCCTGATCGACTGGATGGGTTTTCGAAAGACATTTGTCACCTTTTCAGCTCCGGATAGGTTCAGCGGCGTTTCGACTTTCAACTTGAGGCACCTTACCAATCTGGCGGTCAATTCCTTCACTTCTTTTTCGCTTCTGCCGCTGAGAGTGACCGGCTGGCTGGGGTTGTCGGTAGTCACCCTCACGCTGATGGTTCTGTTCTACATGATGGTGACCCAGTTTGCTTTTGGAGAGATTTACACCCCCCTCGCCTATTTCGTGGTCTTTAATACCTTGCTTTTCGGGGTGGTTCTCGCCGCTCTGGGATTGATTGCTCTTTACATCGGGCACATTCATATTGAGGTGATTCGCCGCCCTCTATACATCGTTCAGGATCGGATTGGGTTTGAAGATGAATGATCCTCTGGAATTTTCGATAGTCATCCCGTTCAAATCCTGGTCTCCCGACCTTGACGAATGCCTGTCGCATATCCGCAAACTCACTTTTAAAGGGTATGAAGTCATTCTTCTTCCGGATCATGAAGTGGCTCTTCCCGAATGCTATGGCGGCCTGCCTGTAAATATTCTGCCTACCGGCGAAGTCAATCCCGCCATCAAAAGGGATTTGGGAGCGGAGCAGGCGAAAGGACAGTATCTGGCTTTCATCGACGACGATGCCTACCCGCAACCTGACTGGCTCAATGTGGCCCGGGATTTTCTGATGGCTCATCAGGAGGTTGGGGCCATCGGTGGCCCAGCCATCACCCCTAAAACCGATCCTTTCTGGGCTCGTGTTTCCGGAGCGGTTTTTTTGAGCCCGGTATCGGGAGGATGTCCGGAGCGGTACGTCCCCTGCCCACCTGGAAAATCAGTCGATGACTGGCCAAGCGTCAATTTAATCGTTAGAAAACAAGTATTTTATGAAATCGGAGGGTTTGATTCAAAATACTGGCCGGGAGAGGACACCCTGTTCTGTTTGAAAATTCTCGAGCAGACTGATAAAAAACTGGTTTATGTACCGGAACTGATTGTCTGGCATCACCGCCGGGCAGGGTTGCCTAAGCACCTACGCCAAATCGGCAATTATGGCAAACATCGTGGTTTTTTTGCGAAAAGATATCCTAAAACCTCCCGACGGCTTAAATATTTTATACCGGCGATCTGGGTGGCGTTTGTCATCATCGGTCTCGGGCTTTCGGTTCTTTCCAAATTTGCAGGCATCTTGTATTTAACGGGCTGGGCGGTATACTGTGCGGCTTTGGCCGTTTCATGGAAAGACATTCGCCAGCATGAAACATTACGCGTGGCATTGGGCGCCGTCCCATATATTATTCTCACCCACATTTGGTACGGGGCTCAATTTGTTCAGGGATTCACGACAAGGGAACTGAACAGTTCCCTTGGCCGGTAAACCCGCACATCCCTGAGACCAGATGTATTATTTTATAGAGATTGATTTTGTTGCTTAAGGTTCTCAGCATTCGAAACCTTTCGTCCACGGCCTATGTGGTCCGATTGGAACGAAACGGTTTTCAATTTATTCCGGGTCAATGCGTCAATTTGGGCCTGAAGGGAAGCGGAGTCAATCGGGAATACTCCACCTATTCGGGAGTGAAGGATGAGTATCTGGAATTTTTGATCAAGGAAGTTCCGGGAGGGTCTGTTTCTCCGGCGTTGCGTAAGCTGACCGCAGGCGCGGAGGTTGAAATTCACGGTCCGTACGGTTCGTTTTTTCTTGATCCTAAAAAAATTGATGGCACCCGCTTTGTTCTTATCAGCACAGGAACAGGCATTGCGCCTTTTCATTCCTTCGTGCGCAGTTATCCTGAGCTTGAGTATCAGATCATCAATGGAATTCGAACCACCGATGAGCGCTACGACTATGACGATTATGACCCATCGCGAATCATTTGTTGTGTTTCGAGACAGTCTGGAGAAGGTTACAACGGCCGTGTCACGGGCCACTTGAATGACAACGAAGTTTGCACTTCAAGCATTTACTACCTTTGCGGCAATCAGGGAATGATTCATGACGTTTATGATCTGTTGCGAAACAAAGGAGTTTCAGGAGATCAGATTTTTACAGAAGCATTTTTTTGACAGGAACCTTTTAATTAACCCCACCCCATTTTAACGGAACCCGTTATGAAGATAGCAATTTCTTACCCTCCGATTGTAAACAAAGATGGCCAGAAGGCCATGGTGTCCCAGAATCGCAACGTCCAGTTTTTTAAAAAACCCACCTACCTTTTGCCGGTGGTACACGGTCAAGCCGCCACCTGGCTTCGGGATCTGGGTTACGACATTCTATGGGACGATGGAAATTCCCAGCTTAAAACATTCGACCAGTGGTACCAGGATCTTGTTCGATGGAATCCAGATGTCGTGGTTTTTGAGAGCACCACACCCGTCATGAACCTGTACTGGCGCCTCACCGACAAACTAAAAGGGGACCTGCCTAAATGCGTGGTGATCATGACCGGATATCACTCCATGCGAAAGCCGGAAGAAACCCTCCGTAAGAGTCAAACGGATATTGTTCTTAGAAGCAACCACATTGATTTTGTATTGAGAAAACTGATCCCCTATATCGACGAACATTCCAGCTGGAGAGATAACTGTCCGATCGAAGGATTGATGATCCGAAGGGATGACAATGACTTTCTAGACACAGGAAATTTCAAACAAATCGAACCCCTGGATCTCTCTCCGGATGTGGACCGGGATCTGGTGCAATGGAAGAACTATGCCTTTGAAAATGGAAATTTCCTGCAAACTCCCGGCACTTACGCCACAAGTGTGATTCGAGACTGCATGTTCGGCAAATGCACCTTCTGCCGGTACAACGGACCGGACCTGACCTTTTCAGTGCGCTCGGTGCAAAAAAGCCTCGATGAATATCAACGTCTGATTGAAGATTATGGCGTCCGGGAGATTTTCGACGACTCTGGTGTCTGGTACCGGGGAGCGGAGGCCAGGGAATTTGCAAAGGGCATCATCGACCGGGGCCTTCACAAAAAGGACTGCTACTTCGGTTTCAACACGCGCTTCGGTTATCTGGATGAAGAAACCCTCGCACTGCTCAGCAAAGCTAATTTCAGATTTGTTCTCATCGGCCTGGAAGCCAGTGACGAAGAGACTCTCACTCGCTTGAACAAAGGGTACGGCGTCGAGGATGCGGAAAGAAACCTTCGCCTATACACGAAGCACGGCCTGTTTCCCCATCTGACGATCATGGTGGGCTATTACTGGCAGACTAAAAAGCAACTCCAGCAGACGGTTAACAACGTCAGACACCTGATGTTCAAAGGGCTGGCCCGAACTTTGCAGGTCACTCTCTGCACCCCACTGGATTTCACCCCTTACCATCAGGAATGTATCGATAACAATGTCCTGCTTGCTAAGGACTACGACGAATTTGACATGAGCAAACTCATCGTCAAAACACCCATTCCACATGACGAATATTATGCCGCGGTTCGTCAGATTTACGGGATCGCGTTTCACCCGCGATTTATCGCCCGTCAACTCAAGTTTTTGTCCTGGCACAATAAATCTGATTGGCAGTTTTTATTCACTTATGGTGCACGGGCAGTACGACGGGTTCGCCAGCACATGTTCAATCTGACAAAACATGAAGGCAAACCCGTAAGCACATGAGCCTCTTCTCTGATTCCATATTTCCCTGTCTGAAAAAAACGAGGATCCCGGAGCTCTCCCAAATATGTGTCCGTCGGCAAAGTCAGTCTGTTCCGACGCCTGCTCCTGAGATTTGATGAGAGTGCAAAATCATCTCAAAAATCCTCTGATGGTTTTTCTTGCCTTTTGCCTGTTTTTTGCAAATTGGAATGGATACGGATTGAAAAACACGGTATATGCCGCAGGAAAGAAAAGGGATCTGGATTTTTTAGAGGGATTTTTTAAATTTCCGCATTCAGAAAAGCATCAGAATATTTTCTTTATTGAAGACCAGAATTCAGGTCATCTGGAATCCATGAAAAGAATTCTTTATAGGTTAAACTTTGATAATAACGTTTTCTTGGACCCGGAATCAGGTGAAGAGGCTAATTTTCTTAGAAATTCCAAAAAACTTTTATTTCCATTGATTGAGTACGCAAGAATTAATCCAACAAAATTTCGCCTGCGGATTCACAGAGCGCAGAACAATTTTCCTCTGATCTTAAATGAAATCTACCACAATGAGTGGACAGTTTATTTAAAGCCCTGGCACCCGGAATCTGATTCGGTAAAAGAGCAAAATAAAAAGCTGGAAAAGACTTCCAGCCCTTTTGCTGTTCCCACCGCAGTCAGGAATAATAACCTGCCCAGGGGGGAAATATGGGAAACCTGGTTTCCGAGCAGGTTGGAAACGACGTGCCGGAGTGATGAAGACAAAAAAAAAACCTGCTTTGCGGAAGATCCTGAATTCTGGAATGTTGACTCGGCCCGCAATGCGAAAGTTGTGAACTGGCCGGAACTATTCCATTGGAAGGTAAATGGATATGCTAACAGCTGGTGGCTGGATCTCGAACTCCTGAAGAAATTTCCAGCTGTTCAGGGTCAAAATGACGGATTCTACCGGTTGCATCCCGATGGAAGTGTGGATTTTGAAATCGTGATAGAATTCTGGCCGCAACGGCTATTTTACCTGGGAATTATTATAAGCGGAATAGTGGTCAGCCTCTGCGCGGGATTTCTTCTCTTCCATCGATTCTCCTTTTCAATCAAAAGACAAAGCAAAAATGCTTGAAAAAAGCTGTTCCCGTAGACCACCCCTACTGGACCTGTATCAATTGCAAACAGTGAGCACAACAGAATGATTCCACTTTTCGATATCAACAGGCAATATCAATTGATCAAGGATGAAATCAACCGGGCCTTGCTGGAAACGATAGAAAGCGGCAAATATATTCTAGGACCGGATGTCCGCGAATTTGAGGAAAGGTTCGCATCCTACCAGAGGACCCGATATTGCGTTGGGGCTTCTTCGGGAACGGGGGCATTGCAACTTGCTCTGCTGGCCCTGGGAATTGGCCCCGGAGATGAAGTGATCACGGTGCCTAACACGTTCGTTGCCACTGCGGAGGCTGTCACGCAAACGGGCGCCCAGGTGGTTTTTGTGGATGTCGATGAAAAAAGCTACACGATGGACCCCAATCTACTGGAAGCCGCGGTCACCCCAAAAACCCGTGTGATTCTCCCGGTTCACCTTTATGGTCAAATGGCGGACATGGACCCAATCCTGGAAATCGCACGCAAACATGGTTTGGCTGTGGTTGAAGACGCCGCTCAGGCGCACGGGGCAGAATACCGGGGGAAACGCGCCGGCGAGATCAGCCATTCGGCCTGCTTCAGTTTTTTCCCGACGAAAAACCTCGGCGCTTTCGGAGATGGCGGAGCACTGGTCACTAACGATGAAGACCTGGCCCGGAAAGCACGTGCGATTTCAGATCACGGCCGCGGAGACAAGCACAACTCCATCGTTCACGGACATAATAACCGGCTGGACAGCCTCCAGGCTGCGGTTTTGAAGGTGAAACTTCCCTATATGGATCGGTGGAACGACATGAGACGGCAATGGGCTCACCGTCTGAGTGAATTATTGTCAGATGCAGACGTTATCCGACCACATGAGATGGACTATGCCACCCATATTTATCATTTGTATATTATTCAGTCGGACAAAAGAGACGCTCTGGCAGAATATCTCCACAACCAAGGGGTCATCACCGGAATTCACTACAAAGTTCCGATCCACCTCCAGAAAGCATACTCCGGGCTGGGAAAGGAAACCGGGAGTTTTCCGGTATCCGAGAACCTGGGAAGACGAATCCTTTCCCTGCCTATGTTTCCCGAACTGACTGAGGATGAAATTGTAAAACTGGCGAACGCTATCATTGCGTTCAAAGAACAATAAACAACCAAAGTCCTTCAAGATGTTCGAAAATGAGGTGCCCCATGACCCCAGCAAGCCATTATCAGAAACCCGGGTTTGTATTGTAAGTTATACCTGGAAGGATGAAAAAGGACAGGCCTCTCATATCGCCGGCCCCCCTCAGGATCTGTACCGGTATTTGAAGACGCGAGCCAAAGAGGTCATTTTTATCGAACAACCTCAATCTTATTGTCCCGATATTACCCCGACCTTAACCGTCTGTAAAATGGGGGTGGAAAGAAAACCCGTTCGCTTTCCCATGTTCTGGTTCCCTTATAACAAAACCCGGGCGGACATCCAACAAACGCCCTTTCCTTACGTGGCTTTCAAGGTCCGGGATATTTTATCCACTATCTATTTCCTGTTGTACCTTCGACGCAGGTTCGACCTTTATGTAGGTGTGGAAGCCGTTAATACGATAATCGGATTATTGCTTCGCCGGTTCAAGGTCGTCAAAAGGGTCGTATATGATGTGATCGACTATTCTCCTAAACGGTTCGACAATTTAAAACTCAACGGAATATTTCATTTTATGGACCGCTATTGCGCTCACCGTGCGGACTGGGCCTGGGCGCAAAGTAGCCGGGTCGAGCCCATGCGTTTGGAACTGGGAGCGAAAGCCAATCAATTATCTCCGCATATTTTAAAGCAATCGGGGTTTGGAACTGACGCCTCTTGCCTCAAGATGGGCTCCAAAGAAAATTTCGATCCGTATCGAATGGCCTACGTAGGAGCGCTTCACCCCACGGACGGGGTGGATTGTCTGGTGGAGGCTATGCCGCTGATTATTGAAAAAGTTCCCAATGCCAGGCTAACCATTGTCGGCGACGGAATGGACGCACCCAAACTGCGTTGCCGGGTCCAGGAACTGGCACTGGAAAAAAATGTCCAATTTCTGGGGACGATCGGAAATCCGACGGAAATAGAAAATCTGCTCGCTTCCTGCGCTCTGGGCATCGTCCCCTACAAAAAGGACCCTCTTTCCCTGAAGCATTTCAACGACCCTTCCAAGCCAAGGCTTTATCTGGGGTGCGGTCTTCCTGTGATCATCACGGATGTCCCCGAAGTTGCTCAAGACATCCATCAAAAAAAGGCGGGCCTGATCATCGACTGGACTCCTGTCTCACTGGCAGACGCAGTTGTGTCTCTATTGACCGATCAAGATAAGCTCACCGAATTCCGGTCGAACAGTTTGAGAATGGCTGAGGACTTCACCTGGGACCGAATTTTTTCCAATATTTTTAGCCAGATGGGATTCAAATGATCCCGGAAAACCCACAGCTTAAATTCAGATTGGAAAGAATGTTGACATTCCTGATGATCTGTCTCATGGGGATTGCTCCCGTTTACTGGTTCACTCCCGGATTTTTGATGAACTCCGAGGATTTGCGGCATTCTCCAACCCTGGAGGGTTGGTTGCAATACTTTTACATGTGGAACTCCAGGATAGGGACAGGAGCCGAATCGGTACTGGATCCCTGTCTCCTTCTCTTTCAAGCAATTCCCACTACCCTTCGTTGGCTTGGCCTGCCGCTGTGGGAAACGCAGATGGTGACCTTTTCCGGTTGGTTTCTTGTTTCCGCTTTGAGCATGTACGGACTGGCCAGGCGAATATTCCCAGATTCGAGACCGTTCGGCGCACCCTTGGTTACCGTGACCTTCTATCTTTTCAATCTCTGGCAGGAACATGTCTGGCTAGGATTCAAACCACCCCTGGTCGCGGCTTACGCCATTTTGCCCTGGCTCATTTCACTACTCTTGGAAGCCGTTGAAGGTTCCACGAAAAAACAAATTCTTTTTATAAAAATCGCCATAGCTTCTCTTTTGCTGTCTCCCATCGGCAATAATATTTCAGAGGCTCTGGCGATCGCACTTTTAATGGGGATTCTGGCCGGGTTTCTGATTTTTAGGAGTATCAAAAATAAAAACTTTTTTCATACATCGGGGGTTCTATTTCAGACCACCCTTTTGATGGCCGTTGTAAACGCCTACTGGATCGTTCCCCAGGTGATTGAGGCATGGAATCTTGCGGGGCAAGGGGCGTATGAATTGGGTCCAAAAAAATACATCGGCTGGCTTGAAGGCCAGAGCCAATACACGGGTTTTTTAAATGTGATCCGATTTCTTGGGGACTGGACCTGGTATCAGGGAGTGGGAGAACCTTATCGTCCTTACGCGGAACTGTACCGGACCAACTGGCTTCTTATATTTCTGAGCTGTGCCCTGCCTTTAACAGTTGCCTTCGGCATTTACAAGGGGTCCTGTAAACACAAAAGTTTTTTTGCGTGCCTGACATTTACAGGAATATGGCTCAGCATGGGAAGCGCTTCTCTGTTTGGATTTCTCTATCAATGGATGTTCAACCACATCCCGTTGTTCTGGATCGCGAGAAGCCCATACTTCAAGTTCATGCTGTTGGTTTGTATCGGCTATGCTATTTTTCTTGGAGCGTTTACCACATGGCTGGAATCCAGGTTCAGAAACAACCGGCTCGCTTATTTTACGTCAACGGTTTCGTTGATCGGGATGATTGTGGTTTACGCTTACCCCGTCGCAACCGGAAAAACGTTTCCGACAAACGAAGAAAGATCCTATCTCCCTCCTTCAAGGATTTCGCCACCCGGCTACGTTCCCAACGCAGGGAAATGGTTGGACAGCCTTGAGGAGGATAACCGGGTATTTGCCTTGAATGAAGACCGTTTCTGGACAACGGATTGGGGATACAGGGGGTTTGCTCCTTTCCTTGTCAATTTCACCAATCAGCCGGTGATTTTTAAGTATGTCCCGGAAAAAATTCTTTATGCGCAAGGTTCTCCCAACCAGGTTCTGCCCCTGACCAACATGATTCACCAGGGAATATACAGAGATCAACTGCCACGGGCAGATCGTTTGCTGGGTTTAATGAACACAAAATGGGTGCTGCATGACAGATCGATCAAATACTATAAAACCGGTGATTCCTATCAATCCGTCAAAAAAAGCCTGGAAAGACAATCTGGACTCAAACCGGAGCGCGAGTTCGGAAATTATCAGTTCTATTCAGTTGATACCGACCTGCCTTTTGTATACACTTCTGCGGACTTAAATGTCGTTGATGGACCGGAAGAAGCCCTCGGGCCGATCACGCAAGGGTTTTGGCCCTCCCGCCCTGTGTTTCTGGTTAAAAGCCAATCGGAGAATCGCGATTGGCGGAATCAACTCCCTCTTGATAGTTTTTCGCAAATTTCTTACAACCCTGAAGGGGATGAAAGAGTCTTGGAAAGACTCGAGGGTTTCTCAAGAAGGATCGTGTTTGACACCCTGACTCTGGAACCAATGGGAACTGTAGATGAACAAACCGATTCGGTACCCCAAAAAGAACTCGCTATGAAATCCATCAAAAGTGATGTGATAGGTGGTTTTTTTCTTCCCGAAAAAAGTCCGGGGGGCACCTGGATCTGGATGGAAAAAAATAATCCTAAAGCCAGACATCTTTCAGTGGTTAATCCTCATAATAAAAGCCTTCGTTCCAATTTTGTTTTTGATGCCATTTCTTTCAAACTGGATCGTTCCTTATATTCTTATTTAAATGGGGAACTCGCCCAGGTCACTGAAATGAAAGGGGACCAATCGACCAGGATCATCATTAGAAATATGGAAATCAAACCTGGGGAAAATATTATTTCCTTTTACACCCCTTTCCCTGGGACGCCAAGGGGTAAAGAATCTCTAACGTTCGGTTTTTTAAAACCATCCTTTCGTTTTCAAAATCTTGTTTTTTCTGGTGGTTTCCAAATTTCTCAATCGATGGAAATGGAGGCTCTGGTCGTCCTGATGGACCACAGAACAGATTTTGCCTACGGGGAAGGTTTGGCCCCTTACCTGAAAATAAACGGAACAGAAGTGCCCCTGGAAGAGATTGTAAAAAACAAAATGCTGAGTTTCGGCAGTACTGTCAAATTGAATGCAGGAAAAAACAGCTTTGAATTAAGTCAGCGTCATGGAATCAACGCTGCGATCTTTTTCTCTCCCCTGAATGGATCTCAAGAAACAGCAATAACCCCTATGCCGGTCTACCGGAAAATCAACCCGACCCACTACCGTTTGAAGGTGTCCCTTACAAAACCCGGTTATCTGGTGGTATCCAATTCGTTCCACAGGGGTTGGAGTCTCAAAAACGCAGGCGGGGAGGGTCCGCAAAAGGGATTTCCGCATTTCAAAGCAAATGGTTTTGCCAACGGTTTTTTTCTGCAGAAACCTGGAAATTATGATTTAATCCTAACTTTTAAACCGCAACGCCTTCTTCACATTGGATCGGTCATCTCAATTTTAGGAATAGCGGTTTTTTTCGGGATTCAATTCATTATTTATTCTCGAATGGGGAAATCTCATAGAGTTCCCTATGAAAAAGTTTTAATAGAAAATTCCGGGCATGAATGAGAAACCCCCTCCCCCACTAAAGTTTTTATCTGGATTTGAAGATAGCCGGCCCGACGCATACCACCATGTTGACGTTGTCTATGCCGGGGAATGGATTCGAGGAAAGAGGATTTTAAACATCGGGTGCTGGACAGGGAGTTTCGAAGCGATTTCTTCAGGACTTCCGCAAAAGGCTTTTGCCCTGGACCAGGATATCAACGCTCTTGCAATTGCAAGAGCCGCCCATCCGTCCGTCTCATTCGTAAACGGCAATCTTTTTGACCTCCCCTTTAATGATAACAGCATTGAAGCCGTCCTTTTGTTCACTGTTTTTGAGCATCTGGGAGGTAAGGAGCGGGAAGCACTCAAAGAAATAAACCGGGTTCTGGTCCCGGCAGGAAAACTCGTCTTATCCACCCCACATAGCCACTGGCTTCACGGAATCATGGATATCGCCCACTGGATGGTCGACCACCGGCATTTCCATGAGAAGGAAATCGAGGACCATTTGAACTCAACCGGTTTTAATCTGGTCCGGCTCGACCTTAAAGGAAAATGGGTCAGTACATTGTGCATTCCATTTTTTTATCTTTGGAAATACATTTGCCGCACCAACATTTATAAAACTTCTTTGTACAGAAGCCTGCTTCTTAAGGAATACAGCCAACCTGGATTTCGCGACATCTACCTGGTCGCGGAAAAGAAAGAGGATTCATGGAAATAAATTGGTTCTGGGGAAGCATGATGGGACTAGCAGTTTCTATCCTTAGTTTTTTCCTCCAGATTTGGCCTCGTATGCAAAATCGCTATTTTGGCGTCGACACCTGGAGACACCTTTTAATGGCTGATTACATCAGAACTCATAAGGAGCTCCCTAAAACCAGTGAAAAATACATCTTTACCGAGCCAAGTGATTATCCGCCATTGTTGCGCATTGTCATCGCCTTTTTACCCAAGGGAACTGCAGATCGCTACCAGTGGATGATCTCTCCGGCATTTGACATGATGCACAGTCTCACGCTGTTTTTTTCGGGATGGGTCCTGACAACCAGTGTGTATGGGGGGTTGATCGCCCAGGCAACTTATATTCTCTCCCCGTTGGTGGTTATGGAAAACTGTAACCTCACGACAAGGTCCTTCGCATCCTTTTTATCGAGCTTGACGTTTTTTTTGTTTATCCTTTTCCTGGCCCATGGTTCCTATTGGACTCTTACTCTAGGATTGATGTTTGGAATTTTACTCATCATGGCCCACCGTTTTTCTCTTCAGGCTTTTATTTTTTATACAATCGGATTGATCATTTTTGAAAAAAGTATCCTTCCACTCTTCTTTCTAATCACCTGTCTCGGAGGCGCCATCCTTCTCACGCGTGGTTATTCCTGGCGCGTGCTGACAGGACACGTGCAAATGCTTGAGTATTGGCGAAGGAACATTTCCAACCGCTATGCCCATCAAGTGCGAGGGTTACCAAACAAGTCCACCGAAGATGGCAAAAAAAACGATAGTGGAGATATTGTATTCAAAATATACAGCTACGTGCAGAAACTGCCCTTGATCGCCATCTTAGCTGCCAATCCATCGAGTGTCGTCCCTTTGCTGGTGGCGGTTTTGGCTCTAACAGGGGTTGTCCCCTTGCATAATGCGGGATTGGAACTCACAATCTGGCAGTTGCTTGTCTTATGGTCCACCTGCCTCACTGTCGTTGGCATTATCATCCGACAGATTCGTTTTTTTGAGTTTATTGGCGAAGGCGAACGGTATCAAGATTCAGGAATCTTTCCTTCAGCTCTTGTGACCGCACAACTCTCTTTACATTTGATCGGCCAGGGACACACTGCGGCAGTCTTAGCCGGACTGATCTCTCTCTGGACGGTTAGCCTGGGCATGTCGCTTTACTTGCAATGGAAAGTGGTTTATAAAGACAATGACCGATCTATTAAAAAGGAGTTGTGGGAGGTATTCCGTTTAATCGATGAACAATCAGGGGAGGTTCGCCTGATGTCGATTCCACTGCTTTTAGCAGACTCTGCCGTTTACTTTTCAAAAGCCAAAGTACTTTCAACGGATAGTTCGGTCGCTCATTTAAAGCACTACGATGATTTCTTTCCTGTACTTAAGAAACCTTTAAATCAAATTTTAAAACAATATTCCATCACCCATTTGCTGGTCAACTCAGGTTATGCCGAGTTGAAAGAATTGAACTTAAATCCAGAATATCAGATCTTACATTCAGAAAAATTTTGTCTTCTTCGCATAAAATAAAACCGGGAGGTTGGTAATGAGTCGTATTGTTGTAACAGGAGGTGCCGGCTTTATAGGCTCCTACCTTTGTAAGGAACTGGTGAAACAGGGGCATACCGTAATCTGTATTGACCTATCGGACGGGGACCGGCTCAAGGAAATTCGCAGCCATCCCAAGTTCACTTTCATCCGGGATTCCATCCTCAACCACACCATGCTGGAGCGGGAGATTAGGCAGTCCGAATTAATTTTTCACCTGGCCGCGATTGCAGATCCCATGGTGTATGTGACCGAACCGCTGACCACGTTACAACTGGATTTAAAAGCCTCCATCGATATTTTTGAAATGGCCGCATCGAATGGGATAAAAGTGGCCTTTGCTTCCACTTCGGAAGTATATGGACGCAATCCCAAGGTGCCCTGGAAGGAAGACGACGAACGGGTTCTGGGAAGCACCCGGATCAACCGCTGGAGTTACTCTACGGCAAAATCGGCCTGTGAACATTATTGTTATGCCTATGGACAACAAAGAGGGCTCAAGTTTGTCATTTACCGTTTTTTCAATATTTATGGCCCTCTGCTCGACACGCTTGGAAATGGAAGAGCCATTCCCATCATGCTGCAACAGTTTCTTATGAATGAACCTGTCACCATTCATGGAGACGGAAAACAAACCCGTAGTTTCACCTACATTGATGATGCGGTCACCGCCGTTGCGGACCTGGCGTTTTCCGAAAAAGCTGAGGGAGAAGTTTTCAACGTGGGATGTGGAGTAGAAACCACTATTCTGGAGCTGGCAACCATGATGAAGGAGGTGGTAAACTCCTCGTCCGAACTGATATTTGTGCCTCATGAAAAAGTTTTTGGAAAAAGTTACGAAGATATCCCAAGACGTGTTCCAGATGTCACAAAAATACGAGACGTCATTGGGTGGAAAGCGACCACCTCTTTGAAAGAGGGTCTCGCTCGTACAATTAGCTATTATCAGTCGGAGTCAAAAAAGGGGCTTTCAATTTAGCCGATGGAGATTACCGAATTCGATTCCATTTCATCATTTGAGGAAAATGATCTGGAGGAAATTCTTTCTTCGAGGTTTGCAAGCGATTTCGGCGTTTCTAATGATGCTTTTGTTTCCTACCGATGTAAATTATTAAGTTCCTCGCTTTCTCAAAAAGATAAAACATCGGGATATGTTGCTAATGCAGGCGGGCGTTGCCTTGGTTTCATTGTGGTTGCCTTTTCACAATGGGACAGTGGAATCCTCGGTTTTCCTATAGGTAAATTATTATGGTTTAATACGCTCCCGGCATCTGAGCCAGAGGTAGCGACCCGGCTTCTGGATGCCGCTCTCAGTAAGGCGAGAGAATGGAAAGTTGAATGTCTCATCACCCGGATTGACTATAAACAGAAAAACCTCATCCACCTTCTTGAAAATAATGGCTTCAGGTTGATGGATATTTCAGTCGCCCTGGGAATGGCTTCCAAAAAAATTGCTCTGAGTTCACCGAGTTCCGGGGAACAGCTTATCCGAACTGCAACCATTGAGGATTTGCCTCTTCTTAAGAAAATCGCCAAAACCAACTTCAGGTACAGTCATTTTCATATGGACCCGAGATTATCTCAAACCAAGTCCAACGACCTGTTTGCCTGCTGGATAGAAAATGATGTTAAAGGAAGAGCGGACAAAGTTTTTCTGATTGAAGACAAGGGTAACGTTGCCGGTTTTGTCACCTTGAATATTGATCCAAACTCTCAGGAGGCACTGGGTTTCAAAATCGGGGAAATCGATCTACTTGTGATTTCGGCTGAATATCAGGGAAAGGGATTGGGGCATGCTCTAGTGCTTGCCGGTCTTGAATGGCTTAGACCCCAAGTTCAATTCGTAGAAGCCAGAACTCAACTCATGAATCATTTAGCGCTCAATACTTTTATCAAAAGCCAGTTCCAACTATTGAATAGCGGTATCTTTTTGCCTTCGGGAGTGACCCTCCATGGATGGCTAAAGGAAAACTAAATATGTATATTCTTGGAATTACTGCGCCGATTTCCTGGAACAACGCCGCGGTCCTTATAAAAGACGGACAGCTCCTGGCCGCAGCCGAGGAAGAGCGATTCACCCGGGTCAAGCACGCTCCACGGGTTCCTCCCATAAACGCCGCAAAGTTCTGTATGGACTATGCGGGAATCGACCTGGAACATATCGATTATATTGCCGTGGGATTTCGCAGTCCTCTTGATTATCTAATCAGAGATTTAAAATCTGAAATTCTAGGATTGCGTTTCAATACGGTCCACTTGCAAATCGGCTCCGCAGTTGAATATTTTATTCAGCTTTCAAAGTTGAAAACGAGTTTTGAGCGACTTTATCCCAAAGTCAGAAAAAAACGCTGGGTATTTATTCCTCACCACATTTCCCATGCGGCCAGTGCTTGCCGAGTGGCTGGGTTCCCGGAAACCAATGTGCTCTCTCTGGATGGAAATGGAGAGGATGATTCCGGAGGCTTATTCAGTTTTAAAAGAGGCAAACTCTCCCCGCTTAGAAAAGTCCGGATCGAAGAATCATTAGGTGCCCTGTACAGCCATACTACGGATGTACTTGGTTTCATGCGCCACAGCCACGAAGGAAAAACAATGGGATTGGCTCCCTATGGAAAACCTGAAATCTCATTGGATGAATTTTTTAAGGTTTCAAACGGCTGGTATGAAGTCAAACCCCGATGGATCGCTAATTTTCACCGACGATTTGGCCCGCCACGCAAACCGGATGAACCTCTTACTGAAGATCATAAAAACCTTGCGGCTTCAATACAAACGAAACTTGAAGAAATCGCGATACAAATAGCCAAGACTTTAAAACAAATGTCCCCATCATCCTCCCTCGCCCTGGCAGGAGGCGTCACTCTGAATTGCGACATGAACGCAAAATTTCTGACCGAGGGAATCGCAAAAGACATCTATATCCAACCTGCCGCACACGATGCAGGAACCGCTCTGGGAGCGGCCATGGAGCTGAACGCACGTTTGGGGGGAAGAACCGATTTCGTGATGGATCATGCCTACTGGGGTCCGGAATACTCGAACGATGAAATTGAAAGCTATCTTAAGGAATCCAAACTGAATTACCAGTTCCATGATCAAATAGAATCGGTCACTGCCAAGCTGCTTGCGGAGGGAAAAATCATCGGCTGGTTTCAAGGCCGGATGGAATGGGGACCTCGTGCTCTTGGGGCAAGATCCATTCTCGCCCACCCCGGTTTACCCGGGATGAAAGACAAGGTCAATCTGGAAGTGAAAAACCGTGAAGCCTGGCGGCCGTTCGCGCCCTCCATTCTGGAGGAAGAAGTTCCGAACTATATCGAAAATCCCTCTCCGTCTCCTTTCATGCTTTTAACGTTCGTCGTCCGTAAAGAAAAAAGGGACGCGCTTGCGGCGGCGATGCATGTCGACAACACGGCCCGGGTGCAATCGGTGTCCAAAAAAACCAATCCTCGCTACCATTCCTTGATCCGTGAGTTTCAGAAACTGACCGATATCGCGGCACTGCTTAATACTTCTTTCAACGACAAGGGAGAACCTGTGGTCATGACCCCGAAGGACGCACTTCGCACGTTTTCTTCGACAGGCCTGGACGCTCTGGCCATTGGCAACTTTCTTATTAAGAAACCTGACAGGAAATCTTAAATTGGTCTTTTCAAATTATCGACTCCCGGACCATCAGAATATATTCCGAATAATTACCTTCGCCCAGGGTCCAGACACTCAGAATTCCCTCCGCTTTTAAAATGAACTCTCCGTCGGATATTCGGACCTCTGCGCCCCCACCCCATAAGATCTCTTTTAAAAATACGCTCAGCGACCTTTGCTTTATAGTACTACTCGGCCTGACCCCCCTTTTGTGGTTTCATTCCGATTTCATTATCAATTCCGAGGACATGGCATTGCCTCCGGATTTCGAGAAATGGCGCAATATTTTTTATGTCTGGAATGAGCAGGTCAGCGTTGGCACCAATTATATCCTGACCGTTCCGGCGATCATTTTCCAGACCATCACCGCTCTGCCCCAAATATTGGGAGCCACTGCCGCTCAATCGCAACGCATCCTGTTCGTTTTCTGGTTCACGATCCCCGGCCTGACCATGTATTGGATGATGCGGGAATTCGTCAAGGGAACGGGTTCCAGAGCGGCCGCACTAATGGCGGTCGGCCTCTATATGTTCAATCTCTATCAGATCCCCATGTGGATCGGCTTCAGCATCGCCAATCTCTGCGCCTACGCCACCCTGCCCGCGGTCCTGGTTCTCGTCCGCCGCCTATGGAAAGAAAAAAGACTTTTCAGCGGCTGGGGTCTGGCCCTGGTACTGGTTCTGTTGATCGCATCGGGAACCGCAATCAACCCTCCCTTGATGATTGTTTTGATTCTTTTCATGGCGGGTTACCTGGCAAATTTGTTCATTGCTGATGGTGAGCTTACCGAGGGCAAAACCAGGCGGCATCTTGTCCGCTTTTTAATCGGATTGAGCCTGGTCATTGTGTCTGTCCAGTCATTCTGGATTATCCCTTTTTTGGGGCAGTACCTGCTCAACCTTTCTTTAGTGGACCTCGCCAAAACCGCGGAATCCATTGAAAGCACAGGATGGCTGACGGGGATCAGCGCAAATACAGGCATTTTGAACGTCCTCCGAATGCAGGCCGATTGGACCTGGTATCAGGGATGGCAGGAACCCTACACCACCTATTCAAGCGCCTACAATAGCAATATCATTCTTCATCTGTTCGCCTGGATACCTTTTACCCTTGCCGCTATCGGGACTTTTTTAGGAAAGGGAACTTACCGGAAATTTTTCGGCTGGGCCACGGGGGCATCCATCCTGCTCAGTATGGGTGCCAATGGTTTTATCATGAAGCCCGTCTACACCTGGCTGGTCGAGAATGTGCCTTTGTTCTGGATCATTCGAAGCCCCTGGTATAAGTTTGGACTGATCACGGCTCTGGGTTTCGCTTACTTAGGGGGGCTTGGCACTGCTTTTCTTTTTCAGAAAACCAAGAGTTTTCTGACAATCCAGGGACGGCCCGGAAAAGTCTCCATCGTCATCCTGCTTTTTCTGGCCAATCTTGTTTACACGTACCCTCTGGTCCTTGGAAAAATGTTTCCTCTTCCTCATGAAAGAAAAGTTCTTCCCTCAAGGCACGCGGATGTTCCTGATTACGTCTGGAAAACCAGCCGCTGGATCGATGAGCGGAAGGAATTTTCCCGCATCATCGCTTTGCCCGAAAGCACATCCTGGGTTTACCCCTGGGGATTTTCGGGGTCCATGCCGGCCATCTTTCAATTCTCCCACCAGCCCGTGATTTATCCGTTTTTCAACAAGCTGGCTTTCAACACCGGGAGCAACGACCTGCTCAAACTTTATTACCGGTCCCTTTATGAGGGGTGGACCGACCACGCGGGAGAATTTGCCCGCCTTCTGGGAAGCCGCTATATTCTGCATGAAAGTGATGTTCGCTATAAACTGTATGCCGGGGATACGGACGACCCTGCATTTATCCGGGAAAGGCTCTCAAAACAATCGGATGTTGAATTGGCAAAAAGTTTCGGCGCCTGGGATATTTACCGGCTCAAAAACGGGGTCGAAAGAATTTATGCCACAACGGCTCTGACTCCCGTTTTTGGAAGGTTAGATACCTTGGTTCCCATCATTGCCTTGGACAAGCGTTTAGACGCTCCCGCGTTTTTGTTGTCCGAAGAAAATTCCCCTCGGATTTTGAAAAAGGCATTGAGCGAGTGGCCTGTGGAGAAAATCCAGGTGTCCGGAACTCATATTGAGGATTTCAAAGGGCGAATGGAAAGCGAAGGACTGGAGAAAAACAATATCCCTATTTCGTATACCTGGCACTCCCAGCAGATGAAGGCTTCCCTTCAAAGAGCAGCCAGGGGAGTCAACGTCATCAAAGCAAGCGGATTTTATCCCGAAGAAAAAAATGGCGACGACAGCTACTGGTGGATAGAAAGCAACAAAGACAAGCATTTCAGGATTATCAATCACACGGACCATCCCATCATCTCCAATCTCTCGCTTGTCACCACTTCATTTGAAATTCCCAGAACTCTGTACGCCTATTTGAACGATGAGCTTCTGAAAGTCACTGACTTGCTGGCCCCTGATCAGGATCATACGGTGATCATCCCGGACATCACGCTTCAACCTGGCGAGAATATACTTTCTTTATATACACCTTATGGACTGAAGAAAAAAGGAGAGCGCCAGGTGGGCTTTGGTTTAAAGCCTGGCAGCATTAAGGTAGGGCCTATGGACTACGGGGGGGACTGGGGGACACTATCAAACGGTAACTATCGATTAAGAATCCTTTCTTCTAATGATCGTTTTTCGAAAAGAGATAATAAACTATATCTTGACGGCCAGGCGGTTTTCAACGGATCGGAAATTCAAGTATCCAAAGGGAGCCATCGCATTGCCCTTGAGCAACAGGCTTACGAAAACTATTCTGTTCAATTCAATTCGACCTTTGAAAAGACCCTAAAACACCGAGGACTTCCCAGCTTGGAAGTGAAACGCGTCAACCCCACGGAATACCGCATCAAAGCGTCTTCATCGACCCCTTATTTTCTTGTCTTTAATGAATCGTACAACCCCTTCTGGAAGATCTGGGTCAACGGAAAAAAACAGGGTGAACACTTCGTTGTGAATGGATATGCAAACGGATATTATATTGACCAAACCGGGGACCATGAAATTCGCCTTTATTACTGGCCTCAGACCTTACTTAATATCGGTGGAGCAATTTCCCTGTTCACGATTCTGGTGTTTGGAATCATCGTAACTGCGTTCAGGCTGAAGGAAGCAAAAAGCCGGTGATCGCGCAGTATTTTTAGAGAAAGCCCCTGGTCATCCGTAGCCACTTTTATCATTTTCGATTCTTGTGAACAATAATACGACTTCAGAACCAGCCGTTTGCCTTCTCTGCGGATCCAACCGTTTAAAGTGCATTCAAAAAGACCTGCCTGCGGAAGACGGTTCGTTATTTGATATTCTGGAATGCACCACATGCCGCCTGGCAATGGTTCATCCCATTTTAGCTCCTGAAACCCTGTCCGCTTATTATCCTGAAGACTATTACTCCTATCAGGAAATGTCCGGTCACCAGGAAGTGAACGCGGGGTTGTACGAGCGGATCGCCCGTTATATTCGGACCCAAACCTATCAAGATCACTATCTACCGGTATCGAAAAAAAATATGAACCTGTTGGATAGAATTTGCATGAAAGCTTCTGCCCTTTTAGGCGGTTTCAGGTTCGGGTCTCCCCTTCCTCCGCAAAACGGAGGGCGCATACTCGATGTCGGTTGCGGAGACGGTTTCTTCCTGCGTTCCGTCAAAAATATCGGATGGGAAGTCCACGGGATAGAATTGAGCGGTGAAGCGGTTCATCGAGCTAAAAACATGGGGATGGCGCAGGTAACACAGGGAACCCTCGACAACGCTTCCTATCCAGAGAATTATTTTGATGTGATCCGATTCTGGAGCGTGCTAGAACATGTTCATGATCCGGAAACTACCCTCTCAAAAGTAAACCGGTTTTTGAAGCCAAAAGGCCTCCTGGTGCTTCAGGTTCCAAACTACCGCAGTATCGCCGCCCGCGGGACCGGCCCCAGGTGGAGCGCCTGGGACGTTCCGCGTCATCTGTATCATTTTAGTTACCGGTCTTTAAAAACTCTTCTGGAGAAATCCGGTTTCCAGGCAATCCGTTGGGGCACCTGTTCCGTTGGAACTTTGCCTGCCTCTCTTTCCAGACACCCCGGTTTGGTCCTACGAATTACCGGAGTCCTTTTGGATAAAGCGCTGGATTGGGGCAGGCGCGGTGATTGCCTTGTTGTTTTTGCGACTCCTTCAAATAAAAATCAGGCTGTAAATAACAAATGAATCCATGAGTCACAACCAAAGACTACAAGACGGCAAAATTCGTATCCGGGTCGAATGCGCCATACTTTTAATTGTCGGGCTGGCTCCGATCCTTTGGTTTCATGAAGCAAACCTGCTGATTTCAGAAGATCTCAACGTGCCCAAAACTTTCGAGGTATTGGAACGTTACTTTTATGCGTGGGATGATTCCAACAATTTAGGGGCCGCCCCTTTTGATTATTTTTCGGCCATTATATTCTTTTTCTTTCAAAGCCTGATTTCCGCGCTTGAATTTTCCCAGCAAACAACTCAAAAACTTTTGTTCATCTTCTGGTTTGCGGCTCCCGGCCTGTCATTTTACTATTTCCTTTATGTGATTCTTCCCAGATATATCTTCCGCTATGGAGCCCTGGCAGGATCTCTGTTTTATATGACCACCACGGCGTTGATCCCCGTTTGGCAAGGCTTCAACATAGCCAACCTGACGGGTTACGCGTTCGCCCCGATCTTACTGGCCATATTCTTTCAAATGATGGATGGCAGACTGCCTTTTCTTAAAGGAGCAGCCGCGTTTGGCCTGATCAGTTTCATAACGAGTCCCATTGGGGTCAACTCCCCGTTCCTTCTCATTTTTTCAATTCCATTCATTCTGTATCCACTTTTTCAAATTATCATCCCGCTTAGAAATAAAGAGTACAAAATAGCTTCGACTGTTCTGGCAAAGGCACTGGCATTCGCATGCGTTTTTATAATGGTCAATACGTTCTGGATCATCCCCCTGGTCTACTCCGTTTTTAGCACCAGTCCGGAAAACATCTCACCTTTCACCCATCAAGAGGCTTCCAGCTGGTTGGGTGGAATTTCGCAACGCACCAGCATTCTCAATGTCATTCGCCTGCAGGGCATGTGGACCTGGACACACGGCCATGGTTCGGGGTCCAATTTTGATTTATATGACGCTTATTCCATCCAATATCTTGAAAGTCCTCTATTTATAATTTTCAGTTTTCTGGTTCCCATACTGGCTTTGCTGGCGCCTTTTATAAGGCCCCGAATCGACAAAGCGGGTTTCTTTTCCGTGCTGGCTCTCATCAGTGTTTTGGGAGGAGCGGGCGCACACCTTCCAACAGGTCCAATTTATCTTTTTTTGTTCAAAACAGTTCCCTTTTTATGGGTGGTGAGAAGTCCCTGGTATAAGTTCTCGTTTCTTACATCTTTTTCGTTCGGGGTCCTTCTTGCAATTACCGTAGGATACATCGCCTTCCGAATTCAAAAGAATGAAACAAAAAAAAGAGCCTCCAAATTTCTTTTATGTAATCTTCAATATCTAATTGTGATTTCACTTCTGGTTTATTCTTCGCCTTTTCTTCTAGGAGACATTTTTCCTTCCAAAGAAGTTCGCCAGGTTCTTCCAAGCAGTCATTTGAAAATTCCCGAATATGTCTGGGACGCCGCCGAATTTATGGAGGGAAAAGATGAAAGTATCGGAAGAGTCCTTTCACTCCCTCCATTTGTCAATTCTCATGGAAATGAGTGGGGTTTTTATGGATTTAAAAATATTCTGTACCAGATTTCAAGGATAAACATTCTAGAACAACAGCCACCTCACCCGATAATAAACGAGCTTTACGTGGCCTTTAACAGACAAGAGACCAGGAAATTTATAAAAATCGCAAAACTCCTTGGAATCCATCATGTTCTTTACGAAAATGACGCCATCAATAAAATTGCTTCACAAGCCGTCATAGACCATGAGGCAAATAGGAGATTTCTCTTGTCCATGAATGGCCTTAAAGTGGTCAGGCAATTCGGAAAGTGGACCCTTTATAAAATTCAATATTCGAATGAATCTTTATAACCCTGCTATTCTATTTGTTTTTCAAAACACCCCAATGAGGAAGCCTTTTGAAGATGAAACCGACGGGGGCAGGAAGCAAAGCGCAAGCCCCTGGATTGGAAAGGTTTTTTTTGTAGTTTTATTTATTCTGCTTGCCACCTTATCGATGGCAAAATATGGAACGCTTCATTCCACTTATTATGACCTTGGCATATTTTTTAACCACTTCAATAATTTTTTGTCCGGTCAATTCTGGCGAATTTTTACCGGTCACACGCAACCCTTCATCGCCCTCTGGTCTACGGTATATGGAGTCTTGCCGGAAGGTTTTGGGGCTCATGGGGTTCTTTTATTACAGGCAGGTGTGCTGGCTTGGCCGATAGCTCCGCTATACCGCCACTACGGTATCATTCCGGCACTGGCTTACGGGCTCTTTTTTCCGGTGTGGTTCAACGCTCTGTTTGACTTTCACGTAGACCATCTGGCCGTTGCGCTCTTATTTGGTTTCTTTTTCCTTGTCAAATCCGGAAGAATTCCATCGGCGGTTCTGCTGGCCTTACTTTTGTCTCTGGTTAAAGAACCGTTCGCGCTACAGACAGCAGCCTGCGGACTTTTCTTGATTATTGGCGGAAAACACAAAAATGCCGGCATTTTCCTGATAGCCGTTGGTTTATTTTATTTTGTCGCTGCAACCCAGTATATTTGGCCTTACTTCACTATTGGCCCCCGTGGAGGTGGTGGCTCCGCTTATGCATGGCTTGGAAATAACCTTGGTGAGATATTCATGTTCATTCTTTTAAAGCCACATACGGTTCTCTATGAAGTGTTTTCTGAGACGGCAAAAATAAAATACATCCTCATTCTTATTGGGGTTTTGGGGTTTATCCCGCTTTTAAAATCCAGTTATCTTTTGGTGGCATTGCCCATTTTAGCGATTTCATTGCTCTCACAATATGAAAGCTCCTATGATCTGCATAATCACTACACAGCCGGATTGATCGCTCCCTTGATCATTGCTTTTGCTGAGGGATTGCCGAAAGCAAAACAAATATGGGCCCGGCTATCTCTAGAGGAAGTCTGGTTCCCGAGACTTGTAATGACGGGTCTTCTGGTCTGCCACTATATTAATGCTCCCTCTCCTTTCAGCTCCGTTTTCTTGTACAACGAATTCAGCGGGTATCATGTCAACAATTATCTCCCTTCTGAAAGAAATTCTATGGTTAAAAATGCCATTTTAAATCATATTCCAACCGACGTTGACATTGCCGTGTCCACTCAGAATTCAGTGAACTGGAGCTATCTTGCCAATCGCAAATATTATTTACCCTTTCCCCTGGGAGTCGTCCAGCCACACCGGGATGTAGAAGGTTCCGACCGTTCCCTTTCCGGCCTGTTGGCCTTCATCAGGACTGGAAAATTAAAACCTCCTGAAATTAAAGAAACGATGGCTGATTTTGTGGTTCTTGATCTTAAAAGGCCTTGGTTCATTATTGACAGAGGATGTCCTTTTCCCAGGTGCCAGAACAACCAGGAAACCGCAAAGGGATTTCTCGATCTTGTGCGGCAAACAAAAGAAACCATGAAGGTACTTTTTGAAAAGGATGAGTTTTATATTTTTAAACGTCTCTCCTGTGAGGAATTACACCTCCAGGACTGTTAAATTAAAACTTGCATGAATAATTTACGAACACTCAAAATTGCCACAACTATATTCTGCAATTGGATGATGGCTGCGGGCTTGATCCTTTCCATAACGGCCTGTGAAGTGGAAGTGGACCCCTCAAAAAACCGTAGCGATTCACCTATTGTCGCTGAAAATAATTTTATATCAAAAGGTTTTCCGGGCAGAGCTCTTTTATCCTTTAAAGCCAAAAGACATCTTGTTTCCTTTAAATCGATTGAATTATTTCCTTCCAAATTGAATATTCCTCGACCGGAATCAGTACAAAGCGGCTGGACAACCTCCGGCGAAACGTTGTTGTGGACCCCGGGAGGAACAAACTCCTTTATAGAAATTCCTATTTTTCACGAAAAAACCCAAGGAGACCCCGAGGTCGCTACATACAATTACCTTCATGTTGATTATCAAGAACTGTATCCGGACAACCCGAGCCGCCTTTTTTTTGAAATGGTTCTCGATCCGGAAGAACAGGAGGAAAATGTTCTGATCGCTGGAGGATACAAGCATGACCTGGAAATAGAAGAAAGTCAGGATATAATCCCTTCCGGATTGACCCGCAAGGGTTATTGGTATCTGGCCAAAAGAATGCTGAGGGTGCCTCACGACAGGAACTGGGTTTTCGCTCAAAGCAATGAAAACGCCGTATTTCAAAGGCGGTTTAATAAGAAGCTCAAGTCCATAGAATTCATGGATCTTTTTTTCTCAAAGGCATTGGATGTCAGTCAAGTCAAACTCACCCTGCGAATGGGATGGGGGGGAGTTCTCAAAAAAGAGGACATCGTGTATTGGAGGGGCCTGTCTATAAGAAAAACCGGAACCATGGAAGGGCGCCCGTTCCTGAGGGTCGGATTGGGAGAGCTCCTCCACCAGCGATACAAGGGCCGAAAGAATGTCACCCTCAAGGAAGTGGTGGTTTTCATTCCAGGGGAATCTGGCGAGCTCTCCCGTACCCTTCCTTTGGAAAGTATTTTGTTTCACAAAACAAAAACATCCGACCGACAAGAGGATTGGCGCCTGCCCGTTTCGACTCACACCCTGTCGCAGGGGCGAAAACGCCTGGAACTCAATCTCTTTGGAATGGTCAATGCCACCGGATACCATCCAAAAATAAAAAGCATGCGACTGTTCGTCAGCCCCCAAAATAAAAATGCCTATTCGGGAGTGCGCTTTGAAGGATCCCGTTTCAATCATATGGCGCACATTCAGCAACCGAAATTTCTGATTTCCGGTGAACAATTGAATCAAAAATGGGGCGGGCCTTTTTTAACTCACACAGCTGACAAACAAAATGTGGAATGGGTTCAGGTTAAATCCTACCTTCCTTTTCAAAACATAGACAGCAAAGATCGATATAAATCGGGCCTGGGGCGATTCCGAGATATTAAGATTTACTCGGACCCAGGGGCTCTTTACCGTTTGGTGGAAACTGAAGGACTGCTGGCCGCGGATCTGCAGTTTTATTCTAAAGACGCCTCCTTATCCCTGGAATTTCCATCCATTCGCTCCAATGAAAAAGACCGCGAAGTCACTGTGGAATGGGAACTGGAAGGGGCTCTGCAATTACAGCTGTTGAGAAATTATTTTCATTCCCTGGAAGGCAATACCACCCGATACCTCCTGCGAAAAGGGGAAACCCCTTTTCTGAAAATCAAATTAGCGGATCAGTCCTTTCTCGACAATAATGGACTGGGTCGAGCTGGAATGGACACCTTCCCTCTTGATCAAGAGAAAAGGGTCAGCGGCAGAATTGTAATCAAAAACATGAAGGTGCGCGATCTTTCGAAGGCGGAATCCTTTCATGAGAACAAGCTGAAAACCTTATTAAAAAGAAGCCAGACCGACAAAAAGCTCAAAACTGAGGAAAGGCGTTCTATTTTTGAATCAAAACATATCCCCTCGGAACATTACGAGAGATCGATCCAAGGACCCGCACGGCTGGTTAAAGCCGGCGTCTCTATTCGGGCAGCAACTCCCATCGACCACTGGCGATCAGAATTCCCTGGGCTGACCCTTCAAGGAGAAAGCCCATGGCTGGAAATAGACTGGCCGGTTCAAGCCAGTCTGGAGAAAAACACGTTATTTTTCCTGGGAGTTTCCAGCGGATCTGAATTCATCAACTCTCTCGAAATCGTGCCCACCTCTCGAGGACGAAAACTCCCTGCCATTCTTGGCACTGTCAACAACCCCATTCCGCTGGTCCCCGGTCCAGCCGAAATAGAAAACCTTCAAGTTCGAATGAAATTATCGGGGGGTCCCTACAAAATTTCCATCGAGGAAATGTCCCTTTTTCAGCCAATCGTTTTGTCCCGGGAGAAAGCATTCCATTTTCCAAACCTTGTTTGGGGGCAGACACCGCTGATCCCGGAAAATACGTTGTTCGATCCGAAAACCAAATCATTTGTAAGGCCAGGAAACTTGAAAGCGATTGTAGCTTCGGAAGACAGTGACCGCCCCAAACTTTCCTGGACCACCCAAGTCCAGCGCCAATCAAACTGGATCCGTGGACTCATTCTAGATTATCAAGTTCCCTTTGCGCTCCATAATAACAATCCCTGCTGGCTCCATTTGACCCTGGTGGGTTCCAGAAGCAAAGCGGACCAAACCGTCTGCTTCGACCGCACCCAAGGCCAGGTCTTTCTTCCTGCTGATTTTCTATTTGAGAATTTTGGAGGTGACATCAACCACAAACTGAACTCGATCCGATGGGCGGTCAAACTGAACCCTAAGAAAGGCATGGAGAAAATTCCCCTTGCAATTAACCTGGGTATGGTACTGGATGGGGTGGACATCCTTAGCATCTATAACGATCTAAAACATCAACCGATGTTTGAATGGAACGGAGATAAAATTTACCCGTCCTTAAAAGATGGGCAGGGGCTTACGGGTTTGTTTGAAAATAAGGGAGTGGCAAATTTCCGGCTGTTCAATGTGTCCATGGATTCCGAAAAAAATCTGCTTATACTGAATCAGGACCATCCTCATCTTAATACGAATATGATCCTATTCAGGGACAAGGTCCGTTTTTTTTCACAAGGCATCCAACTTCAAGCTGATATAGAGGAAAAAGAGGATTCCGAGAGGTCTACCTGGAAGCTAATCGGATCAATGCTCTTTATATTATTGACGGCTTTTTGGCTGTTCCGGTTTCTAGGCCGACTTCACCAAAAAATCCTTTCGTCCCCCCTGTTCAGAAAATATCAGGTCGCGCTAATGATCATTATGGCTACCGCCTTTTATCTAATAGGAAATCTTTGGCTCTGGAGCGAGATTATCATGAGCCTGGGAGCCATTGTTCTGGTTCTTTTATGGGGGCATTTGATTCAGAAAAACCGGACAAAACTCGAACATCGCTGGCCTAGGGTTGCGAAACAGGTTTACGTTGAAAAAGGCAACAAGTATCTTGCCGGGTTCCTCGTAACCATGGGAACCGGAGCCCTGTTTCTCCTTGCCGGCATGGATAAAGTGGCGGAACACACTGTCAACATCTCTTTTTTTATGCTGGTAACAGGTCTTGGCGTCAATTTCTGGAATTTTTATAAACAACCCTCTGATCAGATGCAATATCATAACTCCCCCTTGGATAAAGATAACATCAAACATGCGTAGGTTCCTGCAAAACAACCTTCTCATTCTGGTTCTCCTCAATTCCAGCAACCTGTTCAATTACCTATTCCAGCTTGTAGTGGGAAGAGCGCTGACTCCGTCGGACTACGGCAGTTTTAACGCCTTGAACTCCATGGCGGTTATCCTGGCGGCCCCGGTGGCCGTTCTGCCACTGGTATTTTCCCGCTACACGATCAAGCTCGCTCAAGCTGGTCTGGGGCAAGTAAAGAGTCTGCTTGTTGAGGGCTTGCGTGGGATGATTATTATCGTGGGAGGCTCGTTGCTCTTTGGTATTTCCATCATTCCCTGGTTGAAGAACTATCTCCACTTGGACACCAGTCTTCCCATTCTGATCATGCTGGTCCAACTGGCTTTGGCTCTCGTGCTTCCCGTATTTCTTGGCATATTGCAGGGGTTGCATCGTTTTTTCCCGTTTGGGCTTGGATTCAGCAGCATCAGTCTGGGACGATTTCTGGCCGGCTGTTTACTGGTTCTTGTCTTGTCATGGGGAGTCAACGGGGCCCTGCTGGCCGGGGCTATCGGTACGTGTTTCGCCATATCGATTGCCTTTTGGTCCACACGGGACATCCTCAGGGAACAGGGAAGCCCGCTCCCGCACGGCTTTTTTAAAGAAATGGGGAAATACGCGTTTCCGGTTTTTATTTCCACCACAATGGTCATGGCGCTTGGCAATCTGGACATCGTGCTGGTCCGTCACTATTGTCAGCCGGAAGAAGCCGGGCTTTATGCAACCGCAGCGATTTTAGGGAGAATCGCATTATTTCTGCCTGGAGTTCTTATCACCGTCCTTTTTCCGGAAGCGGCTAAGGTTGAGGCAAAAGGTCATGAGGATTCGAGAATCCTTTGGGTCAGTCTGGGGTTGACGGCTCTTTTGGGCGGAAGTTTTGCGCTGGCCTGCACTTTTTGGCCGGAACAAATCATTGTTCTTCTTTTTGGCGCAAAATACCAGGCTGCCGCCGAACTGCTGAAAGTCATCAGCCTGGCAATGGCGATGCTTGCTATAGCGAACGTCATTTTCACCTATTGTCTGGCTCGGTCCGAGTTTAAATTTCTCTGGCCCTTAGCATCAGGAGTGGCAATGATGTTGTCTCTCATTTTCTTTTTCCACGACTCAGCACTCACCATCGCCAAAATGGTTTTATTTTCCATTGGAGTGATTCTCATCGGAACGCTTTCCTGGTATTTTCTTCGCTCCGCCCGTCCCGCAACTTCTCCATGACTCTGGCCCGACCTTTATTGACGCAATGGCTGGCAACCGTATATGTTGCCGGATTCTCCATGGGGATGACTTTTTTTCTGGGAAGGGTGTTCGGCCCGGAGGTTTTCGGAAAATACAGTTACATCATCACCCTGGCTTCGCTTTTCGCTCTGCTGCAGGATGGCGGTTTTCGGACTTTGATATTCCGGGAGTTTACCTCTTCCTCTCAACCTGAAAAAACGGACGCGTTGGTTCCGATCGCTTTTGGTCATTTACTGATGGCCACGGCGCTGGGTGGTTTTCTCGTCTTCATCTTCCCTTTTACGGATCGCGTTTTGCTCTTTCTCGCTGTCACATCGTTCGCCCTGGCGACGGCGGCTAATTTCTTTTCCTCCATCCTGAAGGGTCAGGGCAATTTCAATCGTGAAGCCTGGTGGCGGGTCACCGTTCGTTCCCTGACAGGTTTCACTATTTTAGGGTTCATCTTTCTTATTTCTCTTAAGCTGGAATGGGTATTTGTTGGATGGATTGCCGGGTTTCTGGTTGCGTTAATTTTTCAACGCGCTTATCCTCTCAAAAAAATGCTTCTGGCCAGGCCCGACCCGCAAATCTATCGCTCAGTGGTGGCTTTGTTGACCATTGATGTTGCGACTCTGATTTATTTCAAAATTGACATCGTGATGCTCCGACATATGGACGGCACCCTGGATCAAGTCGGTTTTTACGCGGCGTCATCCCGAATTCTGGAAGGGGTGATGTTCATTCTCTTTCCCTTCGCCAATGTATTTTTTCGCGAACTGCGCCTGCAAGCGAATGACCCGGAAAAATTCCTTCGACTGACGCAAAAACTGATATTTTATGCCGTTATCCTTACAATGTTGATCGTTCCTCTGGGACTATTTTTCAGCGATGGCATCGTTCTTCTATGTTTTGGTCCGGACTTCCAACCGGGAGCCGGGCTCTTGTACTGGTTATTTTTTTCCTTATTTTTCATGATTCCCAATCTGGTTCTCACCCAGGGAGCCCTCGCCATCAACCGGGAAAAATTTTATGCTCTTGGCGCGTGCGGAGCGGCTTTGTTAAACATGATTTTAAATTATTTTCTAATCCCTGTTTACGGCGCCAGGGGAGCGGCTTTTGGAACCATTGCCACGGAAGCTTTTTTATTGGCTTTCATGGGATCGGGAATCTGTTTCTGGTATTGGAAGAGGGGACGCTTAAAAGGTGAATCTTAATAAGGGCATTGTCGTGCATGATTCCTTCGTATTCAAAGGAGGCGGTGAGCGGCTGGTCCATACCCTGTGTCTGGGTTTGAATCTCGACCTGGCTTTTGGCGCTCAATCCGGACAAGGTTACGACCTCGGCAAATTGCCGGGAAAATGTATTGATCTTGATGTTCAGTCTAAATTGTGGGGATGGCGCAGTGTCAAACGCTATTACGGATTTCGACAGAAAACCGGATTCCTGAAAAATTACCAGACCGTGATATACAGCGGCCAGGACGCCCCGCTTGCTGTCAACAATCATCCCCAAGGCAAAAATATTTTTTATTGCCACACTCCTCCCCGCTCTCTGTACGATCTCAAAGAATACCGGCTCTCTTCCCTATCTACCCCCCAAAGACTCAACCACAAGGCCTTTAATTTATTCTTTCAGCCTTTGTATGAATCCGCCATCCATAAGATGGACGTGATCGTTGCCAATTCGGCGAACATTCAAAAAAGAATTAAAAATTTTTTACGCAAGGACGCGATTATCATCCACCCGCCCTGCGACACGCAACAATTCCACTGGTCAGGCCAGAAGGATTATTATCTATCCTTTGCCCGATTGGACCCATTAAAGCGCGTGGATATCCTCGTACAAGCCTTTACCCAAATGCCAGACAAACGCCTCATCATCGCTTCAACGGGCCCGGAATTGGAAAACCTGAAAAAACTGGCCGACGGCAAAAAAAATATTACTTTTGCCGGCGCGGTGGATGATGATCAATTAAAGGACCTTGTGGGCAACGCAATCGCCACCCTATACATCCCCAGGGATGAGGATTTCGGTATCTCCCCTGTAGAATCGATGGCGGCGGGAAAGCCGGTGCTTGGCGTCGCTGAAGGCGGGCTGCTGGAAACAATTATTCCCGGTGAAACGGGAATTTTAGTGCGAGCCGACCCATCGCCTGAAGACATTATCGATGCTGTTCAGAATCTGACTCCCAAACGGGCGCTTTTGATGCGCCGCGTTTGTGAGCAGCAAGCCGCAAATTTCAGCAAGGATATTTTCCTCGAAAAAATGAGCGCCTTGATCGATGAAAGGTAAACTTCGAGTCTCAATGGCCCCGAATACTTCTATTTCATCACGTCTTGTAAGCCATCAACACAAAACCCAAAATCACGCTCAAGGCAAGAATCCAGGACATCACCTTCAGCATAACTCCTCCATTTGAAACCATTCCTCAATCATAAATAATTTAGAGGTGCAACCAATGAACATAGGAGCCGCCCATCCCTTTTAAGGATTGTTCTTAATTATAAAGAATTGCTGAACCACTCTGGAACCTTCCTCTTTTTCCAGGTAGCAAATTTTACCTTTTCATTTATATAGTACGCCCGGTATCCTTTCACGGCGCTTTGTTTATTTATATATTGCTCCGGCATGGTCTGAACAAACTCCGTCAAACCTTCGTCCGCAATTCCGGGTTCCTGCAATTCACTGATGACCTGGGCGGATTTATGGTCGTCGATTTTATCGAATCGGAATTTGTATTCCTCGTTGAGCTCCAGGGCCAGCTTCTTCAGCCATCGCCAGTTGGCGAGGGACGATCCCGCCCAAAGCACACACGGGTGTTTGGCATGGGTCACCTTGTAAGGTGCTGGCGTTCCGTTCAAATTACAGACGGTGCAAAGGATTTGCGCGTATTCCAGAATCATTTTTACGACATGTTGATCGCAGTGATACTGTGCGGCTTTTTTTAAATCCTTATCCAAAACAAAAATATTCATGAACCGCTGTTTATTTTCAATTAAAGTACAAAATCCTATTTCCTGCCGACAAATAAAAGATGATTGGCCGTTCCCCACGGAGCAATTTTTTTCATCCACCCGGCCAGAACATCGGCGACCCGATTCGTCTGGCCCAAGCGATCTTTCTGAAAACACTCACACAGCATGAAAAGAGAAAAACTGTGCGAGACCGGTTCCTCGACCATAAGTTGAAAGCCCGTACTCTCAAGAATTCCGCGCATCTCTCTTCGCGTATGAAATTTCATGAAGAGGTCATGGTCATGCGATGCGTCGCAGGGGGGCTTGCCCAATACTTTTCGCACCAAGGAGTTCCTTCGCAATTTTTGCAGGAAATTACCGGGATCGTGAATAAAGCGGCTTAAAAAATTTTCAGCGGGTACCATCATGAGAATCATGCCCCCGGGTTTCAATATCCGATAAGCCTCTTGAACCGCCTCCCGGGATCCGTGCGGAAAATGCTCCACGACGCCATAAGAAAGGTAGGCGCCAAAGGTATTGTCGGGAAACGGACAATCGTGCACGTCACAGCAGGCAACCGGGGTGGAAGGAGAAAATGTTTTCAGCCGATTCAGCGCGGAATACACAAAGTCCACACCGATGACGTGGAAGCCCTGGTCCCGAAAGTAAAGCACCTTCGGCCCCAACCCACAACCCGCTTCGAGAATCAACTGGTCTTTCGGCAAATAGTGTTCGTACAGGCGACGCTCTTCACGGGCACGTTTATAATCGTTGGTCTTGAGCAGGTCTTCAATGTTGCTTCTCGACCATTCTTCCTCAAATTCCACTCGGGTTTGATCGTATTCCTGACTCGGTATCATTCGCCAAAACCTGGTTGATGTTGAACTTGATCGGACATTTTTAATTCGATGAGATCTGTGCTCTACTCTAGTGAAAATTAATATTAATCATCAAAAGGATCAAGCCCAATCTCTAATTTTAATCCTCATGCTCTTTTTCATCCTCCCTTTTAAAATTTTGCACGTAAAATTTACCGGATGAAACCAAGGCTTTGTATTCCACCGGTAAATGGGCATTGGCCGCGCCGTATCGATACACCAGTTTTCCACCCGTGTGCCCGGCGTCTATCAGGGGAACAATCGCCGCAAGGCACAAAATGGCAACCGAAAAACGAATCGAATGCGATTTTCTGGGCACAAATCCCGCCAGGGAAATCAATGCCAGGGTTCCAGCGATCCAGGGGATCACCTCTCCCGCTTCTTCATGCTCGTGGATCACTTTTTCTGAAACCACTTTTTCGGCTTTATCCTCGTCCTTTTCACCCAGCTCCACCGCGACCACCGCTGAAAGGCTGTATGCCAGAGCGAGAGCGGGAACGAAAACCCAGGCTTTTTGCCCAAAATATTCCTTCCTGATAGCCCACCAAAGAAGTAATCCAACGAAAGGCAGGGCGATTCCCAGGACGATTGGAAAATGAACGGCAATAGGGTGCAAGGGCAAATCAAACATGATAACCTCCTTGACGAATATTTATTAATATTCACCAGTTTCGGCTGGGCGGTTAAAATGTTCCATCCGGACTATGGATTACAAATAACTTACTATTTTTAAAACAGTTATACGGGTCGTAGGGTAAATGGAGGATGCCAGGGAGATCAATTTATTCGTTCTAATGGTGTCGGGGGCATTTGCGGTTTTGGTGGGAATCGACCTCATCACCGACTACCAGAATGGAAGTTCCGGGTCGCATCTCATTCTGGAAGGGATACTTCTTGGCATCAGCGGAGTTTTTTTTGTTTCAGGGCTTAGAAAGCTGGTTCTAGCGAGAAAGGAGATCGCGACCCTGCAAGTGGATGTGGAAAAACTTCATCAGGAAAAGGAGCAATGGAAGAATGAAACACACCAATTGCTGGCGGGGCTTTCGGTAAAAATTGAAAAACAATTTTCAGGATGGAAGTTGACCCAGGCGGAAACGGAGGTGGGGTTTTTGCTTTTGAAGGGATTTTCCCTGAAAGAAATCGCCGACATTCGCCAGACGAAGGTAAAGACCGTTCAGCAACAATCGCAGTCGATCTATCAAAAAACGGGTCTGGCCAGCCGATCCGAGTTGGCGGCCTTTTTCCTCGAAGATCTACTGCCGCCGGACGAATCCATTTAGCGACCGCCTGATCTAATCATGCGCAAGCTAAAAACTTAATTTTTGCGAAGTAAGGGGTCCAAAATGACGGACGATATTGGTTATATAAAAAATGACGATGGAAAATTTGCGGTTCCGTGCCAAATCAAATTATCGGAACAGTGTTTACAAGCCGGTGAATTTTGTGACGACGAGGAAGACGCTAGAGAGTGGGTTGAAGAAGACTTCTGGATTTTTTCCGGAGAGGGATTCATTTGTCCCCGCTGTAACGAGCAGATTTATGTGAACATGGCCAAAATCAAGCCAAAACATATGCGATGAAGCCCTTTGTGTGAACCGAAGTGCATTAATCCGGTTGAGGAAAAAATGATTAAATACTAAATGGGCATTGGCTCAACGATTGGATTTTCATGCCAGTTTTTCTTCAAGGGCGATTGCAAGATTTACATACCTTTCATTCCTCCAAACCTTAAATTCCAGGATGTCCCCGACCTTATGACGGTTTATTTCCTGAATAAGTTGATTCATATTTCCTATAGATTTCCCATTTATTGAAATAATGACATCACCGCCAACTGAAAATCGCATGTTTCCATAAATCAGATCTGTATGCCCCCCTCTCAAACCGGCTTTGTGTGCGGGTCCTCCCGGAATAGTTTCAACAATCAAAACCCCTTCATTAAATCCCAGTTTCAAAACTTCCGATAAATCCTCCGTCAAACCCAAACCCGACACCCCCAACCAAGGCGCGTTGTATCGGCCCGATGCAATCAGCTGGGCCGCAACTCGTTTGGCCTGATTGACTGGGATCGCAAAACCAATTCCCTGGCTTCCCCCCGACCGGCTGAAAATAGCCGTGTTGATGCCGATCACTTCTCCATTCGAATTCAATAAAGGGCCTCCTGAATTACCAGGATTGATAGCGGCATCGGTTTGGATTAAATCGAAAAGAAAACCCCCTTTTTCACTCTGAATCTGCCGGTTGACGGCGCTGATAATTCCCGTCGTCATGGTGTGCGAAAGTCCAAACGGGTTGCCGATGGCGATTGCCGTTTGCCCGACACGCATGTCATCTGAATTCCCCAATTTGGCAACCTTAGGAACATATCTCTTGGAAATTTTAATGACGGCAAGATCGGTGGATGCGTCCCTTCCAATGAGAGCCGCTTTTACTTTTTTGTTGTTTCCAAGAGTGACGGTGATTTTTTGGGCGCTATCAACCACATGGTTGTTGGTCAATATATAACCTTCATCATCAATGATGAATCCGGATCCCTGCCCCCGTTGAGGAATCACCTGATTCCAAAAATTCATGGTCAACGTCGTCGCAACGATATTAACGACCGCTGGGTGAACCCTTTCAAAAACTTCCGTGGTGATTTGCTCCTCTCTGGTAATGACTCTGGAGCGTTGTTCAGAATCGGCTTCCGCCTTGATAAAATCGAGCTGTTCAATAGAGGGTCTGCCAAACAAACTTAATTTAATCCAATCCCAATTGGTATAAGCATAGGATACGATTAACAAAAAAACCAAAAACAAAAGAAACTTTTTATTAAACTCATGATTCAGCATGAAATTTAATCCGTTTCCAGTTTTTAATGGGTTGCTGTGGATTAATGAATTGAAGCGGCTTCTCTATTCAGAAGCCGCTTCTTAAAAAGTCTCAATAGAAAAAAGGGTTAGGCGGAATTTCCCCGGTCCTTTTCATAATCATACGTTTTGGTTTCATTAAGAAAATCGAACTCACCCTTTTTATCTTGCATTTCACTCTTGTCTGAAGTCTGAGTCGAAACTTTACGCTCCATTTCACCCGTCGAATCAGCAGTTCCAAGGGCTCCCGTGAGCCGATCACCCTTATCGTCAAACCAATCATCCCAGACGGCGTGGCGGCTAGAATTCTTAGCCTCAGGCTCATCGGCCAGAGCGCTTACTGAACCCACAATCAAAAAGGACATTGCGATCATCAAAACCATCAGCTTTTTCATAACAACCTCCGTTAAAAAATGAGTGAAAATATGACCGATGGAATGGGTAGATTCTTCCGAGGAGACACCCCTGGTTAATAGTTGGGGGTTCTTCACCATACAAAACCCTTCACCATCAGCCTGCCAAATGGATAGTCTCGATCTAACTTTTCACTAAATAAAATGGGAATTTTGCCAGTCAAGTCCATTAATAATTTTTAATTTTTTAAGCGTGCCATTAAAATTTTTCCCGTTTACAAGCAAACCATTCTCTAACTTTCGTTGAGTGATACCGCGCCAACCATGGGTTTCTTCCAAATTAATTTTGTAAAAAATAGAAGCTGGCGAGGAAAGCGCTGAGTGTAAGAAGAAAGTGGGATGAGGGGGAGATGAATGCTGGTTATCCCGGCGGAGAGGCCGGTTCTCCTTTAGAGAAACCTCCTGCTGAAAACGGGATTTCCCGCTTAATGTCGTGGATGGTGGTGATAGGCGCTTCCGGCTCCTTGAGGAATGCGAATGTTGTCGACCAGAGTTTGAACTTCTTTAGGCGGCGCCGGTGTCACGCGGCTCACCGCATAGGAAACGATAAAGTTAAGTATCATGCCCAGGGTGCCGATCCCCTCAGGCGAAATTCCGAACCACCAGTTTTCCGGCTTGCTGGCTGAGGGATTGACGAATTTGAAGTAAATAATATAACCCGCCGTAAATAGCAAACCGGTCAGCATTCCTGAAATCGCGCCTTCTTTATTCATGCGCTTGGAAAAAATTCCCATCAAAATAACCGGGAAAAAAGAAGAGGCCGCCAGACCAAACGCGAAAGCCACCACTTGCGCCACGAACCCAGGGGGATAAACCCCAAAATACCCGGCGATGGAAATGGCCAGCGCCGCTGAAAAACGGGCAAACATCAGTTCCTGCTTGTCCGTTATGGTCGGCAGAAAAATCTTTTTCATTAGATCGTGGGAAATCGATGCGGAGATCACCAATAACAGCCCCGCGGCGGTGGACAAGGCCGCCGCCAAACCGCCAGCCGCCACAAGCGCGATCACCCACGCCGGCAAGCCTGAAATTTCCGGATTGGCAAGGACCATGATATCGCGGTCGATATACAGTTCGTTGTTGTTGCCATTCACTTCGTTCGCAATCAGCCGTTCGCCGTTTACTCCCTGCCCGGTTATGAATTGCGGTTTTCCATGAAACGCAGGGCCGGCAAGGTACTGAATTTTACCATCCTTATTTTTGTCAATCCAGGCGATGAGGTTGGTGCCTTCCCAGTTTTTAAACCACTGCGGAGTTTCGGAATAACGCGCATCCTGAACTGTCTGAATCAGGGTGACTCTTGCAAAGGAAGCAATCGCCGGAGCTGTGGTATACAAAATGGCGATAAAGACGAGGGCATACCCCGCCGAGATGCGCGCATCCCGCACTTTCGGCACGGTGAAAAATCGAACGATCACATGCGGCAATCCAGCCGTTCCAATCATCAAAGCGGCGGTGATGAAAAACACATCAATTGTCGATTTTTTCCCTGCGGTATAAGCTCCAAACCCGAGTTCTACAGACAGGTTGTCCAGCTTGTCCAAAAGGTAGGTGCCCGAACCGTCCGTCAGGGTGCTTCCAAATCCTAGTTGCGGCACGGGGTTGCCCGTCATCAGGATGGAAATGAAAATCGCAGGCACCATGAAAGCAAAAATTAAAACGCAATATTGTGCGACCTGGGTGTAGGTGATTCCCTTCATGCCGCCAAGCACGGCATAAAAAAAGACGATTCCCATGCCGATCAGAACGCCGGTGGTGATTTCCACTTCCAGAAAACGTGAAAACACGATGCCTACCCCGCGCATCTGACCCGCCACATAGGTGAATGAAACAAAGATCGCGCAGATGACCGCAACGATGCGCGCCACGTCCGAGTAATAGCGGTCGCCGACGAAATCCGGAACCGTGTATTTTCCGAATTTCCGAAGATAAGGCGCAAGTAGTAATGCAAGAAGCACATACCCTCCGGTCCATCCCATCAAATAAACCGAACCGTCTCGCCCTACAAAGGAGATGATCCCCGCCATGGAAATGAAGGAAGCCGCCGACATCCAGTCCGCCGCCGTGGCCATTCCGTTGGCCAGGGGCGAAACACCTCCGCCGGCAACATAGAAATCATCGGTGGAACCCGCCCTCGACCAGATGGCGATACCGATATAGACTGCAAACGTCACCCCGACAAAAATAAAAGTCAAGGTTTGGACATCCATTTATTTCTCCCCCGTCCGGCTGTCATCCTGGGAAGAACCACCGGATTTCTCATCCTGATGATAGTAGTCCTCATCCGGAACAAAATCGTCGTGGTCTTCATCGACCCCATACTTGTGGTCGAGCCGGTTCATCTTATAGACGTAGACGAAAATGAGAATCACGAAACAAAAAATAGAACCCTGTTGAGCCATCCAAAACCCGAAGCGAAAACCGAAGAAACGGAAATTATCCAATTCATCGGCAAACAGTATGCCCATTCCGTACGAAACCACAAACCAGGCGGAAAGAAGTATAAGAACAATACGGATATTCTCCTTCCAATACGCCTGGGCGTTTAAATTACGCGAATCATTCATTACATTCCTCTGCATTTTCCAAGGTAGATTTTTCGATACTTACAGGAATTTTCGAAAGACATAAGTCATTTGGAGGAGGTTGCCTCCAGGGCGGCTCGCTTGACGTCAGCCAGCAATCATCTATGAGAGGAAAAAACGGTGCGTTGACGTTCGCATTTATTTAAGACAGAACCCTTCATCATCATTCAGCCCCTGCGTTACCATGCATGATCCACGCATGCATCCTTTCCTTCCATGCAGATCAATTATCACAACTAATTAAAAATAAAGGAAATAAAAATTTATTTTATTTTGGCACGCTGGATGCAATTAAAAGAACAGGAGTTACGGAATTCGGGACCCGAGCTAAAGAAGGGAGCTTCTCGCGAAATTAATTTTAAGCTCTCACCCATAAACGGCCCGGTCACCTTAATACAAATGGAGAAATCAAAATGAAATTTAATTTAGAAATTTTAGTAAGTTTTTTATTTTATTCCCTGGTTCTTTTTTACATTACCGTTTTTCTGTTCAATCTATAAACAAGGCGAAAGGGGCCTTTAATAAACAGATTTAATCCATCAAGTAAGATTTTCAGGCGGAGAAACCAAAATGAACTATTCTGTCAAAATCAACACTATGTATTGGCGTAGTGTTCACGGTGTTATGGTCATGAAAAAAAATGATGCGGGTATAACCAAATTCCTAAATTGGCCTCACCTATCGAAAAATAACCGCAGGCAAAATAATTCAATAGTTTCGAAGATCAAACCATGAGGAAATTCAAAGGCTATAACCTTTGGGAACAAAAATTCCTCTTGAAAAGCGCTTTCGCTTCATTCTCTTCAGAAACCTGACATAGGGTTCTTTTTTTCCATAAATTTCCTCGGTCCACCCAAATCCACGTGCCCATCCTCTGTAAAAGGCCTACCACTCTGCCATCCCGTCATTTCACCTTCGATCCATCACACTTTTCCTATGCATGAACCATGCATGGTTCATTCACTTAACCGCAAGCGTCTCCTGGTTGGGCATCCCAAAAAACTCTTAAAAGCCAAATTTTTTAAGAACAAACCTATGCCTCCCTTTGGCATGAGGAATGCAGAAGAAGACATTTGGGAAGCAATGATTATTAACAAGATTAAATGATGGAGAACAAAAAATGAAAAATTTAACACGCGTATTAAGCATTGGAGTGGCTGCAGTAATGATGGTTTCGATGATTGGATCATCGGCATTTGCAGGCAAAGGTAAGGACAAACACAACCCCTACGATTTCTATTACTCACAGGGGGGGCACGGTGAATACACTCCCAAATGGGACACCGGCTGGAAGGAGGACAACAAGCACGACGGGGACTATGACTGGCGATACGATCGCAGGCATGACTGGGACTATGACTGGCGGCACCATCGCAGGCATGACCGGGATTATGACTGGCGACGCGATCGCAGACCTGATTGGGATTATGACCGGCGACACGGCCACAGACCTGACTGGGACTATGACTGGAGGTATGAGGACAGACATACGTGGGATCGAGACTGGGACCATGGCCGGGACCATGACTGGGACCATGACCGGGACCATGACCGAGACCATGACCGGGATCGTGACCGAGACCATGACCGGGATCGTGACCGGGACCATGACTGGGATCGTGACCGGGACCATGACTGGGATGATGACCGGGATGATGATTGATCTGAATCATCAGAACTCGTATTCCAATGAGGTTAAAGCCGGTATTTGAACCTGTGGACGCTGTGAAAAACCTTCCTCCAGGTTTTTCGCGAGTCCACAGGTTTTTTTGCCTGTTCCGGGATTACCGTTTTTAAATTCCTTCCCTTCCTCTGAATTTACTTTTCTCAATGAGTACCCACCCCACTTAAAACCACCTTGTAAACCTGCCAAGAGAACACCGCATGGACCGTGCATGATCCATGCATCCACCCTGCTCCTTATTTGCCCTCTTCAAGCGTAACTCGTTAATACTTAAAGATTTATTATTTTTATTTGGTTTGGCACGGGGCCTGCAAAAAGTGAATAGAAACTGTTCTTCAACCAATAAAGAGAAACCTGATTTTTAAATAAATCTACTTTCCAAAGGAGAATCGCCATGAAACTGACCCCATCTTTCTTTCAATCCCTGGATGAATGGATCGAAAATTTTGAGACCAATGAACCTGCCTCGATCGATTGCCCCGACTATGATTGCGCAGATGAGTGTTCATTTCCCTGCATTCCCGACCCGCTCTCAGAATTTCTGGAAAGTCCTTACGTAAATATTGAAAGCCCTATTTGGCGTTTGGAAGCGCTGGAAGAGGGAGGCCCACAATGGCACCGTTAATTTCACATCCGAAGAATATGAGTCTCGATCTAAGTCTTTCTCCGATTCAAGTCTTTGACGGGAAAAATAAAATCCATAACTCTCGGCCCAGCAGAAAACAGCAGACAAAATTCAGAGGAACTATGCCCCGGTTTTTGGTTCGAGTCCTGTTTTCATTTTAATATGGCCCGATCCGCACCAAATTCACGATAGCTTGGCAAACCGGCAGGGTTGATGATCCCTGTGGGTTTCCCTAAATAAAAACGAGTCATCTAGAAGCAGACGATTCTTCCATCTTTTTATTTTTGCGGTGATTCCGTTTTAACGAGCCACGCACTCTCCTTCTCAGAAGTTGATCACTCCTTTCTTCGCATAAACCATGCATGGTCCATGCATCGCTCCAAGCCTTGGTGCCCGTGAAATTTTCACAACCCACTAAAAATAAACGGTTTAATTTTTTTTTGGTTTGGCACGCAGGATGCAACTAGATGCATGCGTTAAGGGTGCTGACCCCTGGGCTAAAGCAGAGAGCCTCACTCACTGGTTAACCAAATTCAAAATTTTCTAAATAGAAAGGAGAAACATAATGACTCAAGTTCTGGTTCAGCAGGTAAATCGCAATTCTCAAGGGAAAAAAAATCATTCTTTCTGTGAAACCAATTTAGGAATTTTTGATGAGTTATTAGCGGTCAAAAGTCAGGTGGTCCACCATGAAGTATTTTGCCTCATGGGGGCGGGAGGGCTTACACTGCCTCAATTCAGAAAGACCCTTCTTAATTTTTTCCCCCTGGTTGAAAATTTTCCCAAATTCATGGCCTTAAATCTGGCTAAAACGCGGTGTCATCTGCCTGGACATGAAGAAGCAAAATCCTGGCTCATTTCCAACATTCATGTCGAACAAAACCACGCCAAATGGTACATGGCCTGGGCTGAGGGATTTGGAATATCACGAGAAGAAATACTGAATGTTAAACCAACGCCTGCGATGGAAGCAGTCGTCCATCATCTCTGGAATGTCAATACCTACAAAACCGTTTCCGTTTGTTTTGGTGCCGCAAATGTAGGCATCGAATGGGCAACAGGCGAATGGTCAAAAAAAGTAAAGCAAGGTGTCGAGTCTTATATGGAGAGAGGGTTGGTTCCAAAAGACCGGCGAATCACCAGCTGGCTCAAGGCGCACGGCACCTATGATGACACTCACCCTTATGAAGCCATGGATCTGGTTGTGAAATGCGCGGAAAACGATTCGGATTTAGAGGATGCGGTTCAGGCCACACGGCGTTCTCTGGAATACTACGTGATGGCTCTTGACGATTGTCTTAAATAATCTGCCCAGAAATTTGGGGATACGTGTAAGGAGCGAAAAGACCCTGGGCGAAGGAACCACACCCAGTGTTCTTTTAAAGCAACTTAAAAGGGGCAGATTCATTAACTCCCCAAACCTTCATCTCAAATCTATAAAGGAGAAACCAAAATGATAGCTTCAACGAAAGTATTAGGCATGGCATTAGCATCTGTAATCACTTTTTCCGTGGTTGGAACCAGCGAGGCCATTGATTCGGTTCCTTTGCCAAGTAAACCTCGTTGGGGAGGGATGGCGATTGGCACGGTCCCCCTTCCAGAGAGATCCTTTTTTGGAAGCGTTGCGATCGATACCGTTCCCCTGCCGGGTAAAAAACTACCCCAGGGTTATATCGGATCGAATGGCAACCGGCCGACGGGAGACCCGCGTGTGATGGGAACGACCCAGCCGGTTCCGGACAGAAAATTTCGCCCCCTGTACAGGGGAGGGTTCGGATCAAACACGCTTCCATTTTACAAAGTGGGCAGAAAATGAAATGCAGGTTTATACGGAGACAGCGATTGAGATGAGCAAATGCAGACTTCTCTTTCTTTCAGGAAGAGGATTCGTCCGCTAAACCAATTCATAGGAAATTTTGAATTATCGATGCCTTATTTTTTAAACTCAAAAGGAAGGAGCTCCAAAATGAAAAGTAAATCCATTATTGCTTTAGTAATAGCAGGTTCGTTGGCTCTTATCGTCATCGTAAACACCGTTGCCGCTTTTCCTATCTTAAAGCCAACGGCACAGATGCGTTGTATTCAAAAAAACCACAATCTTGTGGGAGGCTTTTCCTGGCACTGGGTGCCTGCGAAGTGGATAACATTAAATGGCAAAAAAGTGTACATCGCAGGTTTTTGTAAGCGGGGCGTAGAGATTCCTCACTAATAAAGAAATATAGCAGGAAGGTTTGGAACGCCCAATTCCCTTCCCTATTTCAAAGTTTAAAAAAAGGGAACAGGTTTATTACGTAGGAAAAAATAAAGACAAATAAAATTTCCGCGGGAGCTGGCCATCAAGGAAGAAACGACGATCGAAATAGCGATGCATGGTGAATCACACTGCCTAAACCTAAACTTTTTAACTTGAAACAAAGGGAGACATCAAAATGAATAAACCCATTCAATCACTCACCCTTTTATTAACTACTGCATTTACATTTTTAATGGTGGGAAACAGTTTTGCCGGGAATTTACCTCTAAGAGGAGAATAAAGAGGAGGTTCTCCTCGAGTCCTGTTTGTATCCTTTGAATCTAATTACTGCAAAAAATCCCTTCAAAGGATAGGAGGCGGAATCCGTTGTCAAACGCGCATAGGTGATGGGAGTGACCTCGAAGGAAGAACATATATGATCCCTAGCACCAACTATAGTCGGGGATTAAAAAGAATTTCTTTCAACATCAATCAATGTACTGAGACAAGAGCTACCATCAGTTGCCAAAAGAATACCGGGAGAACTTTTTCCAGACGTTGAACAACAGCCGGGCTTTCGGGCGGCCATCACGGACCAGAAAGCCCGGCTCAGGGTTTCCGATGAGTTAGAAGAAACCACAGTCCGACATGGGCCTGGGAAGCACAAAAAGCTTTCGACCTTGATCGGACTTCTCGCTTGTTTAACAGGATGAACTTATGAAGCACCCATTAAACTTTAACCAGGAGGAATGAAAAATGTCTCAAGGAAAAATCTTAATTATCGATGATGAAGAAGATGTCCGTGAAGTGTTGAGAATTCATTTGGAAAGCGCAGGGTTTCATGTAATAGAAGCCGACAACGGAGAAATGGGCATTGCCACTCTTCAGTCGGAAGACAATATGGTCAACGTGGGCCTGATTTTATGCGATATTCGCATGCCCAAAGTCAATGGAATGGAGTGTGTTGATTTTCTCATGCGAGAAGCTCCGGGAATTCCTGTGGTGATCGTTACCGGGTATCCAGATACTAACATGGCAATGTCGTTACTGAAAAAAGGCGTGAAAGATTATCTGGTAAAACCCGTGACGAAAGAAAAACTTATGGATGTGGTCGACGAGAGGGTCGCGGCTGGGAAAGATATCGGGCTTTAAAATTGCGTATATAAAATTTTAATCCGGCCTGAGTTTTTCCAGGCTTTTGGTTTTATTTTAAGTCCTAAAAGGTTTTGCAATCTTAATCATAGGTTGCAAAACCTTTTTTTTTGACCAAATTTAGTATTCGTAAAAATTACCAAATTCACCCAATGGTAGATAGTGGCGATTGTCCGCTCTTCAAAACATACTCTGATAGTTTTATCTTGTCGCCTATTGGTCCCGGCACGAATCCGTGCATGGTCCACGCATCGACCCATCACTCGACCACCGACTCACCAGCGAAACTTATTGAAAATAATTGGGGTTCGTTCTCTCCTTTTTTTGGCACGCAGGATGCAATACCAATTATCAATAACGGGCGCGCAGCTGCGGCTTCCTTCTGGACGACGGAGTTGCCAAACCGATGAATCGGGATTCAAAACTATCAACTCTCAAATTTTAAAATTAAAAAAAGAAAGGAGAAACCAAAATGAAAAGGTCGACTCAATGGATCACGCTCTCTATTGTGGCTTTTATGACTATAGTAATGGCAGAGAACAGTTTTGCAGGCAATGCACAGCGGGGAGGAGAAATAAGTCGTTGGTCTTCGCTTGTCCGGTTTGTATCCTTTGAAACTAACTATTGCAGGTCATTGATGCCAGCCGCAGGAGCCGGAATCCGGTGTCAAACGCGGTTGGGGGATTTGAGTGCCCTCGAAGGAAGGACCTTTATGGTCCCCAGCACCAACTATAGCGGTGGATTAACAAGAATTTCTTTCAGTATCAATCAATGCACTGCAACAAGAACCACCATCAGCTGCCAGAAAGAATCCGGAAGAATTTTTTCCAGACGTTGAACAACCGCCGGGTTTTCTGGCGGCCTCCAGGGACCAGAAAGCCCCGAAATAAAATAGAGGTGGACTCGTGAAAATCGAAATTCAATCCAATCAGAAAAGTAACGGAGTCGTGACGCTTGCTATTCAGGGTGAGGTGGATACCCATACATCTCCCCAAGTTTTGGAACAGTGGAAGGATTTATTAAAAGATAACCCCAGTGCGGTAATTATCAACCTATCCGGGGTAACCTATATTAACAGCCTGGGCCTTTCCACCTTGGTGGAAGGGATGCAAGCGAGCCAAAACAATAACACAAAATTCCTGCTGGCCAGTTTATCGCCGATGGTCAAGGATGTATTCGCAATGGCTCACCTCCTGACGGTTTTTGAAATCTATGACTCAACTGAGGACGCCCTGAATGCGATTTGACGGCGACGGCTGAGTTCTTGCCCACTCCAATCCTTGATGGCTGGCGCGCTTAGACCTTAAACCGTTTTGAACCAGACACTATTTAATTGCGTAGCAAAGAATTTTTAACCGCTTTACTCCCCCACCAATCACCATCCGGTCTCGTTCGTCCAACCTCCCTTTCGAAGGTCAATACCTCAGCGGGTTCGCTATTCTTTTCACCATCTACTTTTTTCAATAGTCCAGGAACCATTTTCTGGTTTTTCCTATGCCCTTCCATGCATGGTCCATGCATGCATTTGTTTCTCCACCACCGATCAAGACCCTGGATTAGGGGTGATACAAAGATCAATAAATTAAATTTGATTTGGCACGTAGAGTGCAAATGAATACATACAGGACACGGGACCCCGGCTTTCAAAATGGACCCTCACCCCTATTCGAGCAAAAACCGAAGCTGGTAAATTTTCAGAACTGTTAAACCTCAACCTGAAGGAGAAAACAAAATGAAAAATCTTATCAAAGCACCCATCGTATCCGTAGTCACCCTCACGCTGTTGCTCGGTTCAACCGGTTTGGCCATTGGCGGCCCAAAGCATCCAAGTTACGGGAGTGGGGGCACATCGTTCAACAAATCTTATGCCCCAACCAGTAAAACCAGGCTCGCACCGCAACGAATCAATAGATATGCACAGATCGGAAAAGTTTCTACTGGGCCCGCAATGCCTGTTTCGAACACTCCTAAACCTCCTAAGAATGATGGAAAGCCAACCCATTTTATGGGTGCAGCGTTTACGATCCTATCTGCGGGAGTATCCATTGGGTTATTGGCCCACAAGGTAGCAAACCCAAGTTGGGAAACCGATGGTGGCAGCCTTGAAACCCCTGACGGACCTCAGGGCGGGGGCGGGGAACTAGCTGACCCTGATGGTCCGCAGGGCGGCGGTGGATCACTGGGTGGTGCTGGATCTGGCTTGCAATACTAAGTTAAACCAGGATCAGCAAGTTCAAAAACCTGCAATTTAAATTCAATAGGATAGTAGTCCAAACGGGCTGCAACCCTTTTTTGCAGCATTTTTTAGGTATCCTGGATCTCCCTTCCCATGAACCTAAATTTTTTATCCATATTCTGTTTACATTTTTTTCAAGTGTGGCTCAGTCATTTTTTGGAAACCCTGCATGACCGAAGCAGGCCGCATGTATTCCTTCAGTCATTCACCACCGATCAAGCCAGGCGGCGGGCTAAAGATAAAATCAAATTATTTTGTTTGGCATGCGTAGTGCAACAGAAGAAAAGGATATGGAGTGTGAATCTCCGGTTGGAAAAGGGGAGCATGCCTCGAGAATCCCCTGAATCTGGAATCAGGGTTTTATTAAAAAATTTGGAAATAAAACAAAAAGGAGAAGCCAAATGAAAAAGCTAAATCAGACGATCGCCATCGCCGCAGTAACAGCAGCCATCAGTTTAATGAGCGCAGGAGACAATGAAGCGTTTTCGAGCAAATGGGGAACTAAAGGTTCCAATCAAAAGTACAGCGGTTCATCCACGTGGAAATTTACCCCTCCTCTTTCCCAACCTATTCCTCCAGGAAATGACACCATGGTTCAAACATGGGTTGATTTAAAAGTTGTCGGGAACCCCACTCTATGTTTTACGGACCGGGTTAACGGGGGAAAGGTGACCATCAAGAACGTTGGAAACATGACCTCCAAACCCAGCACCACAAAAATTGCGTTTCCCGGAAAACCGAGGTTGGTTCCGACCCCTGCCCTCAAACCGGGTGAATCCATTACTCTGACCGGGCTGTATCGCCCGAGCGGGGTTGGGGATGGCAGTAGAGGGAAAATCCGTGTTGATTTTTACAACACCAATAACGAATCGAACGAAAGGAACAACGAAAAGGTTTTTACTTGTATACTATGAAAATCATTGCGTTTATAAAGGTTGCGGTCGAAAGGGGCCGCAGCCTTTTTTCGGCGCCATTCAGTCGGGAATTAAATAATCCCTTCTGGAGGCCTTCCAAAATTTTTTTAAGACCCTCCCCCCTTTTCTTCACCAACAGCGCATCCATACCCTGAAAACCCTGCAAAGACCATGCATGGTCCACGCATCCCCCCTTCCCACATTGTTGATCTTTCGGAGTAACTTTTTGTAAAAATTATGGTTTTTAATCTATTTGGTTTGGCACGCAGGATGCATTAACAAATATGCATGAGGGGTGCGGGACCCCGGCTTCCAAAAGGAAGCGTCACTCGCAAAACCAAATTATCGGGAATCGATCGCATCAATTCCAAATTTATTTCAACCCAATTTGCATGGAGAGACCAAAATGCTTATCACCCCAGAAACACTAGTCAAGGCATTACTTTTTCCTCTGTCACTTATTTTTATTGCTGTTTTCTTGATCAACCTGTAAATCTAAAAAGCCATTCGGATGCTCAAAAAGGTTGCGGTTCTAACAAACTGCAACCTTTTTGATTTTTAGATTGTTTCACAATCATTCGGTACCTGGGAAAAATCCCACCTCAAAGATTCCCAATTTATATTCAATAACCTACTCAATTTTCTCCCACAAAAGGTTTATCCACACTTTGGACTCCCTGCAGGGACCATGCATGGACCATGCATTAACGGTATTCCCCTGCATCGGAAAAATTACATAACTCAATAATTTTAAAGGGGTTATCTTTTGCTTTTAGTTTGGCACGCAGGATGCACTTCCCTAAGTAAGAGCGATTTTCAAAAGAGAATCGTTAGGGAGTTCACCGGAAAGAAAAAGTAAGGAGAAGCCAAAATGAAAACCAAAATTCACATCCTGATTATAATTTCGATTTTCCTGCTTTCTCCATCCGGGGCATGGACGCAAGGGCTTCCCAACGCAGAACCGGAAATTGAAACGCGGGTGGATTGGGACCTCGCCAATGACGGTCTGCTCTACATCACCTACGACACCGACAACGACGGCAGGGTCGATTTCTGTTCCTGGAGAATAGTCACAACCTCATATTTTTCAAAAGAATTACTGGATGAGGTGATGAAAAACAATGCGGACCACTTGGTGTTCACGGTGAATTACACGGAGTCCTTTTACTATTACATTGCGGTCAAAGAGCCGACGCTGTATGCCGTCGATGTCGATCAGGACGGTTCATGGGATCTCATTTACAAAGACCCGCTGGAAGACGGGGTGAATGGAAACGAAAGTCTCCATTATCGGGACTATAAAAGAAAAAGCCCCTTTCCAAATTCGTAAGCGTTTGCAAATTATAACCTTAGAAAAAAGTTGATTTTAAAGGCGTTTTCAAAATGAGTTCCGCAAAAAAAATTAAAACGGTTAACCCGCGAACATCCAACAATGGTTTGTTGGGTTCCGATGATAAACAAACGGAAATTATGTGGGGTAATACTTCTAATACCCTTCCCTTTTTCTTCAATGATCCTTCCTATTGCCTCTCCAATTCCTCCAATTTCCCTCCCGGCTACAGACCCTTTTTGGGGTGGCCGAATATTTTTAGTATTGCCCGACATAATTCTCGTTCCCAATTTCAACACAAATGGATGGGAAACCCGTCCGTTTTTGCCTGGCCGTTTTATGCATCCATTTGGTTGAAACTATTTTTACCAATTTTAAATAAGGAGTTTCTGAAATGCGAAATTTAAATGTCATTTGTATCGAGACAGACGTTGTCCCCTGGCCTTCTCAAAAATCATCTCCTCAATTAACTGAGTCGATGGAGAACCACTCCAATGGGCTTCCGGAAGGTATGAAGATGGATCGGCGCCCTCTCAAATGTGAGAAAACGGTGGAACCGCGGATCTTACTAAATCAGGTAGCAACAGTCGGCGGGGTTTCTGGTTCTTTAGATATGCCTGATCACAAGCTCCGGGACTCTCAACAAAAAATTACCCCTTACAGCGCCAATGGAGATAACACCTTAAAAAGATACCACGCGGAATATTTTTTAAACTGATTTTAAAGGTTTTAGGGATTAATTTTCAACGGGTTATATGTCAGAAAAGTCATAAAAGGTCATTTCGCAAAGCAATATGAACCCAAATAATGTAATTTAACTCAGAGAAAACAAAGGAGCCTGAAAATGAAAAAGGAAAAGAAACTTTATTGGCAGGTTTGGAAACAACGGTTTGAATCTCGTTTTTTCAACTCTAAAAATGAGTTTTTCAAACAACCGTTTACGGCCGTTTTCATAGGGATGTCTTTGTTTCTGGTTTTTTCCGGAAATGCCGGCGGCAGTCCCAATGTGTCTCATAAATTTATTATTGGGAATCTGGAAAACCCGATGGTTGCCATTCCTGGCAAATCTTCCTTATGGAACAATGGGGTGGCGAGATTGGTCAACCAGATTCTTCATAATATTCCTCCCGGGGGAGACCCAAAAATCGGTGTGTACGACTTCAGGTCCATGGGGATAAACCAAACCACCGAATTCAGTTCCCGCTTTAAAGAAGATTTCACCATTGTGCTTTCCCAGGTAGAAAGCCTGGAGGTAATGGAGGTAGAAAAAATTTCCAACCCCACCGATTTCCGGCAATTGGCTGAGGAGCGGGGCATGGATTATTTTATCAGAGGGTATTACAAACAGGGAAAACGCGGTCTTTCCATCTGGGCTCAACTGGTGTCCACATCCACGGGGCACATTGCCTCATCCGGCAAGATAGAAATGCCTAAAAATGCTATTTTTAAAGAAGATCTGGCTTTGTTGGAACGACTGAAAAAACAGGAATCGTCTGTGAGAGCATTGGGCCATGTCGAAAATTATGACGAGGCGCTGGATCATCTGATTGCACTGAAACCCAATGAAACCAGTTTGAACGTTAAAATTTGGACGGAAAAAAATGAATATCAAATTGGTGAGAAAATTACCTTTTTTATCAAAGCTGAAAGGCCCTGCTACCTGATTCTGTTTGATGTCAGACCCGATGGTGAGGCTAAAGTGATCTTTCCCAACGAAGACACAAAAAATAATTTCATTCAGGCAGGAGAAACCCTCCAGGTGCCGGCAGAAAGTTCCGGAATTGAATTTCGTGTTCAGGGACCCGCGGGTTTGGAGCGATTAAAGGCTTTGGTTTCTTCACGGCCCGGGATCCCTGTGGATCTGGATTTGAGGAACAAATTTTTTACCATAGAAAAAAATTCGCTTACAGGTTTTCAAGATATCAATCGCCTGGTTGAGTTTTTTACCCGGCAAGACGAATCGGAATGGACTGAGGCCTATATGGAGGTGTTTATTTATGAGAAAAATCAGAGTATTATGCGTGGATCTCGTAAAATTCCTTTGATCGACAAACCGGATAAGCCTATCGACATGATAGGGACCATGGGAAAAGAGCTGGAACGAAAATAGCCCGAACCTTGGATCTTACGATTACGATGAAGAAATTTTTCCTGATAGGTCTGTGCGGAGCAGGACTCACCCTGACGTTGTTTTTTTTAGCCGGGGATCTTTTCCGATCCTGGGAATTAAAAACGATAGACATGCGGTTCGCATTCCGGGGGGAAATAGATACTGTTTCTTCCCTGGTTATGATCGATGCGGATGATGCCAGCGCCAGGAAATACGGGAACTGGCCCTGGGACCGGTCGATTCATGCGCAAATGCTTGCGTTTTTAAAGGATGCTGAAGCCGCGGTGGTCACCTATGATATTTTGTTTGCACACCCTCAGGCCCCTGAAAAAGATGCCTTTCTGGCGTCCGCTTCCCGCGATATAGGAAATGTTGTGTTTCCGGTTGCTATCAGCCTTTCTGAAAGCGATCTTCTGCTTTCAGAAAAAAAGCCCGGTTCGTCTTATTTATGGGAAGATCATTTGGCCTCCGGGACTAAAAAGAATCTTTTTTCGTCGGAAGACTCCATATTCCCCTTGCCTGAACTAATGCGTCCGGAAGGGCTGGGCCATATTGCCACCAACCGCGATATTGACGGGATCGTGAGACGCGTCCCGCTGGTGGTTCGCCATCAGGAAAAACTTCTCCCCTCCCTGGCATTTCAAACCGTCCTTAATTTTTTGAAAGTCCCTCATTCAAATATCCGATTCACAGGTTCATCTCTAATCGTTCCGGGAGTCAGCCTTCCTGGCGAAAAAGCAGTTACGGATTTATCCATTCCTGTCGATTCCAAGGGGCAGATGCTCATCAACTTTGCCGGCAAATGGGAGGACACTTTCAAGCATGCCTCCTTTGCTTCTGTTTTATCCGATGAAAAAGCGGCTCCCTCGGAAGGGATTGAAGACCTGACCGGAAAAATAATTTTAATCGCAAACACCTTATCCGGAAGCGATATAAAAAGCATTCCCCTGGAAAGAAATTTCCCCGGCCCCGGTATCCACGCTAACATTATCAACACCCTGTTGACCCGAAATTTTCTCCGCGAAACCACTCCGGCTTTCAACGTCCTGATGATTTTTCTGTTGAGCTTCGCAACTTCCCGAATGCTGATATCCCGACAGTACGTTCGAACCATAAGTGCGGTTTTTATTCTGGCGGGCGGGTATGTGGTTTTAGGAATTTTTTTATTTTACTTTGGAGTCATTCTCGAACTGTTTTTACCCATTCTCACTATTGTGATAACCAGTTTGCTCGCTTCTGTCTATCAGTCCACGGTGGAGAAAAAATATTCCGATGAGTTATTAATTGAAAAACAGCAAATCGAATCCAGCATCGCCCGTGTTTTACAAAAGTTGACCGGAAAAGAGGAAGAACTAAAGCAAACTTTAAACATGCTGAGTGATTTGCAGGAAGGTATGGTTGAAGAAAAAAAGCTGGAGGAGACTCAGTATCAACGAATCCATGAGTTGCAGGCAAAACTGGAAACCATCACTAAACAAAAATTAAAACTGCAGGAAGAACACGAGGAATTGGAAAAAAGATTTTGTGACCTGAACGTCGGTTCCCTGGCCGAGCCCTCTACGTTCAAAGGAGAAATGGAAAAAATCCACGAGGAATGCATGAATGCAGGAATCGTGACCCAAAACCGGAAAATCCTTGAAACCTTCCTGGTTCTCAAACAGTTTGCCTCGGTTCCCTCACCGGTACTGATCTTAGGTGAATCTGGAACAGGTAAGGAACTGTTTGCCCGGGCTCTTCATACCCTGAGCGAAAGGAAGGATAAGCCGTTCATCCCGGTGAATATGGGGGCCA